>CAZXGQ010000030.1:0-27084 GCA_964640415.1 uncultured Prevotella sp.
AACTTGAGTAAACATTAAACAATAAACATTAAACATTAACATAAATCTCAACAAAGGGCTCTCGAAAAATCGATTTTTTTGAAAAACATTTCCTCTCGTGCGCATTTGAGCGATTTTTGCGCCGTTTTTATAATAACCTTATAGTCAGTTGATTATATTTTTAAGGCCTCGAATGCGGCTGAATTTTGAGCTCTTGAATCGGCTTTACGTTAGAATCGCGGTGCCTTTACGTTAGAATCGCGGTGCCTTTACGTTAGAATCGCGGTGCGTTTACGTTAGAATCGCGACGCGATAGTGCTACTATCGCGACCCGATTTCATGACTTTTTGGCCTGAAATTGGCTTAAAGGCGCCCTTTTTAACACTTCGGAGCCTCTTCGTACGTTCTAGATGGTGTGCCCTCCAAGTGTTAAAATTTTGCTAAAATTCTTTACAAATTGGTCTTGATTACAGCGGATTCCCGTGTTTGTGTTGACCCGCATGGGTGCCTTTCTGGTGGATCCTGCAAGTATCGTGAGCTGTACTTCAATGGGAATGTCGGATGTTATCCTGCCCGATTAATGCGCCGCATTGATTCTACGTCCCGACTCTTCGTGCCTTACATGTCTTCCGTGCACGAACTTTCCTATATTTATTATGACAGTGTCTTGCAAGAATATGAAATTTTAGTAACTTTGCACAAGTCATGTTAAATATAAAAAACATATGAATCTTATAATGAAAAAGGCACTATCACTTTTTTTGCTCTTTGCTGCAATCATCTCGACGGCGGTCCTCACTTCATGTGGCGACGACAACGAAAATCCTTCGACAGCTACCGTCGCTGGCGTATACAGTGGCAACGACGCCCTTAAATTCTCGTTTCAAGGCCAGGAGTATTCAGCTACTGCAGCAGGCGCCAAATACGACATCTCGCAGAACAATGACGGTTCCTTGAACATTGTTTTTCCTGAGGAGACATTCGACTTCTCGGCCGAAGTGCCTGCGGTCGGCAAGATTGTGCAGGGCAGCTATGCGGTCAAGAACATTCCTTTCGACAAGACAAAGAATGCCTATTATCTCGACTATGCAGGCAATGCCAAGGCTGACGTCACCGTGTTCGGCCAAACAGGCAACTATGAGCTCACGGTGGGCGAAGTTACCGTCACCTTTACGGGCAGCAGCGTTAAGGTCGTGAACGACCACAAGTTCGGCAAAATGCCTTTCCAATTGTGCAATACCTTTGATGGAGCAAAATAACCGACTCTCCAAGCTATGGACCGTGGCGGCATTGACTGCATCGCTGACATTCAGCCTTCATGCTTCGGCCCAGTATGCATGGCAGCGTGGCGTTGATGCGGGAGAGACGCACCCGTTCTCCAATATCCACTACGAGGCTGAGCTGCAAGGCTCGTTCTCGTCGGGTTCGACACCGCTATGGCTCAATGCCAACAAGCACGGACTCAGCTCGTTGGAAACGGACAACGGTTATCTGCGTGGTGCTCTTGTTCGGCCGCTTGAAACGGACTCCGCCCGTCGTTGGGGTTTGGGCTACGGTGTTGATGCGGCAGTGGCAAGCCATTATTCGAGCAAGTTTTTCGTACAACAGGCATACGTCGAGGGGCGTTGGCTCCACGGCGTCATCACTGTCGGAGCGAAGGAATGGCCCATGGCGCTGAAAAACCAGCGGCTCTCCAGCGGTTCGCAGGCTCTTGGCATCAATGCGCGCCCCGTGCCGCAGGTGAGAATAGCCGTGCCCGAATATTGGACGGTGCCGGTCCTCGGCCGATGGTTTGCCCTGAAGGTGCACATGGCCTATGGCGTGTTCACCGACCAGCGGTGGCAGCGCCAGTTTACCAATGGCGGCGTGTCGCCCTATAATGAGAATGTGCTCTACCATTCGAAGGCAGGCTATCTGCGTATAGGCAAGCCGGGCGAGAAGCCGCTGAGCGTTGAACTGGGCTTGGAGATGCAGGCGCAGTTTGCAGGCTCGAAGGTGGCCTTGAGCGACGGAAAGCTCACGAAGATGTCACTCGGGGGCAAAGGGATAAAAGACCTATGGAACGTCTTCATACCCTCCGGCTCCGACATAACCGACGGCGAAGGCTACGGCAACATAGAGGGCAACCAAAGTGGAGCATGGCTCGCACGGGTCAACTATGATGCCCCGGCGTGGTGCGCATCGGTGTATGCCGACCACTTTTTTGAGGACCACTCCCAGCAGTTTCACCTCGACTACGACGGCTATGGCGACGGCGCCGACTACCAGGTAAGGAAGACCAACCGCTACCTGCTCTATCCCCTGAAAGATATATTGCTCGGTGGCGAGGTCAGACTCAAGCGCTGCCCGTGGCTAAAGAGCGTTGTGGTGGAGTATCTCCACACAACCTATCAAAGCGGTCCGGTGTATCACGACCGTACATCTACCATTGCAGACCATATAGGAGGCCGCGACAACTATTATAACCACGGCAACTATATGTGCCTGCAGCATTGGGGACAAGTGATGGGCAATCCGCTCTATCGCTCGCCTGCCTACAACACCGACGGCTCCTTGCGTGTGCAGGACAACCGCTTCGTGGCTTGGCACATGGGCATTGAGGGATCGCCGCTGTCGCATCTCGACTATCGTGTGCTCGTGAGCTGGCAACGCGGCTACGGCACTTATGACGAACCTTACACATACCCGCACCACAACACAAGTGTTCTGGCAGAGGCGATATACAGCTTTAATAAAGGGTGGACAGTGAAAGGAGCCTTCGGGCTCGACAGAGGCTCTTTGCTTGGCAACAACCATGGCTTGCAGCTGACAATATGCAAGCGTGGCCTTTTGCATTAAGGCAATGGATTATTGCAGCGTGGCACAAAAAACATAATTCCCCATCCTTTGTCTCACGACACGGGATGGGGCACCTTTTAACCTTTTAAAAACTAACCTAAACCTATTGAAATGAATTAACACGACAAAAATAGGAAAAAGTTCTGAGATAGTTGTAAAATATTCGGAAAATTTGCGCTGGACGATGAAAAAATAAGTTCCTTTCACATTTTTCATCATTTTGTAAGATTGTTTTCTTAAGTTGGCATAATTATTGTAATTCATAAGGCAGAATATTAAAATCATAACAAAACAGAACAAAATGAAGAAAGGCAATATCGGGGTTACTACCGAAAACATCTTCCCCGTCATCAAAAAGTTCCTCTATTCAGACCACGAGATTTTCCTTCGTGAGATAGTGTCGAATGCTGTCGATGCAACACAGAAGTTGAAGACTCTGCAGCAGAAAGGCGACTTCGAAGGTGAGGCCGGCGACCTGACCGTGCGCGTGAAGCTCGACGCCGATGCTAAGACACTGACCATCAGCGACCGCGGCATCGGCATGACAGCCGAAGAGATAGACAAGTATATCAACCAGATTGCTTTCTCGGGTGTCACCGACTTCCTCGCCAAATATAAGGATGAGGCTAACGCCATCATCGGACATTTCGGACTGGGCTTCTACTCGGCCTTCATGGTGTCTGACAAGGTGGAAATCATCACCAAGAGCTATCGCGAAGGCGAGCCTGCCCAGCACTGGACATGCGACGGATCGCCTGAGTTCACGCTCGAGGAGACTGAGAAAGCCGACCGTGGTACCGATATAATACTGCATGTATCCGACGACTGCAAGGAATATCTGGAGAAGAACAAGATTCAGGGTCTGTTGAACAAATATTGCCGTTTCATGCCTGTGACAATCGCTTTTGGCAAGAAGACAGAGTGGAAAGACGGTAAGGAAGTGGAGACCGAAACCGACAATGTAATAAATAATGTAGAGCCGTTGTGGACAAAGACACCGTCTACGCTGAAGGATGAAGACTACAAGAAGTTCTATCGCGAGCTCTACCCAATGCAGGATGAGCCGCTGTTCTGGATCCACCTCAATGTGGACTTCCCGTTCCATCTCACCGGTATACTCTACTTCCCGCGCGTGCACAGCAATATTGAGCTGCAGCGCAACAAGATACAGCTCTATTGCAACCAGGTGTTCGTGACCGACCAGGTAGAGGGAATCGTGCCCGACTTCCTGACGCTGCTCCACGGCGTAATCGATTCGCCGGATATCCCGTTGAACGTCAGCCGTTCATATCTTCAGAGCGATGCCAACGTGAAGAAGATTTCAACCTATATCACGAAGAAGGTTGCCGACCGTCTGCAGCAGACCTTCAAGGCCGACCGCAAGGACTATGAGACAAAGTGGGACGACCTGAAGCTCTTCATCAACTATGGCATGCTGTCGCAGGAAGACTTCTACGACCGCGCCAAGGAGTTTGCACTCCTCAAGGATATTGAAGGCAAGCACTTCACTTTCGAAGAGTACAATACCCTTATCAAGGACAACCAGACCGACAAGGACGGCAACATCATCTACCTCTATGCCACGAGCAAGGAGGAGCAGTACAGCTACATCAAGTCGGCTCAGGACAAGGGTTACAGCGTGTTGCTCTTCGACGGCGAGCTCGATGTGCCAATGGTGAGCATGCTTGAGCAGAAGTTCGAGAAGAGCCGTTTCTCGCGTGTCGATGCCGACATCATCGACCGCCTCATTGCCAAGGAAGATGCCAAGAAGGAAGAGATGGCACAAGACGACCGTGACAAATTGTCAGAGGTGTTCCGCTCACAGATGCCTAACGGTGACAAAGCGACATATGCCGTCGACGTGCAGTCGCTGGGCGAGACCAATGCACCTGTCATCATCACGCAGAGCGAGTATATGCGCCGCATGAAGGAGATGAGCAGGTTCCAGCCCGGAATGAGCTTCTACAACCAGATGCCCGACTCTTACATGGTGGTGCTCAACTCCGACCATAAGCTCGTGAAGGAAGTGCTCGACGACACCAAGGGCAGCGTGGAGCAGGATCTGAAGCCCATCGAGAGCGACTTGAAGGGTCAGGAGGCACGTCTTGCAGCTTTGCACCAGAGCCAGGCTGGCAAGAAGCCAGAGGAGATTACTGCCGAGGAAAAGAAAGATGTGGAAGACACGCAGAAGACCATCAACGAAGAGCGCGAAAAGAAGAATAAGATTCTTGCCGACTATGCCAAGGGCAACAAAGTCGTGCAGCAGCTCATTGACCTCGCATTGCTGCAAAACGGCATGCTGAAAGGTGAGGCTCTCGACAAGTTCCTCAAGAGAAGTGTGGAACTGATCAATAAATAGTCTTATGTTTTATGGTGGTTGTATAAATTACCACCTTTAAGGCAACATGTTTTATAGGCGGCAAACAATACTCCCTGCGGGTTTGTTTGCCGTTTTTCCTTTTTGTCAATTGCTTTCTTGCGCTTGCCCTGAAAGTTTTGTACGAATCTTTGTGGAATTTGTAATGGATATCGATACTTTTGTGCCATTATTGTCGTAAAAAACAAATAAAAGGCGTAAATTTGTAAGCATTTTTAAAAATCGTCTATACTTTAAGAATACAGACATGGACAGAGGCTCAAATCCCAATCCCGTAGTAAGCATCATGCCGCTTGCCGTATTGATAGCCCTTATAGTGCTTGTTGTGAGATTATTTCCTGATGACGCCCTTTCAGGAGCCTCACAAGTGGCACTGATGATTGCAACTGCGGTATGTGTTGCATTGTCCATGGTTGTTTATCATGTCAGATGGGAAGTATTTGAGAACATGATAAAGAAGACTGTCGGCGATGCCGGAGTGTCCATTCTCATTCTTCTGCTCATAGGCATGATGTCGGCAACATGGATGATAAGCGGAGTCGTGCCCACTATGATATATTATGGAGTGCAGTTTATGTCGCCGCTGTTCTTCTTGCCGTGCGCATGTATAATAGCTTCGGTCATATCTGTTGTTACGGGAACATCGTGGACCACCATCGCCACTATCGGCATAGCGCTTCTTGGCATTGGCAACGCCTTGGGCATTCCCTCGCCGTACACGGCAGGCGCCATAATTTCAGGCGCATATTTCGGAGACAAGATGTCACCCATGAGCGACACCACCGTCCTTGCATCGTCTGTTGCCGGAGCCGACTTGTTCAAGCACATACGATATATGTTGTACACAACAGTGCCGAGCATCCTTCTGTCGCTGCTGCTTTATCTCGTAATAGGATTGTGGTATCAAGGCGAGGCGGTCGAAATAAAGCAATATACTGTAGGGCTCAGCAATGGTTTCAACATATCCTTGCTCACCCTGCTCGTGCCGGTATTCACAGGCTTCCTGATATACAAGAAGATGCCGTCGCTCATAACCCTTCTGCTGTCTTCGGTTGCAGCATGTGTCTGCGCCTTGATTATGCAGACCGATGTGCTGGTGGAGATTTCCGGGGAATCGGCTGTCACGGCCAAAAGCCTTTTCGAAGGACTCATGCTGACGTGTTATACAAAGACGAATGTGGATACAGGCTATGCGGCTATAAATGAACTTGTTGCCACACGTGGAATGGTGGGAATGCTCAACACCGTGTGGCTTATACTCTGTGCTATGTGCTTCGGTTCGTGCATGGTGGCAAGCAACATGCTGAGAAGCATAACACGCATTTTCCTGAAGAGCATAAGAAACACCGTGTCGCTTGTCTGTTCAACTGTTGCCTCGGGAGTATTGCTGAATCTTGTCATGGGCGACCAGTTCCTTTCCATCATAATGAATGCCTCTATCTACCGTGAAGAATATGCTGAAAGAGGCTACAAGCCGGAACTGTTGAGCCGTTCTACAGAAGATTCGGCCACTGTGACTTCGGTTCTTGTGCCGTGGACGGCATGCGGAATGACCCAGAGTACGGTTCTCGGGATACCGACGTTGGTTTATCTGCCATTCTGTTTCTTCAATATCATAAGTCCGCTGATGAGTTGTCTTGTGGCAATATTAGGCTTCATACCGGCTCCGAAGCCTATGGCAAACGACAGAAAAGGGTAGAAGCCACCACGTTTTTTCTTTTATTGTTAGCAGTAGACGGCAAAGCATTGAATAAAAGCATTGTTTTTTTTGTCGTGCCGCCATTTTTTATTTATCTTTGCATGTTGACAAATAACCCTCACAAGTCAAGGCAAAGACATGACGAGAAAGGAGAGATACACATATATAATAGACTATTTCAAGGAGCACCAGCCGGTGGTCACGACCCAGCTTGACTTCGGCTCGGCGTTTCAGTTGCTGTGTGCCACGCTCCTTTCCGCCCAGTGCACCGACAAGCGCGTGAACGAGATTACGCCGGCCCTCTTCCGCCGATACCCTACAGCGGAGCTTATGTCCAAGGCTGAGCCGGAAGACCTGCTGGAGCATATCCGCAGCGTCAGCTATCCCAACTCAAAGGCACGGCACCTTGTGGATATGGCAAGAATGATAGTGAGCGAATTCAATGGCGAGATTCCCGACAGCACCACGGAACTCGTGAAGTTGCCGGGCGTGGGGCGTAAGACTGCCAATGTGTTGCAGGCCGTGTGGTTTGGCAAGGCTGTCATGGCGGTAGATACCCATGTATACAGGGTGGCCCATCGCCTGGGACTAGTGCCGCCGACAGCCAACACACCGCTGAAAGTGGAGGAGGTGCTTGAAAAAAACATACCAAAGGAAGACATACCCAGAGCACACCACTGGCTGCTTCTGCATGGACGATATGTCTGTCAGAGCGCCAGACCCAAGTGTGACAAATGTCCGTTTGGTGACATTTGCCCAAAACTGTTGAAGGGAAGTAAACTTGAATAGACATGAACATCAGAACGATACAAAAATTCCTCACCGACATAGCTGCCAACAATAACCGCCCTTGGTTTCAGGCGCATAAGGCAGAATATGAAAATGCGAAGCAAGAGTTTGAGGGCGGAGTACAGATGCTCCTCGACGAGTTGTCGACGTTCGACCCTGAGATTAGCCACCTTACCGTAAAGGACTGTTGCTACCGTTTCTACCGCGACGTGAGGTTCTCATCCGACAAGTCGCCATATAAACGGCACTTCGGGGCTTATGTATGTGCCCATGGCAGGAAATCGCTGCGCGGCGGCTACTATTTGCACATTCAGCCGGGCCATTGCCTCGTGGCAGTGGGCTCTTATTGGTTGCCCACCAACATTCTTACGGCAATGCGCAACGAGATAATGGGAAACATAGACGAATGGAGAAACCGGGTGGAAGACGGAAAGTTTATCCACTATTTCGGCTACCCTAATACCTCATCATGGGAAGGCGATGTGCCTGTGGCAGAGAAAGGATTCGGCATGAACTGCCTGAAGAAGGCTCCAAAGGATTTCCCTAAGGACTACGAGTTTCTCAACTACTTGAAGATGAAAGACTATTGTGCCTGGCACAGTGTGGACGAAGCTATTTTCGAGAAGCCGGACTGGGTGCACAAGGTCGCAGAGATATGCAAGGTGGCCAAACCTATGATGGACTTTGTAAACAGCGTGGTCGACGATTACGAATAATTGCAGGACTGGCATCCCCAGTATCTCATTTGCTTAACAATTCAATCAGGACACAAATGAATGATTTTCTGAAAAACATCTTGGCCACCTTTGTGGGCATAATTCTCTTTTTCGTTGTGGCATCAGCCATCAGCTTTATTGGCATCGTAGGAATGGCTGTGACGGCAGTTTCCACGCCGACTGTAAAGGATGGCAGCGTGCTGGTGCTGAACCTTCACGGCACGCTTGAGGAGCGGGCTACAGAGGCTTCACCGCTTAGCGTGCTTCAAGGCGACGGTTCGGGCAACCCCGGACTTGCCGACATGCTGGCGGCAATAAAAAAGGCCAAGACATCTGACAAGATAAAAGGAATATACATTGAGGCAAACGGCATGGCGTCGGTCTTGGCCCAGGCTCAAGAGCTGCGCGATGCATTGGCAGACTACAAGAAGTCGGGAAAGTGGATAATAGCTTTTGGAGAACAGTTCAACACCAACGACTATTATATTGCCTCAATAGCCGACAAGATATATGTCAACCCGCAGGGAGCGCTCGACTGGCAAGGACTGGGCTCTAAACTCGTGTTTCTGAAAGACCTGTTCAAAAAGGTTGGTGTAAACGTCACGGCATTCAAATGCGGAAAGTACAAGAGCGCCACAGAGGCTTACACAGAGGATAAGATGAGTGACCCGAGCAGGCAACAGGCACAGCGGTACCTCAACGGCTATTGGAACGCTATCCTGACAGCTGTCTCAGAAAGCAGGAAGATAAGCAAAGCTGAACTCAACCGCTATGCCGACGAGATGATGACCTTTGAGAGTGCCGACGTGCTCGTCAAGTGCAAGTTCTTCGACGGACTCAAATATAATGATGAGATAAGGGATGTGATAAAGGAAAAACTCGGCCTCGGCAAGGACGACAACATACCGCAGGCAACCGTGGCGGATGTCTGTGCCGAGCCAGACGACAACACCGGTGAGAAGATCGCAGTCTACTATGCCTGCGGCGACATCGTGAACCAAGAGCCTTCGGGCAACCTTTACCAAAACGCCAATTATATAGTAGGCAACGACGTGTGTAAGGACATGGAAGACTTGGCGAAGGACGATGATGTAAAGGCTGTGGTGATACGCGTAAACTCTCCCGGCGGTTCCAGCTACGATTCGGAGCAGATTTGGCACGCGATAGAACAATTGAAGAGAGCCCATAAGCCCGTCGTAGTGTCGATGGGTGGTTATGCCGCCTCCGGAGGTTACTACATAAGTTGCGGAGCCGACTATATATTTGCGGAGCCGACAACCATCACCGGCTCAATCGGAATCTTCGGACTGCTGCAAGACGGCGCAGAGATGGCAAAGAAGCTCGGACTGAAATTTGACGGCGTGGAGACCAACCGCAATGCCTCGATGGGAATGTCGGCTTACGGCCTCATGATTTCTCCGCTCAACCAAGAGCAAGGCGCTAAACTCCAAGCTGCGATAAACCGTGGGTATATGCTCTTCAAGTCGCGTGTGGCTGCGGGAAGGCATCTCTCCATGGAAGCTGTGGAAGAGCGTGCGCAAGGCCATGTGTTCTTGGGCGAGGATGCATTGAAGCTGAAGCTTGTCGACGCTTTGGGCGGCATGGACAAGGCCGTGGCAAAGGCTGCAAAGTTGGCCAAGCTGAAAGATTACCACACGGTAAATTATCCAGTGCAGAAAGACTTCATGTCCAAGTTGATGGACACCAGCGGCAAGGCAAAGGGAACGCTGCTTGACCAAAAGCTGCAGCAGGTGCTCGGACAATATTATGCGCCTTTTGTGTTGATGAACCAAGTGCAGTCGATGGGAAGAATCCAGGCACGCTTGCCGTATATCATAATTAATAACTAATAGCATGGAGGGTGACTTGATAAAGACTCACGACTGGCTTGCACCGCTAAGTTGGATTTACGGCCTGGCGGTAAGCTTGCGCAATTGGCTCTTCAACGTTGGCCTGCTTCGTCAGCAGACCTACGACATACCTGTCATATCAGTTGGCAACATCACTGTAGGCGGCACGGGCAAGACTCCGCATGTGGAATATCTTGTGCGGCTGCTCTACAAACAGGCAAAGGTGGCAGTGCTGTCGAGAGGATACAAGCGCAAGACCAAAGGCTATGTATTGGCCGACGACGACTCCACTGCCGCGAGCATAGGTGACGAGCCATTCCAGATGAAGACGAAATTCAGCGACATATATGTTGCCGTAGATGCCAACAGAAGGGAAGGCATAGCGCGG
Organism: uncultured Prevotella sp.; assembly: GCA_964640415.1. Classification (GTDB taxonomy): domain Bacteria; phylum Bacteroidota; class Bacteroidia; order Bacteroidales; family Bacteroidaceae; genus Prevotella. Next base: position 10,637 of record CAZXGQ010000030.1, read on the forward strand.
TTGACCACTGACCCGGAAACCAACGACGTGGGCGTGATACTCCTCGACGACGCTTTCCAGCACCGTTATGTGAAACCAGGCATAAACATATTGCTAGTGGATTATCACCGTCTCATCATCTATGACAAGTTGCTTCCCGCAGGCCGATTGCGCGAGCCCCTGTCGGGAAAGCGGAGGGCTGACTTCGTGATAGTGACTAAATGTCCTGCTGACCTGAGGCCCATGGACATTCGTGTGCTGACCAAGGCCATGAGTCTGTATCCTTACCAGGAGCTCTTCTTCACCACTATGGAATATGGTGAACTGTATCCATTGTTCAAGCGGAAAAACAGTGAGGTCCCGATGCTCAAGGGGCATAATGTGCTTATGCTCACGGGTATAGCGTCGCCGGAACAGATGGCTAACGACATAAGGATTAAATGCCGCTCATTGAAAACGATGTCATTTAGGGATCACCATGCGTTTACCCCTAAAGACATAGAGGCCATAAACGATGCTTTCGAGCAAATGGAGTCGCCCAAGATAATAGTAACTACAGAGAAAGACTCAACCCGCCTGATGCAGACGGAACTAAACGACAAAATCATGTCTGCAATATATGTGCTTCCAATACAGGTGAGGTTCATGTTGAGCCACGACGAAGAATTGTTCAATAATAAGATAATAAGCTATGTACGAAAAAATTCAAGAAACAGCATCCTGGCTAAAGGAAAGAATGTCCGCTCAGCCAACGACCGCAATAATCTTAGGCTCAGGACTGGGCCAATTAGCTTCCGAGATAACTGACGCCACAGAGATTGCTTATGAAGACATACCCAATTTCCCTGTCTCAACAGTGGAGGGGCATGCAGGCACATTGATCTTCGGCAAGCTTGGCGGCAAGGACATCATTGCAATGAACGGTCGTTTCCATTACTATGAGGGATATAGTATGAAGGAAGTGACGTTCCCTGAGAGGGTTATGTATGAGCTCGGAATCAAGACGCTCTTTGTCAGCAATGCTGCAGGAGGCATGGATCCCAACTTCAAGATTGGCGACCTGATGGTCCTCGACGACCATATCAATTTCTTCCCTGAGCATCCGTTGCACGGCAAGAACTTCCCCACAGGTCCTCGCTTCCCCGACATGCATGAGGCTTACGACAAGCAACTCCGCGACCTTGCCGATGAGATTAGCAAGGAGAAAGGCATCCGTCTGGTCCACGGCGTCTATGTAGGCGTACAGGGCCCGACATTCGAGACACCTGCCGAGTACCGTATGTATCACCTCTTGGGAGCCAGCGCTGTTGGCATGAGCACGGTGCCTGAGGTTATCGTGGCTCGTCATTGCGGCATGAAGGTATTTGGTATCAGTGTGATAACCGACCTTGGAGGTTTCGACGTGCCGGTGAAAGTGAGCCATGAAGAAGTGCAGGAGGCTGCCAACGCCGCACAGCCTCGAATGACGGAGATTTTCCGTGAGTTGATTAAACGTTGCGATTAAGAGATGGAGATAAAGGAACTTGGTGAGTTCGGTCTCATCCGGCGTCTCACTAAAGACTTGCAGCCAAAGAACGCCTCTACACTGAAAGGCGTCGGCGATGACTGTACGGTCTTGACTTATCCTGACAAGGAAGTGCTCATTACCACTGACATGCTGATGGAAGGCGTGCATTTCGACCTTACCTACAACAGCATGGCGCAGCTTGGCTATAAGAGTGCTATGGTCAACCTCAGCGACGTGTTTGCCATGAACGGTACACCGCGCCAACTGCTCGTGAGCATTGCGCTCGGCAAGCGTTTCAAGGTGGAAGATCTCGACGATTTCTATGCCGGACTCCGACAGGCTTGCGATAAATGGAACGTTGACATTGTGGGTGGCGACACCTGCTCGTCTATGACAGGACTTGCCATAAGCATCACATGCATTGGTGAGGCTCCAAAGAAAGACATTGTTTATCGCAACGGCGCCAAAGAGACAGACCTCATCTGCGTCAGTGGAGACTTGGGAGCCGCATATATGGGCTTGCAACTCCTTGAGCGCGAGAAGGCGGTATACTACAAGCAGATAGATGAACTCAACGCAAAAATAAAGCAGGCAAACAAAGACGGCAACGAAGAACTCGTGAAGCATCTACAACAAGAGGGCATGAAGATTATCGACTTCCAACCCGATTTTGCCGGACGAGAATATCTGTTGCAGAGGCAGCTGAGGCCTGAGGCACGCGGCGACATCATCCAGTTGTTGCACGAGAACAATATTCACCCAACAGCCATGATGGATATTTCAGATGGCTTGTCGTCTGAATTGCTCCACATTTGCCACCAAAGCCATTGCGGTTGCAGAGTCTATGAGAAGAACATTCCAATTGACTATCAGACGGCAGTAACAGCAGAGGAGTTTAACATGAACGTTACCACCTGCGCCATGAACGGTGGCGAAGACTATGAGTTGCTCTTCACCTGTCCTATCGGTGACCACGACAAGCTCGATGCTCTTGAAAGCCGTGGCATCAAGCAGATAGGTTATATCACCAAGGAGTCTCTCGGTTGCCGATTGATTTCACGTGGTGACGGACAGGAGTTTGACATAACAGCGCAAGGGTGGAATCCCTTGAAATAAATGCGCTGAACATCACATACAACAAACCGAAAGGCGGTGAATGTCTTCAATAGACATTCACCGCCTTTCGGTTTGTTATTCTATCAAGCTAATGATGCTGACTTGTTGTTACCAGTCGATGATACCGTTTCTATAGTCAATGACATCTGAACTTGTCATCTCAGGTCAATGACATCGGCCTTCGGAAAATCTTCCTGGTTGAAAGAGAACTTGCTGGTTGGTTGGTCCTTAGCTTGGAAATTGCTTATTGAGATTGTCGTCCAGTCGTTGCCTTGCCTCATCTTTACGGCAGAAGGCTTGTAAGAACCTTTGCTTATTGTGATATAAACCTCCTGTACGCTTCTTTGCTTGTTTTGCGCTGTCATGTGCACAACATAGTTGCCGCCCGAAGTGGTCATCGACAAGTCGTAGCCATTCTTATACATCGACATGAACGTGTAAGGGTTCATGCTCATGCGCTTTGCCTCGTTTGGCGTGGAGATGTTCACCTCGTTTGTCATCTTGAGATAGCTCCACTGCGTTTTGCCGTTGAACCACACCATAGCCTTGCCAGTGCTGGCCATGAACATGTTGCCCTTTATGGCTATTGTGCCCGACTGCGTGCCGGTCTTCTTTCCCGACACTGAGAAGTTGGCCTCTGCGCCGCCCTTTCTTCCAACTATTGAGGTGGCCTTGTCCAATACTTTCTTTGCCTGTGAGCTGCTTTGGGCAAATGCGCCCATGCATAGCGTCAATAGAATGCTGATAAACAATACTTTTCTCATAACCTTTAATAAGTTATCCTATAATGTTACTGTAATCTGTCTTTTTATTATGCACCGTGGATTCTCGCCAAGAGCACGTTGAGACTTGCCTCGTCTTGCAACAGCACTTCGCGAGGCTTTGCACCTTGCGCCTTTCCCACGATGCCGGCTTTCTCCAATTGGTCCATCAGTCGTCCCGCGCGGTTGTAGCCGATGGAGAAGCGGCGTTGGACCATGCTCGTAGAGCCTTGCTGTGACGCTACTACCGCATGAGCAACCTCATCAAAGAATGGGTCGAGGTTCTTTGCGTCTCCATCCATAGCACCTCCTGTACCCACGGCGTTGGGGTCATCGGGCTCGGGAAGTTCCATTGCGTCGATAGGACCGGGCTCTGCGGCTATGAAGTCGTTGACAGCCTCAATTTCGGGTGTGTCGATGAATGCGCACTGTACGCGCACCGGTTCGCCGCCACCGAGGAAGAGCATGTCGCCACGTCCCACGAGCTGGTCAGCACCTGTGCGGTCAAGGATGGTGCGCGAGTCGATTTGCGAAGCCACGCGGAACGCCATGCGGCCAGGGAAGTTGGCCTTGATGTTACCGGTGATTATTCTCGTGGTAGGTCTTTGCGTAGCAATTATCATGTGTATGCCCACGGCGCGTGCGAGCTGGGCTATACGTGCGATAGGTGCCTCAATCTCCTTGCCGGCTGTCATGATAAGGTCGCCGAACTCGTCGATTATGACCACTATGTAAGGCATGTACTCGTGACCGTCGGTCAGTCTCAGCTTGTGGTGAATGAACTTGTCGTTGTATTCGTCAACCTTCTTCACGTTGGCAAGCTTGAGCATGTCGTAGCGGTGATCCATGAGTTTACAGAGCGAATTGAGCGTGCGTACCACTCTCTGCACATCGGTGATGATAGGCTCATCCTCGTTCTCCGGCAGTGCTGCCATGTAGTGTGGGGCAATCTTGTTGTAGATGCTGAATTCCACCTTCTTCGGGTCCACAAGCACAAACTTCAGTTCATTGGGATGCTTCTTGTAGAGCAAGGATGAGATTATAGCATTCAAGCCCACCGACTTACCCTGTCCGGTGGCACCGGCCACGAGCAGGTGGGGCAGTTTGGCAAGGTCTACCATGAACACCTCGTTGGTGATGGTCTTTCCCAATGCCATGGGCAACGCCATCTTTGTGTCCTGGAACTTCTTGGTGTTGAGCACGCTTTCCATCGACACTATCTGCGGCTTCTTGTTTGGCACTTCAATACCGATAGTGCCCTTACCGGGAATTGGTGCGATGATACGTATGCCGAGAGCTGCCAAGCTCAGTGCAATGTCGGCTTCCAGACCACGTATCTTGCTTATCCTCACGCCCTCTGCTGGGGTAATCTCGTAGAGTGTCACTGTAGGGCCAACCGTGGCGTTTATCCTGCTGATCTCCACTCCGAAGCTTTTCAGCACCTCTACGATGCGGGCGTTGTTCGACTTTATCTCCTCCATGTCGATCACCGGCTTGCTGTCGTATTTCTTAAGCAAGTTCAGTGTGGGGAACTTGTATTTGGTGAATGGCTCCCACGGGTTGATTGGCGTGTCGAGATCTGTCAGCGTTGCCGCACTGTTACCCGATGCTGTTGGCTCTTGCTTTGGAGTCTCCACCGATGTCTCGGCTGGTGTGTCGCCTTCTCCAGCCGTAGCTGAGACTTGTGGCTCGCTGCCTTGAGCATCCGTCTGTCCCTTTGTCTCAAACTGGCTTGGGTCGGTGAGATCAACCACGGTAGGCGTTGCTCCACCGTTGTCGTCTTGCTCTGAAGCTGCATTGCCGCTCTCCGAGGCAGTTGTCTCCGGCTCGATGATGTCGGTCTGCAGCTCACCGTCTTTAGTCACAGGGTGGTTGTTCACGGTGATCTTTACCTTGTCGGTGAAATATTTCACGGGGTTCAGAATCTTCCGGACCACCTCTATCGTCTCGTGGCTGAGATAGGTAAGGAAGGCTATTGCGGTGACAATGAGTATGCCAACAAATCCGGGAGTGCCTATCACGTCTTCAATCCTTTGCACACACATCAAACCGTGCATGCCGCCCGGGTTGTAGACTTGGTCACCCATAAACGGTGCGACAAACTTGGCGAGGAATGCCGACAGCCAAATCATGACTATTGCAAGACAGAGGAACCATTTCAGGAGACTGACGGAGTAGATTCTCATAAGCTTGAGGGCCACGAGAATGAAGAATAGGGGGATGGCAAACGCGGGCAGGCCGAAGTTGACGGTAATGAGGAAATAAGCCACTATGGCGCCGAAAGAGCGGCACCTGTTGGTAAACTCGTGGTTGGTATTGAAAAAGTCGGCTGGCTGCAGCGATTCCAGCAAGCTCTGGTCTGCCTGGCCTGTCGTTAAATAACTCACCATGGCTATGACAAGGTATACAGCTATCGCGAGCATGATAAGGCCAATGAAAAAGTTGACCGTGTCACTCTCGAATCTGTCTTTTATGCCGATGGCTTCGCTAAAAGACTTGGGCTTGTTTTTTGAACTCCTCTTGCTCATGGTTTATTTTTTATCGTGCAAAAGTAATCTTTTTATTGCTAATCGCACAACATATACGTCACTTTTTGTTTTTTTTCGATAGCATTATTGACCGGCACGCAGGAGTGCCGGAAAAGGCAAAAGCCCCGAAAGTCATACAAATGACTTTCGGGGCTCTACATTATTATATATAGGTGTACAAATTTTGATTTACACCAATTTTGCTTGAGTTTTTTATGGTCTCACTGGGTCATCGTATCCGTTTCCACCTTCGAGCTGGCGAAGCTGCATGGAAGTGAAGTACAAGGTGTTAGGAGCCAAGATGCTGAGTCCGTCGCGCACGATCCATGCGGCACGCTTCTTTGTGGCCTCGTCACAGTCCTTGAACAAGTCGGCGAACATCTCGGCATAAGTAGTGCGCATGTCGGGATCCAGCTTGGTGAAGTTGTTATGTGCAAACTCGATATATGCGTTGATGTCGCCTTTGGCATAGGTGCGGACCATTTCGAAAGGCAAGTCGTAGAAGCCGTCTTTGTTGAGCTTCTGGAAGTTGATGTCATTTATGAGACTGTCGAGTCTTGCATTGGAACATTTGCCTGAGCATACGGCTTCAATGATAGAGTTCTTGTAGTTTGTCTTGACTATGCTATCGGCTTCGGACTTGAAGCTTGCGTCCATCTTGTTGATATTATGGATGAGAAATTGCATCTCAGGGCCGCATACGTCTTTAGCATAATTTTGGTATACGAACTTATTGTCGAGGCTAAGCTTTTGCTTTGTACTGAGTTTTGCGAAATAGGTGTCCACGATGTTTTGCGACTCTTCTATGGCCTTGATATACTTTTCGCGGTCGTTGCTATTGTAGCCCTCGTCTGATATGAGGGCAGCGTATGCATTGACGAGTTCAGGCGTGCGCTCTCCCTTGTCGTAGCGTGCCTTGAGAGCCTCGGGAGTCATCTTGGGGTTGGTGGTGCGTTCCAGTTCGTTGATAAGTTGCGAAGGATTACGGTAACCCACCACGTTTCCAGCCTCACTCTTGTCGGTGCGGATGATTGTCATCGTTGGGTAAGCATTGATTTTGTAAGTCTTTGCCAGTTCCACGCCTTCGCCCTTCTCGGCGTCGATGGCGAGGCAAACGAAGTGCGAGTTCATGTAGTCGCCCACTTGCTTGGTGGGGAACACCTCTTTGGCCATGCGCTTGCACGGACCACACCAAGAGGTATGGAAGTCTACAAACACGAGTTTACCCTCTTTCTTGGCAGCCTCAATGCCTTCAGCGAAAGTAATCTTGCGGAAGTTGGTTTGTGCCATGCTGGTCAAGCCAATGAGTGAGACCAGGAGGCTGAGCATGATTTTTTTCATTGTTACAATGTTTTAGTTGTTTTATTTAATTGTGTTGGTTGTACATCGGATATTCAAACATCCAATAGTTAGATTCGAAACCATTGTGCATATACTTCACGCTTTTCACGTTGCCAGTGCCTTCTGCGGTGAGCACTGCCTCACCGTCGGGCGCACCGCCCACGAGGTTGAAGAAGTAAAGCTTATACTTGTCGCCGTTCTGCGTGCCCACCACAAGGTAGTTGAAGTCATCGGTGTAGTAGTACTGGTTGCCAACGTATGTTATCTTCTCTCCTGCAGGGATTTCCGTCGGCACCTCCACCTCCGACAACTCGTCGCCTGAAAATACCGTTGCGTAGACCTTGTTGTCGTCGACGCAGTAGATGTATTTGGCGCTCATGCCGTTCACCGAGAAGGAGGTGGCTTTGGCGAGATGGAAGCTGGCCGGTATCTTAGTCCTGCTCTTCAGGTACATCCTGAAAAACGACGACTCAGTTTGGTACAGGTATCTGTCTCCAGTCGTGTTGTTGTTGAGGATGAATACTGCAGTGCCCTCTCTGTTCATCAGGTTGTAGCCGGCTGCGAGGCAGTCGTAGTCGGTGAGGTTCTGTGTCACATCGCTGCCGCTCGTGTCTTCGTAGAGCAGTGGCGAGCTGTAGCCGTTGTAGTCCATCGAGAAGAGGCTGTGTGTCTTGCTGTCCCACACGTATACTCCTCCATACGACGGTATGTCGTGACAGAAGAACGAGCCGCCCTCGATGTCGTTGAGCGGGTTGCCGTATTTTCCACTGTTGGCCGTGCCGCTATAGCTGGGTCCGGTTGCATTTCTCGGTCCTGCCGATGTGAACATTATGTGTCCCGACATCATGGTATAGGTGAAACCGTAGACCTTCTCGTTGGGGTCCATTGTCTCAAACAGCACGTTCGACCTGTCGAAGATGTTTTTCAGGTCAGTGTTGCGGTATATCGCAAAGTTGTTGGCATCCGTTGTCACGGAAACCGCATCCACAGTCTCCATGTCGTTGGTCTCGTCGTTGATGAAGCATGAGTTGTAGTGCATGCAGAGGTCGAGCGGCTTCCCGGTCATGGCGCTGCCCGAAGTCTTCTCTATAAGGTTTTGCGAGAGCGTTCCGTCCTCGTTGAGCACGTCGAGGTCGGTGTTCCCCTCGGCTGTCTGCTTCATGATATAGAATCCGTGTGAGAAAGCCGTGCTTACCGTGAGCGAAGCATACTGGTATGCCTTGATTCCGGTCGTCTTGTCGGTAGCCTGCAGGCGCAGCTGATAGTTGCCCGGTGCGAGGTTCACCTCGTAGTCGAGGTCCTTCTCGTGGCCTATGATTGTGGGCTGGATGGTGTCGCCGTCGGCTGTGGTTGTTCCCGTCTTTGAGTTGATGACATACCAAAGGTAGTCGAGGTCGCCGCCCTCGGTCACCTCCGGCTCTATTTTCAGATGTTGTCCGGTGTATGCGGTTGCAGCATAGCTGTCTTCGAGACCGCTTATGGTTATCTCCTTTATGGAGTTGTCGCTCAAGGTGCTGTCATCGTCGATGCATCCGCCGAGGGCGAAACTCGACAAAAGGATGAGAAGTGTCGTTATCTTGTTTTTCATCATCTTTTGCTTTTAATAAGTTCAATATCAGAACGACACGGGTGTGCCGTCTTCCTCGCACAAGTCGGGCAGGCCCTGTGCCTCACGCTCAGCGTTGGTCTTCGCGAGTTCGGTTTGCAGCTTGCCGTATATGTAGTTGAGGTAAGTGTTGTCGCCCGTCATGAGGCTCTCAATGAATTCGTCGTCCCATGCTTTACCCGTCACGTCAATCATGAACTGGTGCTTTACGGCACCCCATTCGCCAACCAAGTCGTAGAGCGAGTAGGCGTAATAGCCGAAGTCGAAGGCCTTCTTCCAGTAAGACGGTTCCGAGAGCCTGTCGGTGATGGCGAGTGAACGTGTCTGAAGCACACCGTAGCCGCTCTCAAAATATGAGTTGGGCTTGATGCGGTATTTCAGTACTACGGTCTCCTTTTTCAGCGATGCGTCGCGAAGAATCACAATAGGCACCTTCGTGCGCGCTTTGCCTGCCGGCATGACGTAGTATTTTGCCATCGAGGGGTCGTCGAAGGCTACGTAATGCTTGCCCGGCACGGCCATTGTGGCGGTGGTGTCCATCTGCTCAAGCTCTATTGGGCGGTCTTGGTCCGACAGCATGCCCATCGACTCAATCTCGACCCATACGGTGTCTTGTGTCACGTCGCCTTGATATATGAACGAGAAGCTGCCTTGGGCATATTCGGCCTTGAAGTCCTTGGTGGTTTCCACGTTGTCGTAGTAGAAGTTCAACCGGCACGTCGGGTCACTGTATACTTGCAGGTCTTTCTCGCACGAGACATTGACAATCAGCGCCAATGCCATGCTTATCATCATTATTGTCTTTTTCATTGCTCTTACTGTTTTTGGTCGGGGTCATATTCAGACGACGGCAGAGGCAGGATGTAGTCGTCCTCGGTAATCTTGGTGTCGTTCCATTTCATTTCTGTCTTGTTCAGACGCTTGTAGACATAAAACATCTGTCCCTCGCCTATGAACTCGCGGCGGTATTCGTTCACCATTTCCGTCTTTACCTCCTTGAGAGAAGAAAACGGCGTGTAGAGCGTAAACTCGCGGTCGGTCATGTAGGTCTTGTAGAGGCTCAGCGCCTCATCCAACGAGGTCGTAGTCTCCATGGCTATGAGGTACATCTCCGAGAGCCTGATCATGGGCACTATCTGATAATAGGCCATCAGCTGGTAAGAGCTGGCTTCGTCTTCGTCGTACCAATACTTCTTCAATGCCGGCATGGTAACGTTTGACACGTTTTTGCAGTTACGGTTCCACAGATAGATGTACCTGTTGTGCGATGCCGTTGCGTTGGGTATTGATGCGAAAAGATCCGACAGCATGTCTTGGCTCAACAGGTAGTGGGAACTTGTGGCACGTGTGCTGTTTCCTCCTATGAGCACCTTGTTGGCATAGGTGTTTACGTCGTATTTGCTCATATAGAAGAGACATTCTCCCGGCAGGGCATTGTTTCCGTCGTGCAGGTTGCTCATGCCGCTCAGTGACACGACTGTTGAGCCGTCGGTGGTCTTGGCGTTTATTATCTCCATTGCAATGTCGTGGGCTTCCTGAGTCTTGCCCAGATAGAGATCCATCCTTGCGTGCAAGGCCCTCACAGCCCAATAGTTGAGGCGCGACTGCCTGTATTTCAAGAAGTCCTCCTCCGTGCTGCTCGACGAGTTGAGCTTGCTCAGAGGCGTGTCCATTACCGGGTCGGTTGACTTCAACAGCGTTTCGGCCTTCTCTATGTCGGCGTTGAGGTTGGCCACATAAGCATCGAAGTCGTAGTAGCTTGGCATCACGTCGATGCTCGTAGTGTAGCTGTAGGGCAGCGACACTTTCTTTGTGCCTCCCTGTGGCAGTTGGCCGAAGAGTCGCAGGACGTCAAACTGGCAGAAGGCGCGTATGGCCAGTGCCTCGCCCTCTATCAAGTTGCGGGTGTCGGCGGAAGGGATGTTGTCGCCTTTCTCGTCAAGGCCCTTGAGCAACACGTTGGCGGATGATATGGTGGTGAAGAGCGTGCCATAGATGGTCTTGATGGCTGCGCGCGCTTCGTCCTTGTCGTACTGATGGTTGGTGAGCTCATATTGCAGTGGTGCCAGTGACTTATACGATGATGTGCAATACCAGTTGTCGGCAAGGTTCTCGATGTCGGTCATGGTCAGCTTCTGGCCGTAGATGTCGGTGCTGCCCATGGTCATGTAGCAGCCCACAAGTGCGTCGCGGAAACCTTTATAGGTCTCGTATTGGTCTTGCTCTTTCTGTATGTTCTCGCCGCGCACGTCGAGCCAGTCGCTGCAACCTGTGGTGAGCAGGGCGAGGGCCATGGCGGGTATGGCAAAGTGGAAAAGATATTTCTTCATGATTATGCTGTCTGATTAAAAAAGTAACTTAAGGCTTCCCTGCACGTTTCGGGCGTAAGGATAGCTCGTGCCGCGCTCCATGCGGATAGTGCCCCAATGGAAGAGGTCGCTCATGTTGATGGCGAAGATGGCGCTTTGCAGTTTGAGGTTCTTCGTGAGCCAGTTGCCGTGCAGCTTATATTGGAGGCTGACGCTTTGCAGCTCCAGCACGTCGTTGTCCATGACATACCTTGACGTGGCTTTAGAGCTCTCGTTGCTGAGTTTCTTGAAGAACACCACGTCGCCGGCCTGATACCAGCGCTGCTCGAGTACGCGCTTGTCGACGTTGTAGCTTGCGATGCTGCTGAGTGTCACCTCCACACGGTCGCGAAGGGTAGAGTTGTAGGTCTTTCCGCCCCAGTAGTAGCCGAAGGATGCGTTGAAGGTGAAGTCTTTCCACTGCAACATCATGTTGAGGTTGCCGCGGTAGAGTGGCTCGCTGCTTCCGCAGTAGACCTTGTTCGACGCTTTCCACTGGTCGGTGATGTTGCCGTCCTTGTCGAGGTAGATTTCCTTACCTGTACTTGGGTCTATGCCGAGCGACCTCACGGCGTAGATGGCATATTGCGGCTTGCCCTCATAGAAGAGGTTCTGTATGCCCGATGCGTCATCGTCGTCGGCGTCTTTCTGCATGTAGATTTCGTTTTGCTGCTTTATGGCGTCGGAGAGCTTCACAATCTCGTTGTGGTTGTACACGAGCTGGCCACCGATCATCAGGTTGAGGTGGCGTGCCTCGTTTCTAAGGACATACACTTGCAGGGCACCTTCCCAACCCTTGTTCTCTACCTCACCGATGTTGGCGCGATAAGAGCTGAAGCCCATAGCCAAAGGCATGCTCATGGAAGACAGGAGGTTGTCGGTGCGCTTGGTGTAGACTTCAAAACTTCCCTTGATGCGGTTGTCGAAGAATCCGAACTCAGTGCCGATGTTCAGCTCCTTGGTGTTCTGCCAACTGAGGTTTGAGTTGCCGAATCCGCCGAGCACGGCGCCCGTCCAGTTCATGTATCGGTTGTCAGTGACATAACTATAATATGTGTAGGCATCGGTTTCCGATGCACCGCTGGCAGCACCAGTCTCACCATACGAAGCCTTGAGCCTCAGCATGTTTACAACCTTGTTGCCTTTCAGGAACGCCTCGTTGTGTATGTTCCAACCAATACCTGTGCTCCAGAAGGATGCGTATTTTTTGGAACTGCCGTAAGAGGAGTTGCCGTCTACGCGGTAAGACAGGTCTATGTAATACTTGTTGTTGTAGGTATAGTTAACGTTTCCTGTTACACCGAAATAGCGCATCTTTGAATTGCTGCCTGAGGGAAGTTCGCTCTGTGAATAGCCTCGCGCGTTGGCAATCTTGGCCAGGTCGTCGTTGGCAATGCCCTCGAAAGCCGCGCTGAAGCTGTCGTAGTTTTCCTGCTCTGCCGTCCAGTTCAGACCCGCATAGAGTGAGTGTACGTCGGCAAAGACCTTGTTGTATGCCAGTGTGGCATTGGCATTGTATGAGAATGTCTTGCCGTTGCTGTAGCGGTAGAGGCCGCGACGCAGGAATCCCTCACCGGTCTGGTATTCAGAGCCCGTGCTGGAGTTGGTATAGTAGCTGTCCTCCGGAGAGCGGAAGAAGTTGGTCTCGGTGTCGTTCTTGGTTATGCCAAACTGTCCTCTGAAAATAAGTTCGGGCAGGATGTTCCACTCCACTGAGAAGTTGTTGGTTATCTCCGTGTAGTTTGACTTGTCGAACGAACCTAACGAAGCGTTGTAGAGCGGGTTCTCCGGACTTGAGCTGAAACTGGTGAACGGGTCCAGGAGCTTGCGAAGGTTGCCGTCGCTGTCGTATGGCGTGTCGTATGGCTCCAGCTGTGCGTAGTCGCTGAAGGTGCCGTAAGGACTCTCCTTGGCGTTGTTCACACCCACCGAGGTATAGTTTCTGAAAGTCAGGTCCTTGTATTTGTACATCAAGGTTATAGCACCGTTGAAGTTCTTTCGGTAGCTTCCTTTCATGGCACCTTCCGTGTCTTTATATTGCAGGTCGGTAGCCCATCGGAACTCCTTGCTGCCGCCCTCAACCCTAAGGTTGTAGCGTGCACCCACGCCGTTGCGCAGGGGCTTGGCAAGCCAGTTGGTGTTCTGCCCCGAGAGCACTGCGCGCAAACGCTTGTAGTACTGTTCCTTATAGCGCAGGTCAAAGTTGCTGCTGTTGCTCGACATGGAGTAGTTGTAGTCGTAGAGTCCGGCCTTGCGCTCAAGCTCCAGTTTCTCGGCTGCGTTCATCAGGTTGTAGCTTGAGAGGTCTGGAATCTCCATTTGCAGACCCACCTCGGCGTTTACCTTCAGTTTGCCAGGCTCCGGTTGCTTCGACACTATGACGATGACACCGTTGGCACCCTTACTGCCGTAGATGGCGGTGGCGGCGGCGTCCTTCAAGATGTTTATGCTCTCGATCTCCTCGTCGTTGTAGTCCATGAGCTTTTGGAGCGAGATTTCGAAACCGTCCATAATGATAAGCGGCGTGTTGGGATTGTTCTGTTCGCCCGAATTGAACGCCTCCACACTCATCGGCAGCGACGAGTTGCCGCGGATATTGATGTTTGGCAGGTTGTTAGGGTTTGAGCCGTTAACGTTGTCGATGGTGAAGTTGATGCTGGCATCCGCATTTTTCAATGTCTGCAGGAGGTTCTGTCCGCGAAACTGCTGCAGCTGCTCTTTGCTCACCGTGCTCACGCTTCCCGTGTAGCTTTCTTTGGCCTTGCGGAAGATACCGGTAACTACCACGTCCTGAAGAGTCTTCGAATCTTCCTTCATCGCTATCATCATCTGCCCCTTCACTGGCACTGTGCGTGTCTGCATGCCGACGTAGCTCACCTGCAACTGCTGTTCGCCCTGGAGGTAATAGTCGAAGTTAAAAGCACCGTTGATGTCGGTCACGGTCACGATATTTGAACCTACGACCTTGACCTGTGCTCCTATGATGGGTTCCTTGGTCTTCTCGTCGTAGACATATCCGCCCACCGTGTGCATCTTGTTTTTGTCGTACTTGTCGTCCTCCTTCTTGCCCTTGACAATGTTGATGAACTTGCCGTTGACGGTGTAGTGGAACGGTTTGCCCTTGAGGGCGTAGTCCAAAACCTGCATCACTGTGGCTTCTTTTACCGAACCGTTGACACGGTACTCGTTCACGTCGTCATAAGTGAACAGGAATTTGTAACTCGAATTCTGTTCAAGCCTCAGAAATACAGAGGGAAGAGGCTCGTTGCGGAAGGTCATTGACAGTCGCACACCGTTCTGCGCCAACATTGGCAATGAACAGATGAGCAGCACTATGGCCAACAGCCATTTCTTGCTTTTGTGTTTCATAAGCGTCTTTTCTATAATACTCTCTCTTTTATGTTAACTTTGTTTTGTTATTATACGTATGGATTAAAATAAAGGGCACGCTTTTGATAGAAAAATTGTCGGATTGGATAAAAAATGTTACCTTTGCCTATACTTTTTCAAGAAAGATGACACAAAAACTTGCTACCATAGACTTCGACTCCCTGTTTCGGGAATACTATGAGCCGCTATATTATTTTGCGCTCAGGTATGTGCCCGACGAAGACGACTGCCACGATATCGTGTCAGGGGTCTTTGAGCAACTGTGGAGCAATGTGTCGGAGGTGCGGCAGAGCACCGTGCGCGCTCTGCTCTATACGCAAGTGCGCAACCGGTGTATAGACAAGCTCCGCCATGAAAAACAGAAGTTGCAGTATGCCGACTATGTGGCGGCGCACAGCGCACGGTATATCGAGGCAAAGGAATATGACTTGCAAGAGGAACGTGAACGGGTAGTGGCAGAGGTGCTCGACAGCATAGGCGAGCCTACCCACAGCATCCTTGTGGCGTGCTATGTTGACGGCATGAAATACAAGGAAGTGGCAGAGAGAATGCAGATAAGCGTCAGCACGGTGAAAAAGCACATCATGAAGGCTTTGAGCATAATCAGGGGAAAAAGGGATAAAACAAAACCTAAAATAACATAAAGCCGTGCCCTTTTCGGGATGTCGTGCGTATAATGAATAAGAAACCTAAAATAATGCAAGATACACATATATATAATGATGATGCCACCTGGCAGGATATGGCCGACATGAAGACCGTTCTGCTGAAGCAGCACCGCCCCATAGACGTGGAGCGGAGGCTTGCCATGTTCAAGGCCAGCCATGGTGAAGGACCGTCTGTCTCTGCACCGATAGCGCACGGTCGCACCATGAGTCGCCGGCACCTTGCCGTTGTCGGCTCGTTGCTTGCCGTTGCTGCTTCGCTTCTTGCGGTTTTCATTCTCCGTTACCAGGCTGTCAGCGACGATACGCAGTTGCCCAAGCGCCTTGCCATGACTACGGAGGCGCGTCATGCCCGTCACGCCACTATCAGCAACGGCTCCGATACCACCCAAGCCTTCAACTCGGCAAGCAACCATTTGTCTATCCCGCGCGAGGCTTACATGCTCAAGCAGGCCGATGCCAAGCCGCAACTGCTTTCCGTGCCTTACGGTTGCAGTGCCGACATAACCCTGCCCGACGGTTCGATAGCTTATGTGCATGCAGGCAGCGAACTCTCGTTCTCGCCTCATTATATCAACGGCAAGCGTGTGGTCATCATAGATGGCGAAGCTTATTTCAAGGTGAAGCACGATGCCGAACATCCTTTTGTGGTACAGGCTGGCGACGTGAGCACCACAGTATATGGTACTGAGTTCAATGTAGACACCCACGGCACCCGCGGTGTCACCGTGACGCTCATCTCGGGCTGCGTAGGGGTGACGTCGCCAGGTTATAGCCAGCGCATGGCTCCAGGCGATCAGGTAGCGTGTGGACGCGACGGTGTTTCTTCGCACAAGGTAGACCTGTTGCCCTTCACCAACTGGCGCGACGGCTATCTCTACTACGACCGTATGCCACTCTCCGAGATTGTTGCCGACATAGCGCGCAACTATAATCTTGAGGTTCGTTTCGAAAACCGCAGTGCCATGTCTGCCATCACCCATTTCACCTGTGAGCGTGGTGCGGAAGTCCAGACTGTGGTCTCTATGCTCAACCAGATGGGCAAGGCGAAGGTGCGGCTTGAGGGCAAGACGCTGGTGGTGAGCGAGTGAGACGGAAACAAGCGGACTTCTAATTATTGGCAGCTGCTTAATTAATTCTGGAGTTTGGGATTATGAAGAATGTACTCTTGTTTATGCTTTTATCTGTGTCTGTATATAGCAAAATA
>CAZXGQ010000030.1:27184-28947 GCA_964640415.1 uncultured Prevotella sp.
AAAATAATAATATGAGTGTACAGTCCATTACATTAGATTCAGAAGCAAAAGGTATTTATATGAAAAAGGAGCTATTCTTGTCAAACCATATAGTATCCATTGAGAATATTCCTCAAAAAATACTTGCTATCCCAATCAAAATTGTCGTGGTTAAAAGGTAAATCTTTCGAAATGGGACTAATGGCTATCAAAAGCAAAATAATTGGCTTTACTGACAATCTCGTTATCCTCAGATGATATACGAACCAGACTTGATATATCTTACCTTCTTAGGGAATAAGCTCATTGGGGAATATAGAAGCAGAGGATTGCCTGGAGACCATGTTCCCGTCAACATTAATAATAAAAAAATATATATGTGACATTAATAAATAGTCTGATACCCCATATTATGGCTGTTGCCTTGTGTTCACTCAATAATTACGCGTAAGAAACAAAGTTAAGTAAATGGATAAATTGGCACGGCTGATAAGGAACAAATCCTTTAAAGCGGCAGAAAAGTTGTTGAGAAAGAAGTTGGATGCGACGCCAAACAATGGTTATTTGTTGACTCAATTGGCCAATGTTTTATGGAACAGATGCAAGGATGAGGAAGCCTTACATTATGCCAATAAGGCAAAGGAGGTATGCTCGGTTATGCCTCTTTTGAATTATACTCGTGGCAGAATCCTTTGGTCATTGGAAAGATATGAGCAGGCTCTTGACGAATGGGATGTAATACTAAGCATGGGCATTGCTGAGGTCGCCCAAAACGGATATGGTATCAGATGGGCCAAGTCTGTCATTAACGATGCTAGATACTATAAGGCGGATTGTCTCTATCATCTATTTAGAGATAAAGAGGCTTTGGTATTAATGGAAGAGCATTTGGTGCATCGAGGTATAGGTATCGAAAGCGATTTCTCTAAAAAAGAAGCAGTTCTATTCTATAAAGTCTTGAAATATAGTCATCCACGAGCAGTTGCGAAAACCTCAGATGGGGGCTACGCTTCTCAAGAGCAACGGAATAGAATATTAAAGAAAATTGATGCTTTGGAACAAAGTAACGATAAGGAGAGGCTAAGGCGTTATCTTAAGATTGTTTGCAAGCATTATCCCAAAGAATATTATTTGAAGACGGTGTTTGCAGAGTATTGCAAGAGCATTGGTGATAAGGCTGGTTGTCTGACTTATGCAAAGGCAGCATTTGAGCAAGAGCCAAATGACCCTCTTGTAAAATATGATTATGCTGTCGCATTGATGTTTAATGGTTTATTTTGTGAAGCTCTTTCACAATTTGAAGACATTGTTGCGTTGGGATTGGACTATATCGCATTCTCAGAACATGGTGAAGGCGTAAGATGGGCCAAAAAGCTCTTGCGGGAGACTCAATGTAACATACAAAAAATTAAGTCAGAAAGTGCCAATTCCTAATGTCTTCTGGTGAAGCATAGGATCATCTGCGGGAAAATGCGGATAAAACAAGCCGGCTCGGCACTGGGAAAATGTAAAGATTTATAGCAAGATTTTAACACTTGGGTGGCACTCCTTTTAGAACGACAAAAGAGGCTCCGAAGTGTTAAAAGGGGCACCTTCAAGCCATTTTTTGGCCTTAAAAGCAAGAAATCGGGTCGCGATAGTAGCCATATCGCATCGCGATTCTAACGTAAAGGCATTGCGATTCTAGCGTAAAGCCATTGCGATTCTAACGTAAAGCCGACCCAAGAGTTCAAAATCCAGCCACATTTGAGACCTTAAAAAATACAATCGGTTGACTATGAGAC
>CAZXGQ010000031.1:0-28779 GCA_964640415.1 uncultured Prevotella sp.
GACATTAGCCCCTTCTCGTGCACAGGTTCGTGAAAGGAGAGAATATGAAATGTCATAAATGTCTTGTCTGTCATGTCACGATAAGGATTTCAAGGCATGTGGACAGGCACAAGGTCCGTCCCTGTATGCATACCCTCTATAAAATTCATCCTCCAATCTAATATTTTAAGCCCAATCTGTATTGATTGGTATTAATAATGTTCACGTGTACATTAATGCGAAAGGCGTTACTCATATATATAAAGAAGGTGCTATGCTACTACATTTAACTCACACTGAGCCGTGGAGACTGTTGAGCCGCGTAGACAATTTTGTATATTAGAGTCGAGTTAAGAGAATTTTTATGAGAGGTCTAAAAACCTAAGAGTTCAACCCCACCTCTGAATACTCCTAAAGCCCGAAGCTCTCTCTTGAAAACTTCAGACTTCAAAGGCATAACCTCTGCGACTCCATGAACCTCTGCGGCTCTGCGTGATGGTATAGTATAGATAGCTGTCGTTCGTGCCACACTCCTTGAAAATCCTTATCGTGACATGACAAACAAGACATTTCTGATATTTCGCAATAAGTACTATTCTCTTTCACTATACACGGTAGTGCTTTGTTGCCCTGTCCATTTCGCGGCGGTCTTCCTTTTCCTTGAGCGTCTGTCGCTTGTCGTATTCCTTTTTACCGCGCGACAAGGCTATGTCTACCTTTGCTCTACCCTTGTCGTCGATGAAAACCAACGTCGGCACAATGGTAAAACCTGGTGTCTTGGTATCCTCTGCAAGGTGGCGAATCTCACGCTTGTTGAGAAGCAACTTGCGGTCACGGCGTGAGGGCACATTCGAACGGGAGCCATAGAAATAAGGCGAGATATTCATGCCCTTTATCCATATTTCACCGTTGTTGATAAAGCAAAACGTATCTACCAGCGACGCCTTGCCCAATCGGATCGACTTGATTTCCGTGCCTGTGAGCACGATTCCAGCTGTATAGGTGTCGATAAAATTGTATAGAAACGATGCTTTCTTATTGCGTATCTGCACCGGGCTTTTGCGGCGCAACTCTTGTTCTATCTTGTTCATTTTGTAATCTTGCAAAAGTCATCCAGATGGTCGTCCACGTAGTGAGCAATTTCCATGGTAAACTCTTCCTCATGTTCAACGAAATAATCGTCGTAGTCGTCAAATTCAGGAAATTTCTCAAATAAGGCATCGAACTCTTCTTGCGTACAGTCCTTCTCTATCTCTGACCTATACTTTCCGAAGAGGCGGTGTGACTCGCTGATAATCTTGTAGAGGTCGCGTAGTCCCCAGTTGCGTACTGCCTTGGCAAATGGATTGAGATAGATAAACGGACCATATCCATTGTGTATCAACTCAACGAAGCCACCGTCCATAACAGTATCGCGAAGAATGAAATATGCCAATAGAGTTATCTGATCTGCATTGATTTCTTGCAAGGTATCTGCTGTCAATTCTCCTCCGATGGCATCGTAAATGGCATCAACGATAACTTGCAAGAATTCGTCCATACCATTGAGCGCTGCTTCTCTCAAACCAGCGTCCTTGACTGTCACTTCTATCATCAGTGTTAATCTATTTTATATGGTACATCCATGAGGTTTTTCTCTATCTCAGCGTCAGTGACACGGTAGTTAGTCAAGTCACCATCTATGTAGCTCATGTACGACGGCATGTCAATGAGTCCATGGCCGGACAGGTTGAAGAGAATGACTGTGTCCTTGCCTTCCTCGTTGGCGCGCATGGCCTCACGTATAGTTGCTGCAATGGCGTGGCAGCTTTCAGGCGCAGGAACAATGCCTTCTGTTTGAGCAAAGAGCATTCCAGCCTTGAAACTCTCCAACTGCGGAATGTCAACACCGTGCATATATCCGTCTTTTACCAATTGTGAGATGATGACTCCTGCACCGTGGTAGCGCAATCCTCCGGCATGGATGTTGGCCGGTTTAAAGTCATGGCCAAGCGTGAACATTGGCAACAACGGAGTGTAACCTGCCTCATCGCCAAAGTCGTACTCAAACTTACCTCTCGTAAGCTTAGGGCAGCTCTCCGGCTCTGCAGCAATAAATTCTGTGTCTTTGTGAGTACCGTCAAAGATGTGACGCATGAATGGGAAAGCTATGCCGCCAAAGTTGCTGCCACCGCCGAAACAGGCAATAACCTTGTCGGGATATTCTCCAGCCATAGCCATCTGTTTCTCTGCCTCCAAGCCGATGATGGTTTGATGCAGAGCCACATGATTAAGCACAGAGCCTAGAGTGTATTTGCAACCCGGTGTAGTTGTGGCAAGTTCGATGGCCTCTGAAATGGCAGTGCCAAGAGAACCCGGATGGTTAGGGTCACGTGTGATGATGTCTTTTCCTGCACGTGTCGACATGGAGGGCGAGCCTTGTACAGCAGCCCCGAATGTACGCATTAGGTAAGAACGGTATGGCTTCTGCTCCATCGTGATTTTCACTTGATAAACAGCTGCGTCAAGACCATACAGTTTCGCCGCATAAGAGAGAGCCGCCCCCCACTGTCCTGCTCCTGTTTCGGTAGTGACATTGGTGTCGCCTTCCTCCTTGCAATAATAGCATTGCGGAAGAGCAGAGTTAATCTTATGAGACCCCAATGGGTTTGTGCTTTCGTTCTTGAAATATATGTGGGCACGTGTGCCCAGAGCTTTCTCGAAAGCATAGGCACGCACCAAAGGAGTTGCACGGTAGTAAGCGTATTTTTCCTGTACCTCCTCAGGGATGTCTATCCAAGGGTTGGTTTGGTCGAGCTCTTGCTTTGAGCACTCAGCATTGAATATGTGGGAAAGATCATCTGCGGTCAACGGCTCATGCGTCTTGGGATTCAATGGAGGCATTGGCTTATTGGGCATCTCAGCCTGGATGTTATACCATTGTGTGGGTAAATCCTGCTCTGACAGGAGGAATTTCTTTTGATGCTTCATATTTGCCTAATATTTGGTTGTGTTGCAAAGATAGGTCATTTTACATTAAATCGCAAAGAATTAAATGACAAATTGCACAAATCGTTGCAATCTTGTACTTAAAACACGCCAGCCTTTAACAACATATAGGCAATGATGGCTAAAGCTATGATACCAATTGTGGTCTTGAGGAGGCACGTCGTGACTTTCTTGATGACGATAATAGCAACAATAACCACTATTAGGGCAATTATATAATCAGTCATGAGATTCGATATTCAGTATGTAAAACTTGGATGATTAATTATTTAAACACATTCTTGAAAGTCTGAGGGATATCAGTCTCAAACTCAATGGGGCGATGGGTGACTGGATGGTAAAAGCACAAGCGGAAAGCATGCAGGCAAAGACGTCCGGCAGGATCATCCCCATTGCCATACTTCACGTCTCCACAAACAGGATGCCCCAAATCGGCGGCATGGACGCGGATCTGGTTCTTGCGACCAGTCTCCAGCTTGAACTCAACGAGAGAGTGGTATTCACTGCGATTCAAGACATGGTAGTGCGTAATGGCAAGCTTGCCTCCGTTGTCGTATGGCGAACTGTAAGTGAAATATGCCCGGTTGTCTTTAAGCCAGCTCTCGACAGTGCCTTCATCTTGCTCCATAACTCCTGAAAGAACAGCTACATAGCGACGGTCAAAGACAATGTTATGCCAGTCGGATTCAAGGGCAAGCTCTACGTCTTTATCCTTTGCGTAAACCATCAGTCCGCTTGTATCCCTGTCGAGTCTGTGCACAACATGAGCCGTGCAGCGCTGACGGCTCTGGCGAAAATAATCGTCGAGCACAGACTTGACGTTCAAAGTGCTGTGGCCGGCCGCCATGGATAGGATGCCAGGCTTCTTTTCAACGACCACGAGATAGCGGTCTTCGAAGACAATTCGCAGGTAATGGTTCTTGAACTCTACGTTTTGTTTCGACTTGCTTACTTCTATCTTCATACCCGGTAGCAGTTCGTAGTCGAACTTAGTGACCACTTTGCCATTGACCTTGATGCCGCGTCCGGATAGTGTGGCCTTAATCTTCGTCCGGCTGTCTTTCAGATTGGCAAGAAGCCAATCGAGAAGCTTTGAAGGCTCTTCTACAACATATTTATTATAGTTGCCGGCAGGTTTCGATTGCGACTGTCTTATTCTTTTCTCTTCCATATCGCTGATATTTTACGGTGAATGGCTATCATGTTGCACACGCTGACCAAGGCAAGAAGTATGACGCCAAGGGCTATAGACGGAAGCATTGATGCTGTGTCTATATTTGGGAACAGTGTGGAAATGACACCTAGGTAATAATCTCTGACGAAGAATATGGTGACGAGCGCAACCATGAGAACGCCAAGGTTCAAGAATATGGTCAACAACTGATAGGGCCGTGCAACCTGTTGTGGGCTGTAACCTATAAGCAACAGGTTTTCAAGCTTTGAAGCATTTTTCTGAACCAGCAGGTAAATGCTGAGCATGAGTATATAGAAGCTGAGAACAGAGATTACAAGACCAACTATCATCACCATTGTTACCATAAAGCGCAAGAAGTATGTTGTCTTCTCTGCGTCCAGTTTGTCGTCTTCAACCTCATAACCATGACGGTCCAAATAGCTTGTCATCTGCTCTGTTTTGCTGGCGTCAGGTTCAAGGATAAGCCGTGTTGGGTCTTGGGCCTTTCCTGGTGCGAATGTTTGGTTGCTCCAATCCATAAACGATTGAGGCACGAGAATGCTGCTGACTCGTGAAGAGAAACCGATGATCTTACCCTTGAAAGAGCCGTTGCCGCTGGCGCCTTGTATGAAAAGGTCAAAGTCGATCATGCCGATAAGACCGTCACTTATTTTAGGAAGTGAACGGCTTTGTGCAAAGCCGAAATTGTACATGGCGATGTAGCTTCGCGGCAAGATTACTGGAACTACCTTATCACCTGACTTGTAAGTCCATGCGCCTTTTGGGGCATCGACAAAGTCATCCGGTATGCTCTCAAGGAATATTTCAGAATTGAGGATGTTGGTTCCGCTAATGCCCATGCGAGCTGTCACGGTATATTGCGTGGGTGTGAAATTCCCCAGTTTATTGGCGAACTTTGCAGCATTGATATCGTCAATATCCTGCTTTGTGAAGGCATTTGAACGCCCGGAGAGTGTGTTGCCAGCTCCCACCTTCTTCTCAACTATTATATAGTTCGACTTCATAAAGGAGTCTTCTCCAGTGAACACAGGAGAGACATCTTTATAAAACTGGTAGCCAAGCAAAACAATCAATAAGCCGAAAAGATTGGCAAAAGCAAATCCTGCAAACTGCGATATGCTTATATGTTGGCGTAAAAGTTTCCATACGAGATTCATAGCTTCACCGTCCTTTCATAGTTAAGATTCATATGCTTGCCTATACTTGTCACGATTACACCAGCGCCTTGCTGGTGCGCTTCGTCCAACATTATTTTTGCCATAACCTCGGCATTGCGGTCATCAAGATGCGAGATAGGTTCGTCGGCAAGAATAAAGTCGAATGGTTGTACGAGTGCCCTTATCATCGCCACTCTCTGTTGCTGACCAAACGACATTCTACCCACTTTTGCGTTAACCTTGTCGGCTATGCCAAGCATGTCGAACCATTCAAGAATTTGCTTCTCCGACTTGAATCCCGTAAGCTTGTTCTTGATTTGAATGTTCTCTATTGCCGAGAGCTCTGGGAAAAGCCTCAGTTCCTGAAAGAGGTGGCTAATGTTTTGACGGCGGGTGTCAACCCATTGCGAAACACTAAAGTTCTTAGTATCGGAGTCATCGAAATACACATGTCCTGTATAGTCGTGGCGGTAGCCGACGACATAGCTGCAAAATGTACTCTTTCCCTTGCCAGAGTCAGCCTCGACAAGGTAGACTTTGTCTTTCTCAAAAGTGATGTCGTTTGCCCAAACGTCTGAATCAAAGGCCTTACGCTGAGAAAAAACGTTTGGCACGACATTATTGAAATGTATCCTGTTCATTTGTCCATTGTATATACAATCGTGTTGATATTTCCAAACATCGGCATGAGGAGCGAAGTAACAGCTGCCGCCTTGCCATTGCCCAAGGCTTTGAAGTTGACAACCATTGCGAATTTCTTGCCTTTTATTATGCCTTGTAAATCCGAAGGAAGAGGTTCTGACGACGTTGTTATGCTGTTTTTAGCCTCTTCAGGCGAAGCACCGCTCATATATTGCATGTCAGGGGTGACTCCGAAGAAATATGTGGTGCCATTGCCAGAATAATAGTAACAATTCTTTCCCCAATCACCAATGTGGCCTCCTGCCGGGACACTCTTTTTCCAATAGTCAATATCTGCAAGCCAAGGTGCTCCGGAGAGACGGGCAGCCATCATCATATGAAGGTTTTCCTTTCCAAGTGAAGATGTTACAAGGGTGAGGTCACCATCCACGCTCTTAATGATGTTGTCCATGTCTATTGCCGTGTTGATGCCAGCAAGCATGGCTGTTGCCGCTCTATTCTGAATCAGCAACTTGTGAAATTGTTTGCCGTCAACATTCAAGAAAAGTCCAAGCACATCGTTCTGCGACATTGCCTTGATATAATCACCCTTAATAGGACGATACACGTTGGCAGCTTTTTCAATTGCTGCATTAATGCTTTTCTTGTACGACAAAGTGTTGCCATGCATGAGCAAACGGCCGTTTTTAATCTCCATTGCTGCAGCGAGAATGACATCTGCCGGGTCTGCATCCTTTGGAGCGCCCATTGTGAACGGTGCTACAAACTGTTCGGGCAATGCTTTGGTTTGAGCTACTATCGACATGGGTGCGTCTATGGAATCAGAGGTGGCATACATAGGTGAGGACTTTATGCCTTGCTCTTCGTCGGAGTCAAGATAGCGGGCAATCAGCGTGCTGATATCGTCTTGTGCTGCAGGAACAACAGGACCCATCATCAACACGGCAACATCTGAAAAACCAATCACCCAATCCGACGGCATAACGGCAAATTTATAATCACGACGTTTGGTAAGCGTCAAGCCGGCATCTTTCAACGACTCTGCAAGCTTGCTGCTGCTGTTTACCTTTGCACATATTCCAAAATTGCCTTGGCCATCCTCGAAGAAGAAAACGTCTTGTGAAAGGTCTATGCCTGAATTGTCTATATTTTTCAGATGAAGCATTGTTTTCAAAATCAATGGGCTTTTCGCACCACTAAGTTTGGCAGGGTTCAGCCTAATAAGCATCTGGCTCTCTGACGGAATAGCGTTAATGTATTCTTTCCCCGTACAAGAAGACAATATACCAACAACGGCAAAAATATAGAATGTCCACAGGCCAAGTGTTATCCTGATGTGTTTAAACGTCTTCATTGTTTCTTTATGATTATATAAATTCTTGAAAATTATTTTCGTTTTCGTATCTGAGCCATGGTTACCGCCATCAGTCCTGCCGTTTCTGTACGCAAACGGCTGTTTCCCAAGGTAATTGGCTCAAAGCCATTGGAAAGTGCCAGTTCTACCTCATCAAAGGAGAAGTCGCCTTCGGGACCAACCAGCACGCATACATTGGCATCAGTAGAAAGGTATCCCAACTTGTCAAAGAGGTCTATGCGCTCATTTTCGTTATGACAATGGGCTATAAACTTGTAATCTGCGTCACAAGATGTCACAAACTCCTTGAAAGCAGTCAACTCGTTAATCACAGGCATGAAAGCCTTACGGCTCTGTTTCATTGCTGATACGACAATCCTTTCTACACGGTCAATTCTTATAACGTGGCGCTCTGAAAACTTGCAGTCAAGAAAGGTTAGTTCGTCGAAGCCGATTTCTGTAGCTTTCTCTGCCATCCATTCAATGCGCTCCATCATCTTTGTAGGTGCTATTGCAAGATGAATTTTTCCCGACCATGTCTTTTGTTGGGGCAATGTCTCGACAATGTTGTATAGACAACGTTTTTTCGTAACGATGTCTACAGCTGCACGATAAAATGTACCCAAACCATCCATGAGCCATATAGTGTCGCCTTCTGTCAAGCGCAACACCCTAACCGCATGTGTAGCTTCATCTTCGGGCAACTCTTTGCTCTTAGGAGCATTCGGAACATAAAAATATCTTTCCTCTTTCAAGACTCTGATTTTTTATTATAGTTTAAAGCCATTTTTACTCTTGCGCATCATTGGCTTCAGCATTGTCTGTTTTCTTTCTTCTGTTTATTTCATCTCTCAGCTGCGACGCAAGTTCATAGTTCTCTGCCGCAACAGCCTTGCCAAGAGATTTCTCAAGCATGGACACAGGCAGAGCATTTACAGGCAGAGCCACACCATCAGCTTTCATGTTGAATTTGGAGCTTTGCCTGAGAAACAACTCTTCGTCTATGTAGAGCGGTATTTTGTCTTTGCTAATGTTGTTTAGCAACACTGCCTCCACCCCACCAATGCTTATCTGTTTTTGCGTATCATCATTATTGAGTACCGCACAGTAAGCACCATCCTCTACATTGGTGATAATAAGCGAAAGCGACAACGATGTTTGATTGTCAATAACGTCCAACAGTAAGTCAATCAGTCCGGAATGCTTTGCATTTCTATCAAGTCGTGATTTGAATTCATCAAGCAATCGACCCTCGCAAGGCACCACAAGTTGGCGCTCTTGATAAGAATCTGTAAGGATTAGCAAACCTTCTTTGTTAACCCCGACTACTTCTGTTGCTTGTTGAAGAAACAACCGTATTCTAGACATCTTATATTATGCAAACATTGAAATTTAATCCAAACTGATATTCGTCTCAGTCCTCTTTTTATGCTTGTTTTTTCTTGGTAGGCTTAAACACCAATGCAAATGCCAAACCCACTGCCAAAGCGAAACCGGCGAATATAAACCAACATGCTTGCCAGTCGCCCATGAGGAACGAAGACTCTCCGTTTTGAGTCCACGTGCAGAAGTGGTTTACAATTGCGCCAGCCGACAATGTGCCTACCGTTGCACCTATACCGTTTGTCATCAACATGAACAATCCCTGTGCAGAGGCCTTGATAGACCGGTCGCACTCTTGGTCAACAAATATGCCTCCGGAAACATTGAAGAAGTCGAAGGCCACACCGTAGACGATGCATGAAAGGATGAAAAATATCACACCCGGCATAGTGGGGCTGCCTACTCCAAAGAATGCAAAACGCGCTACCCAGGCAAACATTGCTATCAGCATTACGCTCTTGATGCCGTATCTCTTAAGGAAGAATGGTATAAGCAATATGCAGAATGCCTCACTGACCTGTGATATAGACGTGAGCAGTGTTGCGTTGCTCGCAGCAAATGAAGAAGCGATTGCAGGATCAGCGCTGCCTTGGAAACTGGAAATGAATGGTCCGGCAAAACTGTTGGTCACCTGAAGAGACATTCCCAACAATGCAGAGAATATGAAGAACAACGCCATGCGACGCTCTTTAAACAACTTGAAAGCATCAAGCCCAAACAATTGTGACAAAGACTTTTTCTCCGAGCTAACACTCCTAACAATCTTACACTGGGGAAGAGTGAACACATATAAGAACATCAGGAGACTGAACAAGCCAGAGACAAAAAACTGGTTATATGTATATTGGAACTTGTGGACGTTCTGCGAAAGTGTCATAGAGAACGAGCCATTGTCCCATGTGGCACAATTGACAAACCACATGACGATGATAAAGCCTACCGTTCCACAAGAGCGGATTGGAGGAAAATCAGTTACGGTATCGCCTCCGTTATTCTTCAACACCGAAAAAGCCACAGTATTGCATAATGCCAATGTAGGCATGTAAAAAGCCACGCTCAATGTATACAAAGCTATAAACAGAGATTTGTCGGCAATTTGATTTCCAAAGCCGGCATTCATGCCAATGCCCCAAAGCGACAGCATGAATATGCCTGCAACCAAATGGCACAAGCCAAGAAGACGCTGTGGCTGAATCCATTTGTCGGCAACTATGCCCATCAATGTTGGCATAAAGATAGATACAATGCCCTGAATGGCATAGAACCAAGAAATCTCTGCGCCCATGCCTGCAACGCCAAGATAATTACCCATACAGGTTAGATAAGCTCCCCAAACACCAAACTCGAGGAACGTCAACACCGACAAGCGTATTTTCAAGTTCATAATGGTATACTGTTTATAAGTTCTTTATTAGTTTGCAAAAATACACATAATCTTTGACATACAAAAACAAGTTGAAAAAGTTTACCATAATTATATTGCTAAACATTTGGTAAGAAAAATAAAAAGTCTTATTTTTGCAAGCGGTAAATATTAATATATAACAATTTGGCCTATCGGATAGACTTTTACTTCATTAATACACAATAATTCAATGGAGAATTACACAAAGTCCCTTGCGGAAATGAGCGATGAGGAACTTGCGGTTTGCTATATGAGAGGCGAAGACAAGGCTTTCAACCTTCTGTTGGAGCATAACCAGTCTAAGCTATTCTCATACATATATTATGTGGTACATGATGAAGACATAGCCAACGATTTGTTTCAGGATACGTTCATCAAGATTATCACAAGGTTGCGCAATGGCATGTATACGCCGACAGGCAAATTCCATTCGTGGTGTTTGCGTATCGCGCACAATGTCATTATGGATAATTTTCGCAATGCCAAAATCAGCAGCATCGTTGAGCCAACCGAAGACAATGATCTTAGCAATATTCGAAACAGCAATGTTGAAGAAATGAACATTGAGCGGTTGTTTATAAACAACCAGATTCTGGAGGATGCAAAAAACATAATGAACAGTCTTCCGTCGTCACAGCGTGAGGTTGTATACATGCGTTTTTTCCAGCAGATGTCATTCAAGGAGATTTCTGAAGCTACAAACGTAAGTATCAATACAGCTTTGGGTAGAATGAGATACGCTCTTTTTAATATGCGAAAAATAGCGCACGATCATAACATAAACTTGTACATCTACTAATTTTATAGGTGTGCTTATTATGCGCAAATGCAAACGAAAAAAGTGGA
This sequence comes from uncultured Prevotella sp., assembly GCA_964640415.1. GTDB lineage: Bacteria > Bacteroidota > Bacteroidia > Bacteroidales > Bacteroidaceae > Prevotella. The sequence goes on from CAZXGQ010000031.1 coordinate 10,950, forward strand.
AGCGTTAAACGCTCCCACTTTTTTCGTTTCTATATTCCGTCAATCAAGATTAATTCTCTTCAAGATATTTGGCAATCCACTCACCTACTTCTTTGGTTCCGTAGTGTTCACCACCTTCTACCTGAATCTCAGGAGTGCGGACATTGTTAAGCAAGCTCGCGTCGCATGCCTTGCGAATGGCTGCACCTTCCTCTTTGAGGCCGAAGTGTTCGAGCATCATTGCTGCAGAAAGAATTTCAGCAAGAGGATTGGCTATGTTCTTGCCGGCAGCCTGGGGCCATGAGCCATGCACAGGCTCGAAGAGCGGAGGGCGTTCGCCAAGCGATGCAGATGGCTGCAGACCCATAGAGCCGGTGATTGCTGATGTCTCATCGGTAAGTATGTCACCAAAGGTGTTCTCTGTAACGATGACGTCAAAGAAGCGTGGCTCTGTCAATACGCGCATTGAGGCATTGTCGATGAACATGTAATCAACGGTCACTTCGGGGTATTGTGGTTCCATTTCTTTGGCAATCTGCCTCCAAAGACGTGAACTGGCAAGCACATTAGCCTTGTCGACAACGGTCAGATGTTTGTTGCGACCCATGGCAAAGTCGAAAGCCACCTTGAGGATGCGCTCAATTTCTGGACGATAGTAGATGTCTGTGTCGTAGGCTTTCTCGTTGTCTTGGTATTTCTCTCCGAAATACATACCGCCTGTCAGCTCACGAATGACAACGAAATCAGCACCCTTGATAAGGTCTTCTTTCAGTGGACTCTTATGCAACAGACAGTCGAATGTAGCCACAGGGCGAACGTTGGCGAAAAGGCCGAGCTTCTTGCGCATTGCGAGCAAACCGGTCTCAGGGCGAACTTTTAATGTAGGATTGTTGTCGAAACGTGGGTCGCCTACTGCTGCGAACAACACCGCATCTGCATCCATGCAAACCTTGAACGTCTCATCAGGGAATGGGTCACCACAAGCGTCTATGGCATGGGCACCACAGAGAGCTTCTGTGTAAGTGAACTTATGACCAAACTTCTTTGCCACGACATCAAGTACCTTGATGGCCTCTGGCATAATCTCCGGGCCAATACCATCGCCTGGAAGAACTGCAATTTTCAAATTCATTGGTTTATATTTTTATGTTTCTTGTATTTGCTATGATTCGGTTCCTGTCTCTTCCACCATGTTAAGCATTTTTATAGTTGCTTTTATGGCAGCTTCAGTCTGGTCAGCATCAAGTCCTCGTGTTCGCCATTGTTTATCGCCGAAGCTCCAGGTAATTACAGTCTGTACGAGGGCATCCGTACGTCCGCCAGGAGGAATGGTTACTGCATAGTTTTCCAGCATTGGGAACTTGCGGTTGAGTTTTTCCTTGTAAATCTTACGCAGTGCCCTTGCAAAGGCATCATACTGACCGTCACCTGTTGAATCGGCTTCGTAATCCTTGCCATTGATGTTAACCTTAAGGCTTGCTATTGGCTTCAAGCCATAACTTGTTGAGACCATGTAGCTTACGAGTTTTACCTTTTGTTCAGGCGAAGTATGTTTCAACACGTCGCTTACTATGTAAGGTAAGTCGTCTTGGGTTACGAGTTGTTTTCTGTCACCCAGTTCCGTGATGCGCTTAGTAACTGCCTTTGTTTGCTCCTTGGTGAGCTCAAGACCTATGTCTTCAAGGTTTTTCACAATATTAGCATTGCCCGAGTTTTTGCCCAGGGCAAACTCACGATGTCTGCCAAAGCGCTCAGGAACCAGAGCGTTGCTGTAGAGGTGAGCTTTGTTGTCGCCGTCAGCATGGACTCCTGCAACTTGAGTAAACACGTTGTCACCAATCACTGGTGTGTTTGGCGAATATGAAATGCCGCTGTAGCCAGAGACTACATTGCTTATTTCCACAAGTGTTGACTCGTCAATGTGTTCCTTGACATGCATCTGGTCCTTCAACATAACATGAATGCTGCTCAACGGCGCGTTACCGCAACGCTCTCCAAGACCATTCACTGTTACATGTAATCCTGTACAACCTGCCTCTACAGCCATAAGAGAGTTGCCTACGGCCATGTCGTAATCGTTGTGGGCGTGGAACTCAAACTTCTGGTCTGGGTATTTGTCGGTCATTGCCTTCATATACTCAAATGTGTTCAGCGGGTTGAGTATACCGAGCGTGTCGGGAAGAAGAAATCTCACAATTCCTGTATCTTTCAATGAGTCCATCATGTCCCAAACATAATCGCGACTGTCTCTCATGCCCTGTGACCAATCTTCGAGATAGAGGTTAACCGCCAATCCTTTAGAGTGAGCATAGGCAATAACCGACTTTATATCACCTACATGTTCTTCTAAAGTCTTTTTAAGCTGATATTTACAATGTTTCAAAGAACCTTTTGCCAAGAGATTTACCGTTGTACAGCCACATTCGGTTATCCAATCGACAGATTTTGTGCCGTCTACAAACCCCAAAACCTCTACCCTATCGAGCATTCCATGAAGTCGTGCATAGTTGCATATCATGCGCACGGCTTCTTTTTCACCATCCGATACCCTTGCGGAAGCCACCTCTATACGATCGACTCCAACGTCAGACAAGAGGTAGCGAGCAATCATGAGCTTCTCATGAGGTAAGAAGCTCACGCCATTTGTTTGCTCACCATCGCGAAGAGTAGAGTCAAGTATCTCTATTTCGCGTTCTTGATTTGTCATTATCTCTTGTTCTTTTCTTCCCATGCCTCCACTTTGTCGCGGTTCTGCACGAGAAAATCTACATCATCGAGACCATTCTCCAAACAATGTTTCTTGTAGCCGTTTATCTCAAAATGCTCACTGCGGCCTGTGGCGAGGTTGGTAACAGTCTGGTTAGGCAAGTCAACCTTGACCTGGGTCTTGTGATCATTGTTGATAGACGTAAACAACTCACTGAGGAAATCTTCAGACACTACGACCGGAAGCACGAAGTTGTTCAGCTCATTATTCTTGTGTATATCGGCAAAGAATGAACTGATTACAACGCGGAAGCCATAACCCGCAATGGCCCATGCCGCATGCTCGCGCGAAGAGCCGGAACCAAAGTTCTTGCCGGCAACCAAGATGACGGCATCTTTGAAGTCCGGATTGTTGAGCACAAAGTCTTTCTTTTCCGAACCGTCGGCGTTGAAGCGCCAATCGTGGAAAAGGAATGGGCCGAAACCGTCTTTCTGTGTCAGTTTGAGATAACGTGCCGGAATTATCTGGTCTGTATCAACGTTTTCCAAAGGAAGTGGTACACACGTTGAGGTGATTATATTAAATTTCTGCTTCATGATTATAAAGTTCTGGGGTCTGTTATTTTACCTGTCAATGCCGCTGCAGCCACCACGAGTGGGCTTGCGAGAATTGTTCGGCTTCCAGGTCCCTGGCGTCCCTCAAAATTACGGTTACTTGTTGAAACACTATACTTGCCAGCAGGCACCTTGTCGTCGTTCATGGCAAGGCAAGCCGAACAACCGGGTTGGCGAATGGCGAAGCCTGCCTCGGTGAGTATCTTGTCAAGACCTTCTTCTTTTATCTGCCTAGCCACGAGGTGAGACCCCGGTACAAGCCATGCCACTACATTCTCAGCCTTGTGCTTTCCCTTCACAATCTCGGTAAAGGCGCGGAAATCCTCGATGCGGCCGTTTGTGCAAGCGCCCAGGAATACGTAATCGATAGGATGGCCAAGCAACTTTTCGCCTGGTTTGAAGCCCATGTATTTCAAGCTCTTTTCAAAACCGGCCCGCTCAGCCTCTGGTATCTCTTCAAGAGTAGGAATTGACTCGTTGATTGCAATGCCCATACCGGGGTTTGTTCCGTAGGTGATACGAGGTTCAATGTCGTCGGCGTCAAAAGCAAGCTCCTTGTCGAATACGGCATCGTCACCGCTCTTAAGTGTCTTCCAATAAGACACAGCCTTGTCCCACTCCTCACCCTTAGGAGCATACTCGCGTCCTTTGATATATTCGAATGTTGTCTCGTCTGGAGCCACAAAGCCGCCACGTGCACCCATCTCTATTGAAAGGTTACACAAGGTCAGACGGCCTTCCATGCTCATGTCGCGAACTACATCGCCAGCATATTCCACGAAATAGCCTGTAGCGCCTGATGTTGTGAGCTTGCTCATAAGATAAAGAGCCACGTCCTTTGCAGTAACACCTGGCTTCAGCTTGCCGTTTACACTAATGCGCATCGACTTTGGCTTTTGCTGCAATATGCATTGTGACGCAAGCACCATCTCGACCTCTGATGTGCCAATGCCAAATGCAACTGCTCCTACGGCACCGTGAGTAGATGTATGACTGTCGCCGCAAACGATTGTCATGCCTGGAAGTGAGAGACCCTTTTCTGGACCTACAACGTGGATAATACCATTATCCTCAGTGTTGTACTTGAATTCTATCAGACCAAACTCCTCACAGTTCTTGTCGAGAGTGTCAACCTGTTTCTTGCCAACCGGGTCGATTATGGGCTTGTCTTGGTCGTGGGTTTGAGTGTTATGGTCGGGCATGAAGATGTTCTGTTTTGGACGGAACACCTTTAAACCACGCTGGCGAAGTCCGTCAAAAGCCTGTGGTGTTGTCACCTCGTGGCCATAGAGGCGGTCTATATAAAGTTGTGTGGGACCGTCCTTGACAATCTGCGCAACATGACTGTCCCAAATCTTATCGAAAAGTGTATTCATAATATTTTTGCTGAATCTAGTGCCTTGTTATTTGCGAAACTTATTCACACAGTCGAGGTATGCCTCAACTGAAGCTGTCACGATGTCGGTGTTGGCTCCGAAGCCATAGTAGACATGTCCGTCGTATTCCACTTGCATGTGAACCTTACCAACGTCATCAGAGCCTTGTGTGATAGCCTGAATGGTAAACTCTTTCAGAGTCATTTGTCTGTGGATAATTCGCTTGAGAGCCTTTATGGCTGCATCTACCGGACCGTTGCCTGTAGCGCTTTCTTCAAACTTCTCTCCAGCGATGTCCAGGCCCACGGTTGCAACGTTGCGGACGCCCTTACCAGCAGTTACCTGCAAATAGTCGAGCTTGACGGAGTGGGAGTCGGCCTTGTCGGCTCCTGCGAGCATCAACACGTCGTCATCGGTTATTTCCTTCTTGCGGTCGGCCAGTTTAAGGAATTCTTCGTAGATGTTGTCCAAACGAGTTTGATCCTTGATGTCAACACCGTTGGCTTCAAGTCTGTATTTGAGGGCAGCGCGACCTGATCGTGCAGTAAGCACAATCTCGTTGTTCTCCAAGCCTATGTCCTTTGGATCGATGATCTCATAGGTCTGAACGTTTTTAAGTACGCCATCCTGATGGATGCCTGAAGAGTGGGCGAAGGCGTTGCGACCCACGATAGCCTTATTTGGCTGTACGGGCATGTTCATCAACGATGACACCATGCGTGAGACAGGATAAATCTTGCGGGTATTGATATTCGTATTAATGTCCACGTTAGTGTGGCATTTCAGGATCATGGCTATTTCCTCCAATGAGGTATTGCCAGCGCGTTCACCGATGCCATTGATAGTCACTTCAACCTGACGTGCTCCGTTTAAAACGCCTTCAAGGGTATTGGCTGTTGCCATGCCAAGGTCGTTGTGACAGTGAGTCGATATTATGGCCTTGTCTATGTTGGAAACATGCTCCTTGAGATACTTTATTTTTGCACCATACTCGTTAGGCAAGCAATAACCTGTTGTATCAGGTATGTTGACTACTGTAGCACCGGCCTTAATTACAGCTTCCACAACCTGAGCGAGATATTCGTTGTCAGTGCGACCAGCATCTTCAGCATAGAACTCCACGTCCTCAACATACTTCTTAGCGTAAGCCACAGAACGTACGGCGCGCTCAAGAATGTCCTCACGAGTACTGTTGAACTTGTATTTGATATGATAATCACTTGTACCTAATCCGGTATGTATTCTCTTGTGCTTGGCAAACTTCAACGCTTCTGCGGCACAGTCGATGTCCTTTTCCACGGCACGTGTCAAAGCGCAAATCGTTGGCCATGTCACTGCCTTACTGATTTCCACCACCGAATTGAAATCGCCTGGCGAAGATATTGGGAAGCCTGCTTCAATGACATCAACACCCAAAAGCTCAAGCTGCTTAGCCACCTGAATCTTCTCTATGGTGTTTAATTGGCATCCGGGCACCTGTTCTCCATCACGAAGCGTTGTGTCAAAAATATAAAGTCTCTCACTCATAACTAAGTTGTGATTAACGTAATATGTTATTAATTATTTCTGTTTCTTTATTTTGTATGCAAAAAGGCCTTCCCACTTATGGAAGTGGAAAGGCCTTGCTATAGTATGTTTTTTCAAGCATGCACACACGCCAATTCACTTCCAACTGTTACGCGCAGTCGAATGTTTAGAATAATGCTAATTATGGCGTTTAGTGCTGTCATTTCTGTTCGTGCTTTTTTCTTTTACGGTTGCAAAGGTAAACATTTGTTGCGATATAAACAAATAATCTATTATTTTTTTACGATGTTTTGTAATAATCTATCAGAATGGAGGATTGATGTCGCCACCAAGCGGGTCGTCATCGGCGCCCAAACGCGAGCCGATGATTTCACCTCCAAGGTTGTCAGCCAATGGTGTAAGCATAGTGTCCTCCGGATTGGCAAAGCGCGTATACTGTCCTTGGAAAGAGAGCAACACATCGCCAGTGGCACCTTTACGGTGCTTGGCAATGATGATTTGTGCCTTGCCTCGAAGGTCATTTCCTTTTTCGTCTTGATAGAGATGATAGTACTCAGGGCGATGCACGAAAAGCACCATATCGGCATCCTGCTCAATAGCTCCCGACTCACGCAAGTCGCTCAGCTGTGGTCGCTTGCCCTCCAGTCCCTCACGGTTTTCCACCGTACGGTTAAGCTGAGAGAGGGCTATGACAGGTATGTCAAGTTCTTTTGCGAGTCCCTTAAGAGACCGTGAGATAGTTGATACCTCTTCCTGGCGGTTGCCAAAACGGGCCCCGCTTGCATTCATAAGCTGAAGGTAGTCGATCATTATCAACTTGACACCCTTCTCGCGCACCAGGCGGCGTGCCTTGGTTCTAAGTTCAAAGATCGACATGCCCGGCGTATCGTCAATATATAATGGAACGCCAGTGAGTTTTGACAGACGCTTGTCGAATCGGTCCCATTCATCACGGCTCAGCTGACCGTTCATGATTTTCTTGCCCTCAATCTCGCACACATTACTTATTAGACGATCTACAAGCTGCACGTTGTTCATCTCAAGAGAGAAGAAAGCCACGGGCTCATGATAGTCTACAGCTATGTTCTTGGCTATTGACAATGCAAACGATGTCTTACCCATCGCAGGACGGCCGGCAATGATCACTAGGTCACTCTTCTGCCATCCTGAAGTCATGTCATCGAGCTTGGTAAAGCCTGTAGGCAAACCAGTGAGACCGGTGCTGTTTGACGATGCTTTCTGTATTATATCAACGGCCTGGCGCACCACAGGATCAATCTGTGTGTAGTCCTGTTTCATGTTTTTCTGTGAAATCTCGAACAGTGCACCTTCTGCCTCTTGCATGAGCTCATCAGTGTCGACCATTGGGTCGAAGGCCGATGTTTCTATCTTGCTGGCAAAGGAGATGAGCTGGCGTGCCATGTATTTCTGCTGGAGTATCTTGGCGTGATACTGGATGTTGGCAGCAGAACCAACGTGCGAGGCGAGGTCCACGATGTATGTGGGGCCGCCAACACTTTCAAGGTTGCCGTCTTTCTCAAGCTCGTTGGTTACGGTGAGAATATCCACGGGATTCTCGTCGACATTGAGGTCACGGATGGCTGCGAATATTTTCTGATGCTTGGGCTCATAGAATGTTTCAGGCACCAATGTCTCTGAGACTATGGAAAATGCATCCTTGTCTATCATCAGTGCGCCAAGCACAACCTTCTCTATGTCAAGTGCCTGTGGCTGAAGGTGGCCATAGGTGGGATCAATTGGAGCCGGTGCCTTGCGCCGGGTATTTTTGTTGGGTTCTGCCATGTGTTGTTTAATTTCGGCACAAATTTACAAAATTATCGAAACAAAACACAGCCATTTCAATAAAATGAATTATATTTGCAGATATAAAACGATTAAGACAATGATTACATTTCCTTGCGCCAAAATCAATCTTGGATTAAATATCGTGGCCGAACGCCAGGATGGCTATCACGACATAGAAACAGTATTCTACCCTGTCAATCTGACCGATGCCCTTGAGATAAAACTCATGTCGGATGAGTTTCCGTCGGATTTAGACTGTGACTTGAAGGTAACGGGCAATGCCGTCGACTGCGATGAGCGGAACAATCTCGTGGTGAAAGCTTATTCTCTGCTCTCCGCCGATTTTGAATTGCCGCGCATACACGCCCACCTTGTAAAGCGAATACCCATGCAGGCTGGCCTTGGCGGTGGTTCGGCTGACGGTGCTTACATGATCAGATTGCTTGACGAGCGTTTCCGTCTCAACATCGGCATAGCCGAAATGGAACGCTATGCTGCCAAGCTTGGCTCCGATTGCGCATTTTTTATCGAGGCGGCTCCAGCTTACGCTACAGGACGTGGCGAGATACTTGAGCCTACCGGTAGACCGCAAGACAATCTCGACGGATACTACATATCTATAGTAAAGCCGGACATTGCCGTTTCGACAGCACAAGCCTACAAAGAAATTGTTTGCCACAAGCCCGCTAAGTGTTGCCGTGACGTGGTCTTGCAACCTATAGACACTTGGAAGGACGATCTTTACAACGACTTCGAGCAACCCGTGTTCAAGGCTCACCCCGAACTTTCCGATATTAAGAACAGGCTATACGATCTTGGAGCCTCTTACGCTCAAATGTCCGGAAGCGGAAGCGCCCTTTTCGGAATATTCAGAAAAGAGCCTGTAGGTTTGGCAAAAGCATTCCCTGACTGTTATACGTTTACTACAAAATTGTAATTGGCTTATCTGTAAAGCCATGAAACGAAAAATATTTTTCTCTCACAAAGAAGAGTTGTGGAACTCTTGGAGTCATGCCGCTGGCATCTTGCTTGGAGTTGTCGTTGGCATTATATTCCTTGTATGGTGTTTCCGTTATCATAACGGATGGGCAACAGCCGGAGTCTTACTCTACCTTTTCGGTATGCTTTCGAGCTACGTGGCATCAACTGTCTATCATGCCCTGTCAGCCCGCTCAATATGGAAAGAACGACTGCGCAAGTGGGACCATGCAGCCATCTATTGGCATATCGCTGGCTCTTATTCCCCTATAACCCTTGTGGCACTTCGTGACCATGGACTATGGGGGTGGGCATTATTCTGCTTTGTATGGGTTTGCGCCATAGTGGGTACGACAATATCGTTCAAGCATCTCAAAGGGCACAGCAACATTGAGACATTTGCTTATGTGGGAATGGGGCTGTGTGTGCTCGTAGCATTTAAGCCATTGATGGACAGCGTTTCGGCAAGTGCCGTGTTATGGATTGTGGCTGAAGGTGTGGCTTATATCACTGGCGCCTTCTTTTATATACAACATAAGCACAAATACACACACACGGTATTTCACTTCTTCGTACTGCTTGGAAGTGTTTGCCACATAATAGCAGTATGGAACATTTTGCTTCAATATGTATGACAGTTGATGCTAGATAATTACTTTTTAGACGAATAACAATGAAGATTACCAAACGTAAGTTTACGTTATATTTTTTCTGTGCCATTGCCCTATTGGCCATCGTCCGACTTGTCTTTCCAAGTGTTGCGACGTGTGGTAAAAGCCACAAAGAAAAGTTAGCAAGCAACGAGACACTTGTTACAAACAGTAGCAGAGAATGTATGGCTGCTTCTCCATTGCCTGTTGGAAAGGAAGACCTGCACACCATCTTCACTGGCAAGGATGGCCAAGAGATTAGGAGCAGAATATACAGCGTGCCGGGCTTTGAGGCTTCTTTCCCCGACCAAAACGATGTACAACTCTTATCTGCCGAAAAATGGGGTGTAAAGCCTGTTGCCGACAGTGCCGATGCATCAAGACATTTGTCTTCATTGGTCTATATCGGAGCCAATCCTTATTTTCATATTGATCGCCTTCGCGACAGCTCCCCTTTCCTTGTTCCGCGTGCTGCTGTGCTTCTCCAGGATATTGGCCGCAACTTCTTCGACTCACTTCAGGTCAAGCACATTCCACTGCATAAGATAATTGTAACGAGTGTGTTGCGCACCAAGGCAGACGTGGCTAAGTTGCAAACGAAGAATGCCAATGCCACGACAAACAGTTGTCATCTCTTTGGAACTACATTCGACGTGGCTTACAATCGTTATAAGACGGTAGAAGCGCCTGGAGAACATAGGCGTGAAGTCAGAAACGACACGCTTAAGTGGGTTCTTGCAGAAGTTATGCGTGACATGAGAAAAAGAAACCGTTGCCTCATAAAGTATGAGGTGAAACAAGGTTGTTGGCATATAACTGTAAAATGAAACTAAATAAACGACCTCCAAGCCTTTCATCACAAAAAGCTTGGAGGTCTTAATTATATATAGATGGTTAGAGTTTGAATAGTTTTGCGAAAGCCTCGGCAGCTTTGCCCTCGTAAACGCAAAGCCCGCTGACAGGCTTGTATGACAAGCCTTGGTAGCTAAGAAGCATCGCAGCCCCAAACTGATGGTCGTCAGAGACGCAAGCCTCAAGGCGCGCATTACCAAGTTCCTTCACCGTAACTGGATACTTGCTGATTGCGTCTTCCAGATTCTCAGGCTTCGCAGCGAGAATGCTTTCAAGCTTTTTTCCGTCCTCTGCCGAATACTCGTTTTCCTTGATTGTTACCTCACTGTTTGTTGGCTTGTAAATGAGCTTTGTTCCAAAGCCTAAAAAGCCTTTTTTCACTTCTATTGTGTCGAGTGCCATAACCTTGGCGCCCATAACTAAATGGTTGATTTTTGCCATTTTTTGCTAATCTCTTGTTTTTTTGAATGATACATAATTAACCTTGGCAAAATACATTTGTAATATTTTGCCAAAACATTAAAACTCTATAAAACAAGAGGCTGCTAACAAAGCAGATGCCGCAAGCAAATGACATAATACTTGCTGGCGACATCAAAGTGGATTGGGGCGGACTCATTGCGAGAGGGCTCACAATCACTAGGGAGAGTTGACAAGAAATATGATAAGAATCGGATAGTGTTATCAGACAATCTGCTTGTCGATGGATTTGCATAAATGTTGCCCGACGGTGCCAGGCGCTGCGGACGGTTGCCGCAAACCATATATGCGAGAGTAGACGCGTCATTGATTTGAGCTTCAGGCTTGTTTTGCTTGTGCTCAACCTTCTCTAATCTGTCCTTCGAGAAATTTGCAGACTTTGAGGTAGCCGACAACTCTCCATGGCTTCCAAGAACCATGGCCAGCATGAAGATGATGTAGAGTATCAACTGTCTCATTGTTAATAACAAATTGCTTTACTTTGTATATTTTGCAAAGATACGATAACTATTTGTCAATCCTTCTTTTCAAACCATTTATTTTCAATCTAAAGACAACTTTTGTCGAGCTTAAAAAAATGCCAAAGCAGTTTGGAATGAAATCATTCACTTACATCGCTCGGAATCTAATAGTCGGTTCTAAATACACATCCTACTTTTTTCAGATAAACTATTGTAAAGCAGAGCGATGTAACTGAGGATTTATTTCTTTAGTTTTGAGAGCCCGATTGCCAGCATTGTCTCCACCATGGATGCCAAGATGTATCTGTTCGGACAGTTCTTGTATTCCTTTGGTATCATCTGAAGAAGCCATTGTGGAGAAGGCAACTGGCTCAACTTGTCCCATGCAACCAAATTGAGACTCTTGTGTCTTATCACGTCACACTCCGCCTTACCTCCATTTGACTCAAATTCTTCTTGGCTCATAGGCGTGTAGCCTAAGCACTCATGCGATGCTATGCAGCGGAAGTGTTCCATCTTGAGAAGTGTTTCGAAGAAAGGAAGTTCTTCCAAGTCTTCCAAGTTCTTGCAAGCCATTAGTTTTTCAAGATTTTTCTTGCCTTCCAAGTCATGCTCACGGTCTAACACGCCAATGGCCTTCAACTTTGAGAAGATATGGAACGCATCAGAGAACTCCTGTGTTTCGATGCGCTTTAGGTTTGCATATTCCACGGGATTGCTCTTCACGCTGGCATGGCGTTTCCACCAGTAGCGGAAAGCCTCCTCAGGCTGTGCAGGTTGTATGTCGGCAAAGTCTTTGCCGCTGTTGTTGGCAAATGTGGCTGCATACACGGCTGCATCTCTTTCCAGATGGTTCTTCCATACATATTGATGCGTGAATGATTCTGACATCTTACCGATTACCTGTACAATCTGCTGTGGGTGCTCATCGTCTATGCAGAGTGCGCTCATTTCCTGGTAGCGTGCTTCATTGATAGTGTTATAGCATCGTGTTACGATGCCAAATTTCTCCAAGCGGCGTTTTCTCCATCTCAGTGCATACTCTCCAAGATCATATGCGATGGCAATGTTGCGATTGTCGCTTCCTGTGGCGATGACGATGTAGTTAAGATCATCCTTGATTTCGTTCATCAGCTCCCAGAATCTACTGTCGCCGGCACTATGACTGTGCCACTTTATCTCCACGTTGAGTGGGGAAAGATTATTGGCGTTGCAAAGGCATGGGTAGCGCATTTCGAAGAAGCCTTTCTTCTCGCCAGCCTTCGGGTCTAAGATGTGGAAGACGGCATGCTTGCCTTCGAAACCTGCAGGATAGATGAATTGTCCGTGTTCATAGAGGAATTTGAATGCCTCTTGCCCGGTTTCGCCAAAGCCTATGATCATGCAGTGGAAAGCGGTCTTTGCCTTGCCGGTGTTGTGGTCGAAGTCAATATAGTTGGCAGGATGGGTTTCTTTCTTAGCCATCATTGTTTTGACGGCCAGTTGTGCCGCATCCACCAAGATGGTTTCCACGCCATATTTGGAGTTGTACTCAAAGGCTGTTCCACCATTTAGCTTTCCACTGGTGGCACGGCAGAAGATATAGGCCTTTTTAGCCGTGTTTTCCTTGAAGTATTCGTCGCCACGCAATTTGATGTTCTTAGCTAGGTTTTGCAGTTCGTCGTCGTAGAGGAGGTAAAATCCTGCAAACTCATGGGTTTTGTTTAGGATGCGGTCTAAACCCAGTCTGTGAATCACGTCATTGCCCTTTTGAAGTTGGATAGGCACACGGGTCTGTCGTATAATACCTTGCATGTGATCTATTTCTGCCATAATTTCACGGCGGAAACTAAACACATTGAAGATGCTGGCGAAGCCAAGCATACCTTGGTTGCTTGTATCTTCCGGTGCATTTATAAAGATGATGGTGTCATCCTGTTTTTCATTATGTATGTCGTGGGCCAAGCCAAGCGAAACCTCGTTGATACCGAAGAATATATGTACATCTCCCTTCAGCTTCTTTGCCATATTGAGTTTGCGCCAGCGCCAGGCGGAACGGAAACGCACTCCCAGATAGTTGATGGCGACAGCAAATGACACCGCAGCTGCGGCAAAGTGGATGACGGAAAAGAAGGTCATGTAAACCATGTTGTGATGGCATGGTTCGCCTACCTCAACAAGACTGCAGTGGAAGGCAAACATCTCCATCGACGACAACAGTGGTCTGAGAAATGATGCATACCAAGACAGCTGCGTACCCAGCGTTTCATCACCCGAACGGAAACCGATGAAATAGATGACGAATCCCGACAGGAATACGAGCAATGCCACACGGCGGATGAATACTTCGAAATCTCGAAACACTCTACGGCGATGGATGTAGCACAGCAAGAATATAACTGCGGTAATGAGGACACTTAGTAGGTTGGGAATGAGCATGATCTTTTTTCCTATACTATGATAATTTGCAAATTTGTTTTATTTACATAGATTGTCTATATTCTCTCTTCTAGTCTCGGATTTCAAAAAGACTATAGAACCCCGTCATGGTGAATACATTGCGGATGGAGTCATTGATTTTCTCAATGACAACCGTTCCCCCTTTGGCTGCACAGTCTTTGCGCAAGCCGATGAGCAGACGCAAGCCTGAGGAACTGATATACTCCAGGTTTGCGAAATCGATCACTATTTTCTGATCGGCATACTCGCTCAAAGTATTGAACTGTGGTCCTATTTCGGCTGCTGCGGCAGTATCGAGGCGACCGCAGAGGATGGCTTTCACACCTTCATTTTCTTTGCTGATTTCAATATCCATATCGATTGAAATATTATTTGTTTGCTAGTTCTCTATGTGCAATTGCGAGAACTGTCATTTACTTTTGCTTCTCGATATAAGATAATATCAAGTCTACGGCCTCGTCTTCGGTCATGTTGGCTACATTGATGACCAAGTCATAGTTACGTGTGTCATAGCGGCTTGTGCCAGAGAACTCTTGTGTGTATTTCTCTCTCCCCTTGTCTACCTTAGCTATAACAGCCTTGGCCTCTTTTTCGCTGAGTCCTTGTTTCTCCATCAAGCGTTGGATGCGTTTTTCCATGTCACTCTGTATGAGGATTTTGAGGCAGTTGGGCTCGTTGCGGAATATGAAGAATCCCGAGCGGCCTGCGATGACGCACGATTCTGTGGCAGCAAGCTCTTTCAAGAACTTTGATTCTATCTTGAAGATGTTTTCGGTTGTAGCCACGTTGGTCTCCACACTGAAACGGTCCTCCACGTTGTGGTGATCAATGTAGGTTTGTACGAAATCGTTCCACCAGTTGTGTTTCGAAGCTTTCACCTTCTCCAATTCTTCAACTGAAAGCTCAAACTTCTTGGTCAGCTCGTTGATCAGTGCTTTGTCGTAGAACTTGATGTTAAGCTTTTCTGCCAGTTTCTGTCCGATTGTGCGGCCACCAGATCCTATTTCACGGTTGATGGTAATTACAAATTTCTTTGTTGTATCCATGACTTTCTATTGTTTTTGTTTATTTCTGTATATTTTTTATCCGAAGGTTTCCTCTACAAGTTGGTTGAACTCCTGAAAGGCAAATGTGTCCTCCAATTCTTGCAAGGCATCTCTCAATCCCTTGTATCTCCAGGCATGAATCGCTTTGTCTTTTTCGCGGAACAATTGCCAAATGTCTTCGCCTTTTTCGCGATAATCACGTGCTATTGCCCTCATATTAGAGAGTTTGTCGCCGATGGTCACGATTTTTACTTCCCTGGACGACATTTTGAGTTTGTCCATGTCGCGCTGCTTACGCTCTCTCCAAGTCATTATTCTTCCGTCTGGTGCATGCTTCTCATCTGTTTCGTCTGCCACTAGTTGTGCAACGCGTTCACCAAACTCTTGCTTCAGTTCCTCTAGCGTTACCGCTGTATCTTCCACAGTGTCATGCAAAACGGCAGCGGCTAGCAAATCCGGATCGTTAGTGATGGTGGCCACGATTGTCATGGCCTCCAATGGGTGTACAATGTATGGAAATTTCTTACCACGACGCTCGGTGCCTTGATGAGCACGGGTGGCAAAGACAATTGCCTTGTCCACCAAATTGGTATCTAAAGGTGCATTCATTTCTTTTGTCTGATTTTTTTATTTGTTCATGAATGGCAAATTGCATGCTTGCTTGTAAGCCATGTCGGCGAGTCGCTCGTTGTGGATGCTCTTGCCGTTTAGCTCGTCGTAGATATGGATAAGAGCTGGCTTGCCACCGCCCTTTTTCAGTGCCGAGACGATGAGCAGGTCTTGAAGTGCCACGGTCGAGGCGATTATGTCGATGTCGGTGTCCGACAGCTGACTCATGGCAAACTTATAGGCATCGTCTTCGTTTTCCTTGATGAAGTCTTCCACATCTTGCAGGGTCTTCATGCCTGCTTCTTTGAGCAACGGGAAGAATGGGGCAAACGACATTTCTTGTATCTCGCCTTGGTTGATATCGGCAATGCGCTGTGTCAACTTGCTAAATGGCTGTTGGGCGATGTAGGTGTTGTAGGTATCGCCATCCAGCGACACTTCCTTCAGTTCGCCTGCCTGGATGAGAGATTCCATCTTGCGACGGTAGGCTGCCACACTGATTCTGATTCGGGAGAATTCCTCGTCGGCTAGTTCCAGCATTCCTGCCAGTCGGCCTAGCATTCTCATGTACTCTGGTGGGGTCTCTATTTCGCTCTTGTATCCTATGTCGTGCTCCATGGCTGCCCACGCATGTTGCAGGGTGGAACGCATCTGTATTTCGAACCGTATATTGTTAAGCTCTGGATGCCCAGGGTCATTGTAGAGAGTCTTGGGTATACGGCATATGTAATGCAGCGAGTTGTAGCCGAAACTGTCCATCTGGTGCATTTTTCGCTTGTCGATAGATTCGTTCCAGTCGATATCGAACATCTTTTCCATGTAAGATGCCACACGGTCAACGTCATCGCTGAAGAGGGTTATTACGCGTGTACCCAGAATGTCGGTGATATCGTCAAGGGTATGGTATTTGTGGCCTTTTCTCACGAGCTTTCCGATGAGGCTGTCACGTTTTTTTATGCGGGCCTCTACAGCGGTTACCTCCACATGGTTCTCTTTCAGGGCCTTGTTTATCATCTGTTCCGCCAGTTCTCTGATTCTCTCAAATAGCGGACGTCTTTCGTCGTATTCGTCTACAATCATCTGGCACTTTAAGTCGAGTGCCTCGTATCCTTCTGTCATTGTCTTCAGCTTTATTTTGAATTTAATGCTTTGCTCATTGTCAGCACATTGTTGGCGTTCACCCGCTCATATTCCACATTGTCCATCAGATGAGTCAGCAGGAAGATGCCCAGACCACCTACTGCACGGTCGTCAAGCTTGGCGGTGATGTCGGGGTTGTCGGCTTTAGTCGGGTCGAATGGAATACCGTTATCGGTGATTACGAACTCCAGACTTTCGTCGAAGGCGTATGACTCCAGTTGGATGTTGCCCACCTTGTCTTTGGGATAAGCATAGTTCATTACGTTCACTACGGCTTCCTCCAAAGCCAGATTCAGGCTGTTAGATAGTCCCTTGTCCATGCCGGTCTCACCCACGATGTCGTCCATGAAGTCGGCTATTTTTGGAGTTTCACGGATATCGTTGTGCAGCGTAATCTTGCGATAAAAGTTTGTGTCCCGTTCCTGGCTGTTATATTTGTTCGTGAGCATTATGAGGTCGCCGACTTGTTCAGCACCGTTCACATGCTTGTGTACGGCTTGAAGCATCTCGTCAATCTGTTCTTTGGCCGTCTTGTCTTCCATCTTCTTCAGTTCTTTCAACATTCGTTCTTCACCAAAAGCTCTTTTTCTGCATTTCCCGACTGATGTGCATACAGAATAACCAAATACTGTTGGCTATATGAAGAGAAGACTCTTCAATCATTTTAGAGTGTTGAAGCATCGTTCTGTTGATACATTTCTTTCATTTTGCAAAGATACGATAACTATTTATCATTCTTTCTTTTTAAGTCAACTTTTTTTCAATATTACTGCGCATCCTACAAATCCCATGGATATAGTTGCATTTGACGTTTAATCACTACACCGATATATTATTCTGTTATCGTTCTTCATTTGAGTTCTTCACGCTTCGTTCTTCCCTTAACTCTTTACCCTGTTGTGTGATGAAAAATCACGACAAAGAGTTCTCTGAGAATCGTTTTTTTTGAAAAACTTTTCCTCTTGTGCGATTTGATGCCATTTTTGCAATAATTTCATAACTACCTACTAACTAAGCTTTTATCTTTTTTGCGGTTTAAAATATAGTCGTAATTTGAGCTTTCAAATCGGCTTTACGTTAGAATCGCAACGGCTTTACGTTAGAATCGCGTCGGCTTTACGTTAGAATCGCAACGCGATAAGGCTACTATCGCGACCCGATTTCAT
>CAZXGQ010000032.1:0-28284 GCA_964640415.1 uncultured Prevotella sp.
AATTGGTGGAAATCCATCGCATCGTTCCTCGTGGTACTCTTTACCATGCCATTGGGACATGCGTTGATGATGATAATGGACAAGACCATGACTCCCGAGGCGGTGCATTACTCAGCCTTCTTCATGGGTCTCGTAGGCTTGATCATGGTCGTGATAGGTGTCTTCGTGAAGGGTGATACCAAGCAGACCCTTTGGGGACTCTTCGGTGGCCTGCTCTTTTGGACAGGCTGGATAGAGTTTCTCTTCCAATACTACGCCACACGCTGGGGCACCCAGCCTGAGATAGAGAACGGTGAGGTGGTGACCCGTCCCGAGTACCTTATCCTGCCTGCCACATTCGGCATGTGGATGATGGTGATGATGCTCTACATTTTTTCAACCAAGAACGGTTGCAACTTCATCAACTGGTGGCAGCGTGTGTTGTTCCGTTCGCGCAAGAACGAGATAGCCGCCCGCCCGATGACACACCACACGAGCATCGTTACCTTCATGGAGCTGAACATGATTCTCTGGACAAGTTACCTCCTCTTGATGTTCTGCTACGACAAGAATTTCCTCGGTGACCATCATCCTGTAACCTCGATTGTTGCTGTGGCATGTTTGATAGGCAGTTTCTTCATTTTCAAGAAGCAGTTGCGCCTCAGCACTTGGGGAGCCAACATCCGCATGGCTATCGCCACGGTTGTTGTGTTCTGGGTGCCCGTGGAAGTACTCGGTCGCCTGAATTTCTTCAAGGAGATATGGATAGAGCCGGAGAAGTATGTCACCCAGATGATTTGCATCCTTGTGGCTTTCGTTGCATTGCTCATATACATAATGATAGCAGCGAGAAAGAAGAAAGTGCATGAGTAACAAAAAACTTTATTGGTGGAAATCAATTGTGTCGATGGGCGTGATATTGGGAAGCATGCCCATCGTTCACTTGGTGGCACGAGTGCAGAAAGACAACTATGACGGCACGCAACTCTTGGGTGCCGGCATGGCTGTGGGATTCGTGGGGATCGTGATGGTAGTGGCCGGTGTATTCGTCAAGGGGCAGACTCGTCAAACCTTGCTCGGTCTCATTGGCGGCATGTTCTACTGGACCGGTTGGGTCGATTTCCTCTTCATGTATTATGCCCACCGTTGGGGCACGCATGCTGAGATTGACCCCGTGACAGGTCAGTTGTTGAGCCGTCCGGAATATCTCCTGCTCCCAGCCACTTTCGGCTTGTGGGCAATGGTGATGTTGCTATACATTTTCTGTTCACGCAATGCCTGCAACTTCCTCAACTGGTGGCAGACGCTCTTTCTGGGGAAGAACAAACGGCTGATAGCCGCCCGCCCTATGACCAGACATACAAGTATAGTCACTTTCATGGAAATAAACACGATGCTCTGGACGTGCTATCTCTTGTTGATGAACCTTTATGACCCTCAGTTGTTCGGACGTGAAAGTCCCGTCACCTTTGGCGTGGCGTTCGGTGCCTTGCTTTCAGCTCCTTACGTGTTCCGTAAGCAACTGCACTTGCCATCATGGGGAGCAAACATCAGGATGGGAACAGCGACGGTCATTGTGTTTTGGATTGCAGTTGAGGCTTTCAACCGTACTGGCATCATTGGCAAGTTAATAGACAATCCGTCGGCATATCCTTGGCATTGGGTAGTGATGGCGATAGAACTTTGTTTCCTTGCAGCAAAGATTGTAAAGGATGCTAAAGCAAGCAAGCTTAAGAGTCAAGATTGAAAAATCAGATAGAAGACCAATGAAGAAATCAACTTGGAGGAAACAGCACAAGTGGCTCGGTATAGGCATGTGCTTTTTCATGCTCATGTTCTGTGTGTCGGGTATTCTGCTCAATCACCGCTCGCTCATAAAGCAGGTGAACGTGAGCCGGAAATATCTGCCGAGCCGTTATGAATTTCGCAACTGGAACGGAGGACTGCTAAGGGGGACGCTTGACCTTGACAGCAATTCCGGAACTGATGCGTGCCACCGTCTTTTGCTTTACGGCAATGGTGGCATTTGGCTTACCGACTCCAAGGCTTCTTTCTTCAAGGACTTCAACGCAGGTCTGCCAACATGGGCAGACTACCGACAGATAAGAAATGTAATAAGGACTGGTGACGGAAAAATCTTTGCCGTGTCTTCTTTTGGACTTTACCGTTATGATGCGCAAAAGGCATGGCATGACGTTAAGATGCCGTTGGATGACGGCGAGAAGCTGACAGACATTGCTTCGCATGGCGATACCCTTGTGGTGCTTAGCCGTTCATTTGCTTACGTCTCAATTTCTCCTTACACCTCATTCAAGCGCATTCAACTGCAAGCCCCAGCCAATTACGACGGCAAGGCGACTGCTTTTCGTACCGTTTGGCTGCTCCACAATGGCGAGCTGTTCGGTATGGCGGGTAAACTGGTTGTAGATGCTGTAGCCGTCATCTTTCTGCTGCTCTGCATCACAGGCTTTATCTTCTGGCGTAGACCGAAACGTAAACGGCTCTTGCAAACCTCGCTTCGTCTGCACGACAGATTAGGGCGATACACAATCATCTTCACCATTCTGATTGCACTCACCGGCTGGTGTCTTCGTCCACCGGTGATGATAGCATTGGTATTGAACAAGATTCCTGCTCTGCCGGGCACTGTTCTCCGAAGCGCTAATGCATGGAACGACAAACTCCGCATGGTGAGCTACGACGAGAATTGCAATGATTGGCTTCTGTCTACATCTGAAGGGTTCTATTCTTTGGATCTCAACAGAGCTACGGTGAAGCAGATAAGTTCTGCACCGCCTGTCAGTGTGATGGGACTGAACGTGCTGCAGAAAGACGCGACAGGCAAATGGCTTTGCGGCTCGTTCAGCGGCTTGTTTGTTTGGGACAGACAACGTGCTACAGCCATCGACTACTTTACACGCCAACCTGCACCAAAGAAGGCAGGTGCGCCATTCGGTAAAAAAGCGATAGCAGGCATGAGCCAAGACTTTGATGTCGCTACAGTAATAGCTGAATATTACGACGGAACGTCTTTTGCCCCGCAACCGCAGATCATGAACCAACTGCCCATGTCACTTTGGAATGTGGCGTTGGAAGTGCATAGCGGAAGAATCTTCATTGGAAGCATTGCAACCTACATCTTCATCTTTGTTATGGGCATCCTTGCCCTCTGGTGTCTGTGGTCAGGCTACAGAATAAGGCTGAAGAAGAAATAATTACCAAAAGCACTTCAAACGATTAGGTGTAAAATAGCGGATGATATATAATGCCCCCCGAAAGTCAGATGCAACTTTCGGGGGGCATAGTTATTTTGACAAGCTTTATCACCTGTGATTAAATCTTGTCTGAGTCAAGAAAGAATCGATTAGATGTTGGGAGTGTCCCACACTTTAGTCTTAGTGCAAACGGCAGGTTGTTTCAGACCGCCGATGCGGATTTCGAAGTCGCCTTCCTCCAGACGCCATTTGCCATCGGCATCAACAAATGCCATGTCCTTTGCAGGTAGGTTGAAGGTGACGGTCTTGGTCTCACCCGGCTGAAGCTCTATCTTCGTGAAATCGCGCAGACGCTTGTTGTCGGGAACGATAGATGCCACAAGGTCACTGGTGTAGAGCAGTACGGCTTCCTTGCCGACACGCGAACCGGTGTTCTTCACGTCAACGCTGACGGTAAGCACATCATCGGCACTGAACTGCGACTTGTCAACGCGCAGGTTGCTATAGCTGAAGGTGGTATAGCTCATGCCATAGCCGAAGGGCCACTGCAGGCTGACCTTGGCATCGTAGTTGTATGCACCCGACATTGTTCCAACTTCCTCTGATGCCTTGTAGTCGTAGGTGTTGAGCGAGTTGATCTCACGAGGATAGGTGTAAGGCAACTTGGCAGAGAAGTTGACGTCGCCGGCCATGAGGTTGGCAAGAGCATCTGCACCATAGTTGCCAGGCAACAGAATGTCGACCACGGCGTTGGCAAGAGGCTCAATGTCGGCAATGAGACGTGGACGGCCCTCGTTGAGGACGAGGATGATAGGCTTGCCGGTCTTGGCAAGAGCCTTGACGAGGTTGCGCTGGTTTTCCGACAGCCAGAGGTCGGAGAGGTTGCCCGGTGTTTCGGTGTAACTGTTCTCACCGATGGTTGCAACGATGATGTCAGCTTGGGCAGCAGCTGCCACGGCCTTGTCTATCTGAGGCTCGTTCTCCTCGTTGTACTGTCCGTTCTCATTATAGGTCACGCCCTGCTCAAGGATGATGTTCTCTTTGCCGTATTTGTTGCAGAGAGCCTCGTAGATGGTATTGTATTTCTCAGCCAAGTCTTCAGCTTTTGAACCCTGCCATGTGTAGCTCCAACCGCCGTGGATGCAACGCATCTGGTTGGCGTTAGGACCTGTGAGCAGAATCTTCTTGCCTTTGGCGAGGGGCAGAATGCCGTCGTTCTTCAGCAGCACCTCGGTCTCCTCGGCAGCATGAAGCGAAGCTTCGGCAAACTCCTCAGAACCGAACTTCTCGTATCCCTTGCCGCCAGTGTTTGGCTCATCGAAAAGTCCGAGACGATATTTCACACGAAGGATGCGGCGAACAGCATCGTCGATACGCTCTGTCGATACCTTGCCCTCTTCGACCAGCTCCTTCAGCAGTTTGCAGAAATCCACGCTATACGGATCCATCGACATGTCGATACCAGCATTGATGGCTATACGGATAGCATCTTTCTTGTCCTTTGCCACCTTCTCGCGGGTGTAGAGATTGTTGATGTCTGCCCAGTCGGTAACGAGCATGCCATCCCAGTTGAGGTCTTTTTTCAACCACTGAGTGAGATATTCGTAACTGGCATGTACAGGTACGCCGTTGATGCTGGACGAGTTGACCATCATGGTCAGTGTTCCGGCAAGAGCAGCCTGCTTGAATGGTTCGAAATATTTCTCGCGGAGCATTGCCGGAGAGAGATAAGCCGGTGTACGGTCTTTGCCCGACCAAGGTGCACCATAAGCCATATAGTGCTTGGTGCTTGTTGCCACATGATAGCGGTCGATGTGGTTAAGGTCATCGCCCTGATATCCCTTGATCTCTGCCACCACCATCTTTGAGTTGACGATGGCATCCTCGCCGAAGCTCTCCCATATACGGGGCCAACGGGGGTCACGGCCCAAGTCCACCACAGGGTTGTATACCCAAGGGCAATTGCTGGCCCGGCTTTCGTAGGCCGTAATCTCAGCTCCGCGGCGTGCCAGTTCGGTATTGAACGATGCACCAAGGTTGATAGGTTGTGGGAACAAGGTTCCGGCCTGCGTGTAGGTTACGCCATGGTTGTGGTCCAGACCATAGATATCAGGAATACCGATATACTTCATCGACTTTTTCTGAATCAGGCGGATCCACTTCTGCCACTGGTCCACGGTAGCTGCGCGTGTACCGGGGGCGTTGAGGATAGAGCCCACCTTCCACTTTGAGATGCATGTGTCGAGCATAGTCTCGTTCAGTTGCCACTCACTCTTGGGAGTATTTGCGTAGATGTCGAGGTTAAATGGTCCGAGCTTGTCTAAAATCTGCTGGTCAGTGAGTTTAAGCAGCTCGGCCTGTGCTTTCTCAGATTGCCCTGCACTCTGCATGACCTGCTTCACCTTTTTGCGGTCGAGCTTGGCATCCTTCATCACGTTCTTTCCCATCACGTCAAGGTTCAGCTCAAGCATCTGCCCAATCTTCTCGTCGAGAGTCATCTTCTTGAGCGTCTTCTCAATCTTGGCCTCCAGGTCTGCATCCCGTGGAATGGCCGGCTTTACATTTTGCCCAAAGGCACTGATGCCTATAAACATCAGTGCCGCCAGCATGAAAGTTTTCTTCATTTCGATGATTTAATTTTATGTATTCTGAAAATCATAGCAGAAGGGAAGCCGCTTCCGGTCTCCCTCCCACTCTATGTGTTTACTTGAAAATTTTCTGTGCGAACGTGCTCAGGTACACACGCCAGTTGCGCCAGATGTGGCCGCCTTCTGTCTCAACGTATGTGTACTTGTAGCCTTTCTCGTCGAGATACTTCCTTAGGTCAGCGTTCTGCTGGTAGAGGAAGTCGGTCTTGCCGATGCCTATCCAGTAGAGTGACGGACGGGCGGCAAAAAGGGCTGACAGCTGCTTCTGTACTTCGGTGTCTTCCTTGAGCTGATCGTAGAAACTCTTCTTCGAGGCGTTGGCACCTATGCTCAAGCCAGCAGAGAAGAGGCCGATGTAGCCGAAGTCCTTAGGATAGCGCTTTGAGATGGCGAAACTGTGTCCGCCACCCATGGAGAGACCGCAGATGGCGCGGTTTTTCTGTCCGCGGGCTACCTTGTAGTGGCTCTCCACATACTTTATGACATCGGGGAAGCTCTCGTCCATTGTGGCAGCGGGCTTGTCTTTGAAGTTGACACTGCCCATGAACGAAGGCTTGTACATGCCCTGGCTCCACTCGCCCGGAGCAGCCTGGCAGTTGACATTGCCGTTGGTCATAACCACAACCATTGGCTTAGCCTTGCCTGTGGCAATGAGGTTGTCCATGATCTGTGCGGCACGTCCCAGTGTGGTCCAGGCATCTTCGTCGCCGCCGGCACCGTGGAGCAGATAGAGAACGGGATAGTTCTTGCCCTTGTCATACCCCGCCGGGGTATAGATAGTCATGCGGCGCTTCATCTTCAGCGTAGGACTCTCGTACCACACTTTCGACACGTTGCCGTGAGCCACCTCGTTGACGCGGTAGAGGTCGCCTTGGTCGCCCTTCTTGTCGGAGATGATGAAGATGTTGGTTGTGGAAGCTATGTCGCGGTTGATGTAGACATTCGACGGGTCGAGTATCTTCATGTCGTTGACAGTGAAGGTATAAGAGTAGAGTTCTGGCGAAAGGCGGCTGGTGGTGTAGCTCCACATGCCGTTCTTGCCCTCCTTGAGCTGCGCCACGCCGGCAGCCTGCTGCTCGCCAAACGGAGTCTGCACGGTGACGGGCGGAAGAAAGTCGCCGGTGACCTCCACCTTGCTGGCTTTGGGGGCATAGATGTTGAATGTGACAGTGTTGTCACTGTTCACCACGGGCGACTGCACATCGTTTCCACTGAAGAGAGCTTCCTGCGCCATGGCAGGTGAGGCAAGCGAGAGTGCCAGAAGAGCACTGTAAAATATTTGTTTTTTCATACGGTATCAGTTTTTATCTGTGTAACAAAGTGAGCTTCGACTGAGGTTTGAGTACATTGTTCACCTTCTTTGTTACTTCTTTAACGTCGATTTCGGCTTTTTGTTGTATGTTTTGCGAAGAATTACCCAAAAGAATCTGATATTTTCCTGCATCCACCTTCCATTCTGACTCAGCCTCGTTGAATGAAGCCAGATTGATGGCAGGAACGGTGAGGGTGACGGTCTCGCTCTGGCCGGGCTTCAGCATGCCGGTCTTGGCATAAGCCTTCAATTCCTTGACAGGCTTGTTGAGCTGCTTGCTGTCGGGAGCTGCCACATAGAGTTGCACCACTTCTTTGCCTTCCAGCTTGCCGGTGTTCTTTACCTCCAGTGTCACGGTGTAGTTGTCACCGGAGATTGACACGTTAGGCTTGCCCATGGAGAAGGTTGTATAGCTCAGACCGTAACCGAAGGGATAGCTGACTGTCTTGTCGAAGCTGTCGAAATAGCGGTAACCCACATAGATGTCCTCCTCATAGTTGGTGTAGTCTACGTTGCGTTCCTGCCCGTTGCTCTTCACGTCACCGAAGATGTTGAACGAAGGCTTGATATCGCTTGGGAAGTTGCGTGAAGAATAGGCGTCGTTGTAATTCACCGGGAAGGTCATACTGAGATGGCCAGAAGGATTCTCCTTGCCCGTGAGCAGGTCTACCACGGAGTTGCCGCCTTCCTGTCCGCCTTGCCATGCACAGAGAATGGCGTCTGGCATATCCTTCCACGATGCTGTCTCGATGACACCGCCCACGTTGAGCAATACCACCACCTTCTTGTTTAAGGCATGGTAGGCATCGCATACGGTCTTTACCATAGCCGTCTCTTCCTTGGAAAGGTTGAAGTCTGTGTCATTTCTGTCAGCTCCTTCTCCAGAAAGGCGACCTATGGTGATGACTGCCAGGTCGTTGTTTTTGGCTTGCTGAGCCAGGTCGTTCTGCGGTATGGCTGGTTCTACTGGTAGAGGAACAGGCAAGAAGGCTGCAAACTTGGCCACCATAGAGTCTTTCTTGGCAGCCTCTGCAATCTGGGCTTTGAAGCTGGCCTTGCCATCGGCAATAGCCTTTCTGTATAGAGGCTCAAGCGACTCGTCTATCTTGATGCCTGCATTTTTGAATCCGTCTACGAGGTTGACCACATAGGCATGGTTCACATTGCCGGAGCCCGTGCCGCCAGCTATGAAGCTGTAAGAGGTGCAGCCGTAGAGTGCCACATTCTTTGTCGCCTTCTTCAGAGGCAGTGTAGCCCCTTCGTTCTTGAGCAGCACCATGCCCTCGGTAGCACTCTGGCGTGTCACGGCAGCGTGCGCCTTGAGGTCAGGCTTGTTGGTGTATTTGTAGCCCTCGTATTTTGGAGTCTTCTCAATGAGCGAGAGTATCCTGCCCACATTGCGGTCGAGGTCTGCCTCAGCGAGGTTCCCACTCTTGATGCCTTCAAGTATTTGGGTGTACTGCTTCTCGCGTCCGGGCTGCAGCATGTCGTTGCCGGCCCACACCTGTTTGGCACCGTCGTAACCGCCATACCAGTCGGTCATCACCGTTCCTTCGTAGCCCCAGTCGTCGCGCAGCACACTGGTAAGCAGGTCTTTGCTCTCAGAGGCAGGCTGACCGTTGATCTTGTTGTACGACGACATTACGGTCCAGGGTTTGGCCTCGGTTACTGCAATCTCAAAGGGCTTGAGGTAGATTTCGCGTAGGGCACGCTGTGAAACCCGGGAGTCCATGTTCATGCGGTTGGTCTCCTGGTTGTTCACGGCAAAGTGCTTTATGCTCGTACCTACGCCGTTGCTCTGCACACCCTTGATATATGCAGCAGCTGTCTTGCCGGCTACCAGCGGGTCCTCGCTGTAGTACTCGAAGTTGCGGCCACAGAGCGGGTTACGGTGAATGTTGGTGGCAGGGGCCAGATATACGTCGGCACCATATTCCTTCACCTCGTTGCCCATCGCCTTTCCCACCTCTTCCACGAGAGTCTGGTTCCAAGTGCAGGCCAGCAGTGTGCCGATGGGGAAATGGGTGCAGTAGTAGCGGTTCTTGTCATTGGGACGCACCGTGTCGATGCGCAGACCGGCAGGACCGTCGGCCAGTACTATGGCAGGAACACCGAGACTGTCGAGAGGGTATGTGGTGCCGGCAGCTCCGGGCACTATCTTCTTGGTTTCGCCGATGATGGGCGCATTGCCCTCACCTTCCGATGCGAAACCGGTGCCGATGACGAAGCGTGCTTTCTGCTCGGTTGTCATCTTGCTGATGATATCCTGTACGTCAAAGGGCTTGTTCTGTGACGAACAGCTTGCCATCAGAAGAGCCGTAGCAACCAGTGGCAGATACTGTCTTTTGTTTTTCATCGTTTCAGGGTATTAAGTTTTACTTGAGGTTTCATTACGTTGCTCATGGCCTTCTTGTAAGCTTTAACCTTGGCTGCAGCCTGTGCTTCAACCTTATTGGCAGAAGAGCAAATCATGAACTGATATGTGCCTGCAGTGGTCTGCCAGCAGGAGGTTTTCTCGTTGAACGATGCCAGATCGGCACCCTTAACCTTGAGAGTCACGTGTTCTGTTTGCCCGGGTTGCAAGAGGGCTGTTTTGCTGAAGGCACGCAGTTCCTTGGCAGGCTTGTTGGCCTTCTTGCTGTCGGGTGCGGCAACGAAGAGCTCCACTACGTTGCGTCCGGCCCTGTTGCCGCTATTCTTCACGTCTACAGTGACCGTGTAAACACCGTCGGCCGAGGCTACAACCTGCATGTTATCGTAGCTGAAGGTGGTATAGCTCAGGCCGTAGCCGAAAGGATAGGCCACACTCTTTCCGAAGGTGTCGAAATAGCGGTAACCAACATAGATGTCCTCCTCGTAGTCGGTATAGTCGATGTCTTTCATCGGCTTACGGTCTTTGGGAGCTTTATCGGGATTGTAGCCCCACATGAACATGCTGCCCATCAGCTCCTCATCGACCTCGGCAGGGAAGTTCTTGTCGGCATAGGCATCGCCATAGTTGTTCATGAAGGTCATTGGCAACTTGCCGGATGGGTTGACACGTCCGGAAAGCACGTCGGCAATACTGTTGCCAATCTCTTGGCCACCCTGCCATGTACATACCACAGCGTCCACCTCGTCTTGCCATGAAGCTACATCGATAGGGCTGCAGATGTCGAGCAGCACCACAACCTTCTTGCCGGCCTTGTGATAAGCCTGGCTCACCTGGCTGACGAGGTTCTTTTCGCCTTTCTTCAGGTAGAAGTCGGCCTTGGTGCGGTCGGCTGCCTCACCGCTCTTGCGGCCAAGGGTGATGATGGCCAAATCGGTGGCAACGACAGTAGAATCCATTCTGCCGTCAGTGAGAGTCATTTCTTCTGCACGGGCGGGCGGTGTAATGGAGAAAGGCGGACGGCCGTTGGGGAAGAGACGCTTCTCCTCGGCTGCAATGTGTGCCTTATAGAGGTCGAGCAGCGGCTTGTCTATGGTGTATCCCGCATTGCGCATGCCTTCGACGAGCGACACGGTGTAGTGGCCTACGGATGTGCCGCCGAAGCCGCTTCCGCCGGAGATGATGTCGTAGGATGTGCAACCGAAGAGAGCTACATTCTTTCCCGTAATTGGCAGGGCCTCAGAGAAATTCTTCAACAGCACTATACCATCGGCTCCAACTTCCCTTACGGTTCGTGCATGGGCCTTGAGGTCGGGTTCGTTGCTGTAGTTATAGCCTGCGAAAGTATGAGTCTTGACCAATACATTGAGTATGCGTCTCACGTTGTTGTCAAGCACATCCATCGGCAGTTTGCCGCTCTTCGCAGCCTCATAGATGGCCTTGTACTGCTTGTCCTGTCCGGGCTGCAGCATGTCGTTGCCTGCAAACATGGATGCCACGGCGTTGTCTCCGGCGTTCCAGTCGCTTACCACAAAGCCCTGGTAGTCCCAGTCGTTGCGCAGAATGTTGGTGAGCAGTCCTTTGTCTTCGAGCGAATAAGTGCCGTTGATCTTGTTGTAGGAGGTCATTATAGTCCAAGGATGCCCTTCCCTTACGGCAATCTCGAAACCGCGCAGGTAGAGCTCGCGAAGAGCGCGTTGCGAGAGGCGTGCATCGTTCTTGTTGCGATTGGTCTCCTGGTTGTTTACGGCAAAGTGCTTGATGCAAGCCAGTGTTCCCTCGCTCTGGATACCGTTGACATAACCTCCGGCTATCATTCCGGAGAGCAGTGGATCCTCACTGTAGTATTCATGGTTTCTGCCGCAGAGCGGACTTCTCATCAGGTTCATCGAAGGTGCGAGGATCCAGTCGAGTCCGAACTCCTTAACCTCGTTGCCAATGCCTTGTCCAACCTTGTAGGCAGCTTGCGTGTCCCATGTTGAGGCAAGGGTGACAGATGCCACGAAGTCGGTTGGGAAATAGTCGCGGCTGTCCCAGTCGCGGTGAGCGTTCATACGCAGTCCCTGCTGGCCGTCGGCACAATACATGGCAGGGATGCCGAGCCGTGGTATGGCATAGCTTGCGCCTGCCGTTCCAGGGAATTTTACTTCGCGGTTGAATCCCATTCCGGTGCCGATTACAAAGTGGCACTTTTCCTCCAGCGTCATTTCCGAGATGACCTGGTCGATGTTGTCGGCGCGGAGCTGTGTCTGGGCCGAGGCTCCGTAACCGAAGCTTGCTGCTACGGTTACGGTTATTGCTATTACTTGGTGTCTAATGCTCATAATCTAAGAGAGTTGTCATGTTAGTATCCTTGGTTTTGCTGCATGTTGGCGTTGAGCTTAACTTCCTGGTCAGGGATGGGAAGCATTTCGTTCTTGCCGGACTTGAAACCACCGTTGCTGTTGGTGTATTCCGTCACCTTTCCTGTGCTGTTGTAGCCCGGCATTTCCTTGCCCTTATTGGCGAGCCGTGTGGCAGCCTCACCCCAGCGCACAAGGTCCATCCAGCGGCATCCCTCGCCCCAAAGTTCGAGGCGTTTCTCAGTCTTGATATCATCCAACGTTACTGTCTGCTTCTCAGGCAGTTTGGCGCGTGTTCGCACCATATTGACATCCTTTGTTGCCTCTGCCACATTGCCGCTTTGGAAGTTGGCCTCGGCTGCCAGCATCAGTACCTCGGCATAGCGCATCCATGTGTAGTTGACGGTAGCGAAGAGGCCGAAGATGATGTAGTCGCTACTAAGCATGCGCTGTTTCCAGTTCCAGTAGCCTTCGTGTCCGTGGAGGGTTTTGCCGGAGATGAGGGTTATTCCGTAGTCTGCTATCTGCTTCTCGGTCTTGATGGTCTGTGTGAGACGGTAACCGTCGGCGCCTTCCTCTGCTACGAAAGCATCATACAGGTCCTTGGTGGGATTGAAGAAACCATAGGCTGTGTTGCTGATGTTTTGGTCGGTTACGTTCCAGTTGTAGAACTCGCCTCTGAATCCGCGATACAGGTAGTAGAGGTTGACGGTGAGGTTGTTGAAGTCGGTCACGGCATTCCACTCCAGTATGTGTTCTGCATCGTAGTCGTTGCCCTGATGGAGAAGGTCCTCGTAGGCACCGGTGTTGAGACGGTAGAGTCCGGAGTTTACCACCTTGTTAAGGTATGTGGCTGCCTCGCTGTAGTTGCCTCCGAAGACGAGGGCCTTGCCCAGGAAAGCCAAGGCGGCACCTTGTGTCACTCTCACCTGTTGGTCGTCCTGACTGGCTTTCACGGTGAGGTCACCGCTTTCCACTGCCGTCTTCAGGTCGCTTGCAGCCTGTGCATAGAGCTGTTCACGTGTGCTGTTTGGCAGGGCGTAGTCGGTTTTCAACAGGTGGTCCACTACAGGTGCAGTGCCGAAGTAGGCGCCAAGATAGAAGTGGGCGAATCCTCTGAAGAAGTAAGCCTCTGCCAGGTTGCGCTTCTTTACAGGTGTGTCGAAATTTTCAAACTTCTCTATTATGAGGTTGGCGTGGTATATCAGCGTGTAGAGGTTCTCATACATGGTCTGTATTACCTCATTTGTGCTGCCGAAGGTGTAGCTTCCCAGGTCTTCGCGCTGAGCGTTGTCGTTGCGCTGGCCGCCGCCGCACCATACGTCGTCTGACAAGAGGTCGTCTACGGCCTTGATGGGCTCGTACATGCTGCCTATGTCGGTATAGCATGCCGTGATGGCTGCATTGGCGTCATCATCGGTTTTGTAGAAGTCAGACTCTGATCCCAGATTGCCTTTTTGCGGGATGTCCAGTTCGCCGCTGCATGACATCATGCCACAGAAGCTCATGATGACGAGCGCTAATCTATATATCTTTTTCATACGTAATAATCTTTTTAGGTTAAGCGTGATGTATGTATCTGCTGTTGTTTAGAATGTAAGGTTGAAGCCCAAAACCACCTTTTTGGATATTGGGAAGGTGCAGGTGTCTACACCCTGTCCGCTACCGGTGCTTGTAGAACTTGACTCTGGGTCGAAGCCTTTGTAGCTGGTGAAGGTGAAGAAGTCTTCGAGTGAAGCGTAGAGGCGCAGGTTCTCGACAAAGAACTTCTTGGTCAGGTGCTTTGGAAGAGTATAGCCAAGTTGTATCTGCTTGATCTTGAAATAAGAACCGTCGAAGACCATGGCATCGGAGATGGCATACTTGGAGATGTCGGCACTGGCTGCCGGATGTGAGGCAGTGGTGTTGGTTGTGGTCCAACGGTCGTCATACCATACTGACTTGATGCGGTTGCCAGTGGTGCGGTCGCTAGAGAAGAGGCTTTGGAAGATCTTGTTGCCTGCTACACCGGAACCGAAGACGATGAAGTCGAATCCCTTGTAGGCCATGTCGATGGTGATACCGTAGGTCAAATTTGGAATGGCTGAACCGATGTTGGTGCGGTCGTCTGTTGTAATTTGGCCGTCATGGTTGAGGTCTTCGAAAGTTGGCTCGCCGGTAGTGGGGTCTACGCCTGTAAACTTGTATCCGTAGAAGTGCCAAACCTCAGCACCTTCCTCAAAGATGGTCAACGGGTCGTTCAATCGGGAGTAGCCGGAGATGTAGTCGATGCCTGAGCTGAGATAGGTCACCTTGTTCTTGAGGGTAGAGAAGTTGGTGCGTACGCCATACTTGAACTTGCCGATGTTGTCGCGCCAGCCAAGTTCGACCTCGAGACCCTTGTTGACCACTGTTCCTGCGTTCATAGGTGAGAATGTACCGCCGGCGATGAGCGAAGGCTTGAGGCCAGTTACAAGAAGGTCTTCCGTCTTCTTGTTGTACCAGTCTACAGTGAGGCTGAGGCGACTGTTGAAGAAGCGTGCGTCAAGTCCGAAGTCCAACTGTGTGGAGGTCTCCCATGTAAGTTCATCGTTGCCCATTGAGTTTGGTGTAGCGTCCTGCACATACTGATAGTTGGCGTCGTTACCATAGGCATACTTGCTGTTTGAAACCATTGTCGTGGCGTAGAGATAACCGGAGAGGGCACCGATGGAGCCGTTCTTACCCCAGCTGCCGCGTATCTTGAGATAGTTCCACCACTTTGGCATTTTCTTCCAAAAGCCTTCCTGAGAAGAAACCCAAGCCAGAGAGGTTGCAGGGAAGTAACCCCAACGGTTGGTGAGAGGAAGTTTGGAGAGGTCGAAGGCGTCTGCACGCAGAGAGAACTGGAAGAGGTACTTGTTGTTGTAGGCATAGGTGAGGCGGCCAAAGTAAGACTCGCTGGTTGTCTCTGTGCGTACACCGCTGTTGGTGCGCTGTGCGGAGCTGTTGGCATAGTCGAGCCATCCGAAGAGATCGTAGTCGTCTTTCTGCAGCACGTTCTCGCCGTCGGGCTGTAAACCGCCAGTGGTGTATGAATCCGTGTTGCGTGTGAAGGAGTGACCCACCATGGCTGTGATGTCGTGAGCCTTGTTCAGTGTGAGAGAATAGTTGAGGTAGTTGTCCCACTGCATGTTGGCTGTCTCCTTGTTAGTCTGTGAGTAGCTTGAATACTGTGAGTAGCGCTGTGCACTGCAATAGTAAGACTTGGAGTAGGAGTTGGAACCTGTTGAACCGAGGTAGTAACCGAACTTTGATGTGAAGACGAGGCCCTTCACCGGTGTAAACTCCACGGCGAAGTTACCGTTAATCTTGCTGTTGCGGTAAGTGGACGTATTGCTTGCATTGTAAGCCAGCGGGTTGGAGAAGGTGTAGAAGTTGGACACTGAGTAGTAGTCGCCGTTCTCGTCGGTAAGGATGTTCCATCCGTTGTCCATTACAGTCTTCATGTTGTTTGGCAAATTGGCGGCAGAATATGATACCGGTGTGAGAGGATCCATAAGGAACGCGTCGTTGAGGGCTTCAATCATGATGCCGTGACGCTTGCTTCTGCTCAGGTTGGCATTGGCCATGACCTTGAGATATGGCTTGATCTTGTAGTCGGCTTTGATAGAACCGTTGAGGCGGTTGAAGGTGTCTGACTCACCGCGCAGCATTCCGTCGTTTGAGAGGTAGCCTGCAGAGACATATACCGAACCCTTCTTGCCACCGCTGGAGAGAGATAAGTTGTGCTTGTACATTGTAGACGAACCGAACACGGCGTCAAACCAGTCGGTGTCGGTCTTGCCGTCCCAATAGTTGTTGACAGTCTCCTGCGAGAAGTTGCCTGCCTCGACCATGAACTCGGCATACTCCTTGGCGTTCATCATGCGCGGTTTGTGGGCGAGCGAGTTGCTGGCATACTGGAAGTCGTAGCTTATCTGCCCCCATCCGTCTTTGTCCTTGCCGCTCTTAGTTGTGATGAGAACCACACCGTTGCCGGCCTGTGCTCCGTAGATGGCAGCTGAGGCTGCATCTTTGAGCACCTCCATCGATGCGATGTCGCCAACGTCGATGCTGCTGATGTCGCTCATGATGATACCGTCTACTACATACAGAGGAGACATGTCGGAGTTGGAAGAATAACCGCGTACACGGATTGAAGGTACAGAACCGGGCATACCTGAAGTCGTGACAACCTGCACACCCGATGTCTTGCCCTGAAGGGCTTCCTCTGCACTGGTGATGGTGCGGTTGGCCACATCCTCATCCTTTACTTTAGAAATAGCTCCGGTCACGTTGCTCTTTTTCTGAACGCCGTAGCCTACTACCACCACTTCTTCCAACACTTTTTGGTCTTCCTGCATGGTGACGTTGAGCTTTTCGCCGCTAACCTTCACTTCCTTGTTGGTGAAGCCTACATAAGAGAGAACGAGTATGGCACCCTTGTGGGTGCTGAGCTTGAAGTGGCCGTCAAGGTCGGTTATAGTACCTGCATTGCTGTCTTTTTCCTTGACACTCACACCGAAGAGGGGCTCTTGATTGCTGTCAGTCACGGTACCCGTTACGGTGAACTTGTTCTGGGCCATCAAACCTGTTGTCCAGAAGATAACGAACAACACGGAGACCAAGAATCTGAATAATCGTCCTTGTTTCATAATTCTGTTTCTTTAGTTGGTTTTGAAATAGTTAGTTGATTATGTTTTTCGGTTGCAAAGTTATGCTCTTTTATAATAGGTGGCTTTCTCCTGCGGTTGTTTGGTTTTTGAGACAGTGCAAAATGACTTTCAAATAAGTGCAAAAACTTGTATTTCCGTGCAAAAAGACATACTGTTTTGTTATAATCCATTATCTTTTTTATACTTTTGCATCTATAAAACCTAAAGATTAATGAAAACGACTTGTCAGCTTATACTGTTGTTGATAACACTTATCATCGTCTCCTGCGGCAAGAGCAAGGATCAGGAGGGGAACACACCCCCTGTACAACCACTGATACAAAACAGCATATCGTGCAATAACATAAGTTCTTTTGCCGAGGACGAAAACGGCATGATATGGATTGGAACGTTCAGAGGACTCAACCGCTACGACGGAAAACAGTACTACCAGTACTTCTTCGCCGAAGACTCCACGGGGGTGCCCGACAACCAAATCAGGGACCTATACGTTGACTCTCGCCATCGCATGTGGATAGCCACCAACAATGGCATCTGCATTCATACCTCAACCGACCATTTCCGTCATGTGCCAATTGAGTCGGACAACAAAAACTGCAACAATGTTTTCGAGGATGCAGGAAAACATGTTTATCTCACTACACGCCTCACTGTATTCCGTTATGACGAAAAAGAACACCACTTCACATCTGTCATCACTTCTAGGATGACTGGTGGAAGGGCTATTCTGAAAGCTCGGGCTGACAGGGACAACCGCATCTGGGTGCTTACCGATCAGAACCTTTATGCCTTTACGGCCAATGGCAAAGCTGTCTTCAGAGGGTTCATGCATCCTACAAACAGGACATCGTTTTCCAATATGTTTGTTGACAGCAACGGAAAACTGTGGCTTTATGAGGTCCTCAAAAACGGAAAGCTGGTCAATACGCGAACCTGCCGTATGGAGCCCCTGCCGACTTGCTTTCAAGGCGTTAATTTGGGCTATGTGCAGAGTTATGCACGCTACGACAACCACAGAATGCTCATTGCCGGTGACAACGGTATATTCCTCTACGATGAGGAACAACAGACTGTGACCAACATTGATGCCACCAACACACCGCTGAAAAACCGTCATTTCTCTCCCACTACCCTCTTTGCCGACTCTCACGGCAATGTGTGGATGGGTGAACCTGACGAAGGATTTGCCGTGCGCTATGCCAAAGACAGGATATTCAACCGCCAGAACGACTTTGAGGACCAGTTCGGCAAACAGCCCGTAACATCTGTGGCTGCAGACAGCCGGCAGAATCTCTGGATTGCCAGCAAGCGCAACGGACTCATTGTCTGTCCGACTGCAACCCGACAGTTTCGCATAATGACTATACCCGGCATGCCTAATCATCCTTATTATATATATGTAGACCACAATGACCACTTGTGGCTCAGTTGCTTTGCTGGTACCTATGAGTATTCCTACGACGGGACGGCACTCCATCAGCTTCACTACTTCGATACGAACATGGTACTCAAGGGCGATGAAGACAAGGCCGGCAACGTATGGCTGTCGGGAAACAGCGGAAACGTGTATTGCATTTCCCCCACAAACGGCGCGATGAAAACATACAACCTGAGCCGAAAGCCAGGAAGCTTTGTCCCTGCTATACTTGGCCTCGACGACGGCACTGTATTGGCTTCCGTCTATCAAGACAAAGTGTACCGCATAGACCCCGCCACAGGGAAAATAACCGATTTCGGATTGCCGCAAGACGACTTGAAAAAATGCATCGTGCGCGGCAAGTACATCCCCTCCTTCCTCTACTGCGACGGCACAAACGACATCTGGCTGGGCACTGTGGGCAACGGACTGCTCCACTTTGACGTGCGCACCCGCCAGCTCTCCGTCGTTGACGGAATCTCATGTCACGATGTGTCAAGTGCTGAAGAAGACCATCTTGGCAACCTGTGGATAAGTACGATGTACGGACTGAACAAGATTGACCGCAACCTGGGTAAGGTGATACAATACTTTGAGAGTGACGGAACTGGCGGCAACCAGTTCTACGACAGAGCTTCGTGCAAACTTGCCGACGGCTCACTCGTCTTTGCCGGTACCCACGGCCTGACGATGTTCAAGCCCGAAGAAGTGGCATATCAGGACAGCACAGCCATTATTTTCCAGACACTCAGTGTTGACAACCGCATAGTCAGAGCCACAAAGGGAGGCATCATTGAGCAGAGCATTGACCGGCGCCCTACCGTACACCTCAGCTACTGCCAGAACAACTTCACCATCAACTACAACAATGCCGACTACCGCGAATACGACAATGTACACTTCTTCTACAAGCTGGAAGGTGCCGACCGCATGTGGGTAGACGCACGCAATAACCGTGAAGCCACCTATACAAGTCTCCCAGCCGGACATTATACCCTGCGCGTGAAGATAGCCGACAACCTCAGCGAGAAACCACTCTCTGAGACGAGTCTCAACATAGTTGTCGCCCCCGCTCCATGGAACACATGGTGGGCGTGGACTGTCTACATCCTGCTGGCGGTGGGCTTGCTGGCTTACCTCTATCGCCAACGTATGCGCAGCTATGAGGGCAAGATGAGGATGCAGTTCTTCACCAACGTGTCGCATGAGTTCCGCACACCTCTCTCCATGATTTCTGGGCCCATCAGTGTGCTGGCAGAAAGCAGCCACTTGCAGGCTGAAGACCGCAAGATGGTGACTATAGTGCAGCATAGCATCAGCCGCATGCTCCGGCTCGTCAACCAGATGCTCGACTTCAGCAAGCTCTCCGGCGACACGCTCAAGCTCAACGTGCAACGCATGGACATAATAGCCTACATTGACCATCTCTGCGAAATTTTCCTCTTCAATGCCACGGAAAAGGGCATCACGTTGGAGAAACACGGTCTGGAGGGATGCTTGCTGACATGGGTCGATGCCGACAAGCTCGACAAGATATTGAGCAACCTGCTTACCAACGCCATCAAGTTTACACCATCGGGAGGCAGGATCGATGTCCGGCTGACGGTAGTCGGCAACAACATACAGCTACAGGTGGAAGACACGGGCAAGGGTCTGCCCGAGAGTCAGCTGGAGAACATCTTCAAGCTCTACTACCAGCTCGACAATCAGACACGCGGCACCATCAACTGGGGTACCGGCATAGGTCTTTACTATGCCCGTCGACTGGCGTTGCTTCACCACGGTTCGCTCAGCGCAGGCAATCGCACGGAGGGCCAGGGAGCCGTCTTCACTCTCATGCTGCCAATGGATGATGCTGCCTACACTGCAGAGGAACGTACACTCCCGGACGAGAGTCAGGAGAAGCTATATCCCGTAAAGGAGGAAGCACAGCAGAAAGCAGAGCCTGCCGACGACAACACGTCACGCCCCACCGTTATCATTGTGGACGATGACACCGACGTTATAAACTATCTGCGCACCCTGCTGTCACCCCACTACCACGTGGTGTACCGCTTTGGTGGCAAGGAGGCTATGGAGGCAATGGCGGACACGGAACCCGCCATCGTGCTCAGCGATGTGCTCATGCCGGGCATGAACGGCTACGAACTCTGCCGCAACATCAAGACAGACCAGCGCTTCTGCCATATTCCTGTTATTCTTTTAACAGCAAAAACCACTGTGGAAAACCAGATAGAGGGACTGGAGAAAGGTGCCGATGCATATATAACCAAGCCCTTCAACCCCAAACTGCTGTTGGCTCTCATCAAGTCGCAACTCGACAACCGGGAGAAACTGCGCACCCTGCTCAACACATCCACCACCACCGAGAAGGATGAGGAGGTCAGCAAGTCGCTCTCGCCGCAGGACAAGCACTTCATGGACGAGCTTTACGCCATCATGGAGAAAGAGATGATGAACTCGGAACTGGACGTCAACCAGGTGGCACAGTCACTGGGCATGTCGCGCTCCAAGTTCTATTATAAGATGAAAGGACTCACCGGAACCAATCCCGGTGCATTCTTCAGAACCTACAAACTCAACCGTGCGGCAGAATACCTGCGCGAGGGAAAATACAACGTTTCTGAGATAGCCGACCTGACGGGCTTCAGTTCGCTGTCGTTCTTCTCCACCAGTTTCAAGAAACAGTTTGGCGTGTCACCCAGTGAGTTTGCCTGATGCGATGCTTTCTTTTCACGGTGTTTCAACCGCAATGTTATTGATAAACCAAAAAAGCGTAGGAGCAACAACCCCTACGCTTTTTTTTATTGGTCGCAACTGGCCACGTTGCGATGCCTTTACTTATACAGCCTACTTACCGACAGTCTTCTCGTTGAGCTCCTGGATATAGGGAGTTGCGGCCGTATAGGTCTTCCATTCGGGCAGTCCCTTTGCATTTGGGTTGCCATATTTGGCAAAGTTGGTCCAGTAGGATACCATAAGGTCGCTCAATTCATAGTCTGCCTTCTCCATCGGACGCCAGCAGCGTCCCAATGTACCGAACGTGTACCAGAGTTCAGAAGAATGGAAGGCACCCTTCATGCCGCCGGCTTCAGCGGGCATATCCTCTCCGGGCAGGTCTCTGTTGAAGCAGTAGACATAGGCTGGCTTTCTGCCTTGTTTCTCCAGCAGCAGGCTCCAGTCTTCGGCAGCCTTTTTCATGCCTTGTGGGAAAAGGTCTTCCGAGGTGTAGCCTATCATGTAAGTGATGTCGAGCTGCTTGCCGGCTTTGGCAATCTCGTCGAATGTGCCGGGCAGGAGCTCGTTGTCTACACAAGTGTTGTAAGGCAGTCCGGTAAATGTTGTCTGCTTCTTTTGGTATTTGGCGAGTATCTCCCCGAACTTGTCGGCAGGGTAAGCCCTCATCTCTTCCAGGGTCTTGGTTCCGGCTTCATCCCATATCTCCTTTCCCTTTTTCTCATAGTCGGCCTGCGAAGCTGTAGCGATAATGCCGCCCAGTCCGCCTCCGCTCTGTATGATGGCGCGGTTTATATATCCCTTGCTGAGCGGTGAGGATATAAGAGCCTGCACGCTGCCGGCACCGGCACTCTGTCCGAAGACGGTCACGTTGGCGGCATCACCGCCAAACTTGCCTATGTTCTTCTTCACCCATTTCAGAGCTTCCAGCTGGTCGTAGATGCCATAGTTGCCCGAGCCCTTGCCGCCGTTTTCAGCCGTCAGCAACGGATGTGAAAGGAAGCCGCACATGCCGAGACGATAATTTAGGGTAACAAGAATGACACCCTTCTGTGCATATTTCTCACCGTCGAACTCTATCTCGTGTCCATAGCCGTTCATATAGGCTCCGCCGTGAATCCACACCATCACGGGATAGTGCTTGTTCTTGATGTTCTTGGGTGTCCACACGTTCAGATAGAGACAGTCCTCGCTGTAGTCAAGCTTCTCGTCCTGATAGAACTCCTTCCAGTAGAACCCGCCCTTCGGCTGCTTGTTTTGCAGGGAGACCGCACCGAAGCGGTCGCAGGTCTTTACCCCACTCCACCGTTTCACAGGCTGCGGTTTCTTCCAGCGAAGCTCGCCTACGGGCGGAGCTGCATAGGGTATTCCTTTGTATACTACCGCCTGGCTGTTCTCCGTCATCACGCCTTTTACCTTTCCACCCTCGATGCTGAGCGTCGGTGTCTGCGCCATTGCACTGAAACTGACCAATGCACAGAGGCAGGTGGCCAATATTGCTTTCCTCATATTTAGAAATTTAGTTATTTGAAGATTCTCTGTGCGAGATTGTAGAGGTCTGCACGCCAAGTGGTCCAGCTGTGGCCTGCCTGTGCATTTTCCTCGTAGTCGTATTTCACACCGGCTGCATCAAACTGCTTGCGCGTATTCTTGCAGTTGTTGTAGGCTATGTCAGCCGGTCCGCCCTGCGTGAAGACAAACTTCTTGAAGCTCTTGTTTATCTTGTCTGCATTCTGTGCTATCTTGAGCCGTTGTGCCTCTTCTGCCGGGTCTGCGCCGGGCTTCATGCTGCTGCTCAGCACCCAAACATAAGAGAACAGCTGGATGTTGTTTAGAGCCGTCTCCATGGTCTCCATGCCGCCCATAGAGAGACCAGCCATGGCACGGTGGTCCTTGTCGGCCAGCACACGGTAGTTCTTTTCTATAAAGGGAATGATGTCGGTGGTCATGTCCTTGGCAAAGGGTGCCACCTCGTCCTGCACGTCACCGCTCGGGCAGTTGATGCTGCCGTTTGGCATAACCACGATCATGGGTTTGATCTTGCCTTCAGCAAGCAAGTTGTCGAGGATGAAGTTGGCACAGCCCACCCCAGGCCACGAGTTGTCGGTATCGCCGCCACCGTGGACGAGATAGAGCACGGGCAACTTGTCTTTCGACTTCTCATATCCTGCCGGTGTCCACACGTGCATGCGGCGCCACTGGTTGAGCGTCTTGCTGAAATAGAAACGCTGGCTCAAGGCTCCGTGAGGCACATCCTTCACTGCGAAAAACTCCTGGCCGGTGCTTTCTATCTTGGCTATTGCTGAGAACTCCTGCACAGCCTCGCTCTTGGGGTCGGAGATATTCATGCCGTCCACTACGAAATGGTATCTGTAGGCTCCGTCCTTAACGTTCTTCACGGTGACATTCCATACGCCGTTGTCGTTTTCCTTCACCTCCGGCGTGTCTCCCGTCCATGGCACGAGGTCGCCGTCGCCTGCCAGCGTCACGGTGTGGGCCTTGGGTGCGTAGATGCTGAACACGACGCTGCCGTTGGCAAGTTTCCTGACAGACTGCAGGGTGTCGTTGGGTGTTGGTTTGTGGTACCACTGTGCCGAAACACTTGTGCTGGCCATCAGCGCAAGCAAAGTCAACGTGCAAAGTTTTTTCTTTTTCATACGTATAGTTTTGATGTTGCGTTAATAATAGATGCCGCAGCCAACCACGGCAATGTTTTTTTTACAATGGCAAAGATACACATTTCCCACGTTTTGCCCTTTTTGAAATGTGTGTTTTTCTTTTCCGCAGTTCCAAACTGTTTTAGAATGCGTCCAAACAGTTGTGAACAAGTACATTTTGCCTTGAAACAAGACAAAAAGTGGGGCTATCCTTGCGGAACAGCCCCACTGTCTTATTTCTACACTATCTTTTTTCTAAACCTGCCAGCACAGCATCTTCTGTGTCAGGCCTGGCAGCATGCGCCGCCACGACGGCCAGTCGTGGTCGATGTCGTAGCCCCAGTAGTCGAACGATGCGTTGACATGCTTCTCGCACAGTATGCGGTCCATCTCTCGTGTGCTTGCCAGCGTCTCGTCTTCCCATCGTCCCTGACCTATGCAGAAAAGTATCTTCCGGTGGCGGTACATCTGCATCCATGGATGGTCTTCGGGCATGTTGCGCAAGAAGTCCTGCGGCGAGTTCTGGTAGACAAGGTCGTCCATATAGTCACCGAAACTGTATGCGGCATTGTAGAGTCCGCTGAGGGCGATGACGCCGTTGAAAAGGTCGGGTCTGCGGAAGAAGAAGTTGGCAGCGTGGAAGGCACCCATCGATGCGCCTGTGGTGACAA
This sequence comes from uncultured Prevotella sp., assembly GCA_964640415.1. Lineage (GTDB taxonomy): Bacteria > Bacteroidota > Bacteroidia > Bacteroidales > Bacteroidaceae > Prevotella. The sequence continues at coordinate 24,025 of CAZXGQ010000032.1, forward strand.
ACATCTGGTCGGGGCTGACGCGCAGGTTAGGCAACAGCTCGTCGCATATGTATCTGAACCAGCGCTCATGTTGCTCTATGCGAGCCCGTTTGTCCCAGTAGCCTACGTTCGACCATGTCTCCCAGTCGATGCCGTCGACGGTGATGAGGCGTATGCGGCCGGCGTCTATAAACGGAGCTAGGATATCGGTCATGTGGTAGTTTTCCCAGTCGTAGAAGCGTCCGTCCTGACATGGAAATGCCAGCATAGCCTGGCCATCGTGGCCATACACCTTGTATTCCATGTCGCGGCCGAGGTTATGGCTCCACCATTTGTGATATTCTATGTTCATGTTGTGTTTGCGTTATTATTTTCTGTTGCATGCATCATGGAGGAATGCTTCCGTCTCCTCCTTCGTCCTGAGACGTGCTATATAGGCCTGATTACCCATGGCTGGAGCCAAGGCAGGTGCAATGCGCGGTGCCATCATGATGGCGTCGCCATACTTCTGCATCATGGCCTCGTGGTCGAGCCAGTAGGAGGCATTGTCGCGGCGGCCGGCAAACACGCAGTAGTAGTCGTCGGGCGAAGGCGGTGTGGTGCGGCAGTCGAATGCCACCATGTCCGCCCAAATCTTGAACACGTTGAGGCTGTGGGCATAGTTCATCATGTCGGGGATATATCCGCCGCCTGGGCGCATGTTCACCTCCAGAGCCACGAAGTCGCCTATCTCGCCGAGGCCGCGGTGCGGACGGTCCAGGCAGAAGAACTCCAGGTGTACGAAGCGAGAGTGCACGTCGAATGCCTTCACCGTGCGTCGTCCCCAGAAGCGCAGGTTCTCCGACATCTTCCTCTCTACGTAGAACGTGGAATCGAGCTGTTTGTTCACGATGTCGGCGATGCTGGGCGGACATACGCACATCGACTCGTAGAGGGGTTCGCCCTTTGAGTTGACCACAGCGTCGTAGGTGCAGATGTTGCCTGTGACGTATTCCTCGATAACATAAGCCTCCACTTGCGGCGTGTGTGCGAAGAAGTTGCGCACATCGGCCTCGTTCTCCAGCTTGTGTGTGCCGCCGGCTCCCACACCAACGTCGGGCTTGGCAAACAGTGGCCATCCTGCCTCTTGTGCAAAGGCCAGGGCTGCATCGGGCCCCTCGGCTGCCTTGATTTGGCGTGCCGTTCGTATACCACCCTGTGCATAGTATTTCTTCATCTCCGACTTCTCCTTGAAGGCCTCAATCTTGTCGAGCTTGATGCCTGTTGTCACGTTGAAGTCGGTACGCAGACGTGCATCCTGCTCGAGCCAGAACTCGTTGTTCGACTCTATCCAGTCGATGTGGCCGTATTTCCAGGCGTAGTAGCCCACAGCACGGTACATCTTGTCGTAGTCGCTCATGTCGCTAACGTAGTAGTACTCCTCAAGCGCAGCCTTGAGTTCGTTGGAAAGGGTCTCCTTGGGCGTGTCGCCTATGCCGAGCACGCGTACGCCGTTTTTCTTGAGCTCATCGCAAAACTGCCAGTACTTCTCGGGGAAGTTGGGCGATATGAATATGAAGTTTGTCATGTTGATGTGGTATTGGTATTCGTTGCTTTTTGTTGGACTTTTGCGTTAAATAACTCTCATCCGTTGCAAAAATAATGATTTTTTCTTAACTTTGTAACGAAATCAAGAAAAAAGAATCAAATTTGGCAAAATAATGACATACTTACTTACCAGCAGCCCCAGCCTGTCGATGGACGGTGCCATAAATCCTGCCAACGGTTTTCTCGAACAGATACGCCGGCTTGTCCCCAATCCGTCGCGTTGTGTCTTCGTATCTTCGCATCCCGACGAACCGGAATTCGGTGACCACTGTACGGTGTGCATGGCGCAGGCTTTCGAGAACGAAGGGCTCCGCTTCGATGCCTTCGACTGTCTCGACAGCCGCAATGCGTATCAAGCGCAGCAACTCATTGACCGTAGCGACTGGATTATTCTCGGCGGTGGCCACGTTCCTACGCAGAACGCCTTTCTCCACAAGATAAATATGTCTTGCATGCTGCAAGGCTACAAGGGACTCGTCATGGGCATCTCTGCAGGCAGCATGAACTGTGCACGCATAGTCTACTCCTCGCCTGAGGAGAAGGGCGAGGCTGTATCACCCGGCTACAAACGCTATCTCCGAGGACTCGGTCTCACGGAAGTGCAGATCCTGCCACATTATTATATGTGCAAGGATGCTCTCGTCGACGGTCAGAAGGTATATGAGGACATTGCTATGCCCGACAGCTGCGAAGGCCACCGTTTCTACGTCTTCCCCGACGGCACCTACCTGCTCGGCCACGACGGCCGCGAGACTATCTACGGCGAATTCTTCATTATCGAAAACGGTGTGCTGCGCAAGGTATGCGAGAACGGCCAAAGCATGGAACTGCCGTTCATATAATCTCCCACCACGCCCTTTTTCTTGCATATGCATAACTACAAAACGCCTTTCCCGTGCTCATGTCATGGGAAAGGCGTCTGTTTTTTGCTTTGTAGCAAGTGTCGTTTTTTATGTTTTTTCTTATTCTTATCAACCGACAATCAAGGGAAATCATTACCTTTGCAATCGGACAAAAATGCAGATATAATAAACAGAACAAACATCATGAAGAGAAAATTTTATATTTTTGCTATGGCAGCTATGGCTCTGTTTGCCGTCTACACTCAAAGCTGCGACAGTCATGAACCATCCAACTCTGCCGACACCGACACCCAGCTGAAGGCCATGCGCACGCAGATAGACTCGCTTGACAACCAACTTATTGAGATACTTGCCGCCAGAATGAAGGTGTGTGTGGCAGTGGGACAATACAAGAAGGAGCACAACATCGCTGTGGTGCAGACCAATCGCTACAATGAGATTGTGGAGCGGCTGACAAAACAAGGCAAGGAAGCCGGACTGAGCGAGGACTTCGTGAAGAAGATTATGGATACCATACACGAGGAATCAGTGCGCCAGCAGAACGAACTTGTGGGGAAATGACGTCGATTTTCCCCCGTTTTTTTGTTTGCATGACATGGTTTTTGTATTTTTGTACAAAAAATCTGCGGGGATAATATTGCCGCACAAAAAAAATAACATATCAACAACTATACAACTATGACACACGGACACGATGTACTCCACATGATGGAGGGTAACAGTTATTCAACAAAACAACAGCTCATCGACGCCATCATCGAGCGTTTCGGCCCCGACGAGCAGTTCTGCACCTGCTGCGCTGAGGGCTTGACGGCTGCACAGCTGGTTGACTTCCTCGAGGCTCACGGCAAGTTCATGCCGGCATCGGGCGACAACGACTTCACTGTCGACGTGACAAAGGTCTGCCATCACTAACCCCCGAAGATCTGTTCTGACATGATAGGAAGCATTATTGGCGATATCGTAGGAAGCATCTACGAGTTCAACAACATCAAGACGAAAGACTTCACCTTGTTCTCCGACAAGATGGAATACACCGACGACAGTGTTCTGAGCATCGCCACGGCGCAGTGGATTCTCGATGGCTGCCATACGGCTGCGTTCTACTATGCCGACTTCGCGTCTCTCCACAATCATGTAATGGGTGGCTACGGATCCGGGTTCCTCAACTGGGTGATGAAAGCAAATCGGCAAAATATCTATAGACCATACAATTCGTGTGGCAACGGTTCTGCCATGCGCATCGCTCCTGTGGGATGGGCTTTCGACACTGAGGACGAGGTGATGGAAAAATCCAAAGCTTCAGCCGAATGCACCCACAACCACCCTGGAGGCATAGCCGGTGCACAAGCCACGGCTCTCTGCATTTTGTGGGCACGTCAGGGCAAAACGAAGGAGTTCATCAAGTCGGAGATAGAACAACGTTTCGGCTATGACCTCAGCACCACCGTGTCGCAGCTCCAGGAGTGTTACTCATGGAAAGGTATGCCCGGCAGCAGCTGGTCAGGTGGTACCTGCCAAGGGTCTGTGCCACAAGCCATCTGCTGTGCCTTGCAGGCAGACAGTTTTGAGGATGCCGTCCGCAATGCCGTGAGCATTGGCGGCGACTCAGACACCATCGGCTGCATAACAGGCGGCATAGCCGAAGCCATCTATGGCGTCCCGGCGGCAATGAGCGACAAAGCCATGACTTATCTGCCTGTAGACCTCAAGCCGGTTGTAGAGAAATTCGAAGCAAAATACGGCAGCAACATTCTTGATCAAGAATAACATTTTTCGGGTCTATGTTGATTTGTGTGGGTGAAATATTGCGTTATAATCTTTCTTATTG
>CAZXGQ010000033.1:0-27894 GCA_964640415.1 uncultured Prevotella sp.
GATTTCATGGTTTCCGGGCCTAAAATCGGCTTGAAGGCGCCCTTTTTAACACTTCAAAGCCTCCGTGGCCGTTCTGGATGGTGTGCCCCCAAGTGTTAAAATCTTGCTAAAATTCTTTACATTTTCAGCGCATGCAGAGTATGTTCCGTATGATAGGCTATGGCGAGAACCTTGGCTCTGGCTTTCCTCTCATTCTAAATGCGTGGAATGAAAAGCATTGGCTCAAGCCTGAATTACTGGAGCAGCCAGAATTGCTGCAAGTAAAACTGACTTTACACATTCAGAATGAGCCGACAAATGAGCCGATAAATGAGCCTCTGTCCTATCGGCAGATTGACATAATCAAGGCAATTAAGGGACAGCCTTTCCTTACACGGGATGAATTGGCAAAAAAAGTTGGGGTATCGCTTGCGACTTTGAAAAGAGAAATAACCATTTTGCGAAAGAAAGACTATATTGGTCGTGACGGTAGCAACAAAAATGGCCAGTGGCTACTTTTAAAGGACATTTGCAAATAGTTGTCATAAATTTCATTTCATTGCCGAAAGAGATAGTTTAATCGTTTTGCAACGGCAAATAATTGTGTATCTTTGCAAAAACAACTATCTTTGCAAAAGATAATACAACCAAAACACTTTAATGATGAAACGTAAATTGACAGTAGTGTTGTGCCTGCTCGCCGCCCTCGGCGTTTTCGGCCAGATCAACAGACCAAAACTTGTCGTCGGCCTCGTGGTGGACCAGATGCGCTGGGACTACCTTTATTACTACTACGACGAGTACCGCAAGGATGGCTTGCGCACACTCGTGGACAAGGGCTTCAGCTTCGAGAACACACTCATCAACTATGTACCTGCCGTGACCGCCGTGGGACACTCCAGCATATACACGGGCAGCGTGCCCGCGCTGACCGGCATTGTGTCAAACAACTTCTACCTCAACAACAAGTGGATATACAGTTGCGATGACGATGGCGTGAAAAGCGTAGGCTCCGACACCAAGGAGGGCAAGATGTCGCCACACAACCTCCTGGCAACAGGTCTGGGCGACATGCTCAAGATTGCCACCAACTTCAACGGCAAGGTCATTGGCGTAGCCCTGAAAGACCGCTCAGCCATTATGCCTGCCGGACACGGCGCCGACGCCGCCTACTGGTGGGACACCTCTGCCGGACACTTCATCACGTCTACCTATTATATGGACCAGCTGCCCGAATGGGTGAAGGAGACCAACAAGAAGATAGGCACCAAGCCCAAGACAGAGGTCAAGACCTCGGTGATGGGCATCACCAAGACATTCCAGATGGCCGAGGCTGCACTTGAGAACGAGCAGCTCGGACAAGACTCCATCACCGACCTCCTCGCTGTCAGCGTATCGTCGACCGACGCCATAAGCCACGCCTACGGCACTCGCGGCAAGGAGAACCACGACGCATTCATTGAGCTCGACAACCAGCTCGCCCACTTCATCAAGACCCTCGACGAGAAGGTGGGCAAGGGCCAGTGGCTCATGTTCCTCTCGGCCGACCACGGCGGCTCCCACAACCACAACTTCCTCAAGGCTCACCACATACCGGCCGGCGGTCTGGATGCCGACAACACGCTGAAGCCCTATGAGGCACAACTGGAGCAGGAGCTCGGCTTCAGCCCCGTGATAAAGAAGGTGAGCGACGGCTGGGTTTACATCAACCAGGACGGCGCCGCAAAGGCAGGCAAGAAGATGGACGACGTAAAGGCCGCCGTTTGCGCCACTCTGCAGAAGAACGACAGCATTCTCTATGCCGTCGACTGCGAGAAAGTGCTCACAACCACTGTGCCGCAGCCCATACGCGAGATGATAGTCAACGGCTACCGGCGCGGCAGAAGCGGTGAGGTGTTCATCGTGCCAAAGGCAGGTTGGGAAAACGTGAGCGGCTCCGACAAATATATCGGCACCACCCACCAGATGTGGAACCCATACGACACCCACATCCCATTTGTGCTCTATGGATGGAACGTGCCACAAGGACAGACTTCGGCTGAAGTACACGTAACCGACATAGCTCCGACCATTTGCGCCATGCTGCACATACAGATGCCAAACAGCTGCGTGGGTACGTCGAGAAGCGACTACCTGAAGAAATAAGCAGCCATAACCAGCCGATAATGCCAACAAGCATAACACAGGAACCTGCCGACAATGCCGTCGAGCGATGGCATGTCTTCGCAGTAAGCTATAAAAAAGAGATGGAAGCTCAGGACGAGCTTTCATCTCGTGGCTTTCAGACCTATATCCCCATGCGCTACTGCCTGCGCGACAGGCTTGGCAAGAAGACGCGAATGTTGCAGCCTGCCATAGCCGGGCTCGTGTTCGTGAGAGGAGCACGCAAAGACCTGCTCGACTTCAGGGACACAAGCCGGCTGAAAAGCTATATCTTCCTGAAACGCAACGTCATGAGAGACGGAAGCGTGAAATATGTACAGATACGCGACAACGACATGCTCAACTTCCAGAAGATAAACGACGTGGAAGGCGCGCAGCTCACGTATTTCAAACCCGAAGAGCTCAACATTGCCAAAGGCAGTGAGGTGAAGATCATGGACGGACCTTTCGAAGGCATCACCGGCATCGTGCAACGCCTGCCCGGCAAGAAAGGCGAGTATCTCGTGGTAAGCTTGCCCGGCGTGGCTATAGCAGCCGTAAGCATAAAGCCGCAATATATAAGGCCGATAACCGTCACCGCGAAAAAGTCGGTCAACGTGGACAAAGACACGCAGGCCCTCGCGAGAATGGCCATCGGACTGCTTATAGGCAAGGACTACGGCAACATAGGAAGCCGCGACCTCATCATCTGCGAGATAAGGCAGATGATGGAGTCGCTGAAGACGTGCAAGACATTCCTCCCTAACGACAAGGCCCATTTCTTTTTCGGGTTCTACGCCGCACGGCTCGCCCTGGATGAACCCGCCGACGAACCCCGCAACGAACTCGTCAAGCTTTTGCCAAAGCTGAAGGCCAACAACCTGCTCCTGCCAATGGCACAGCTCCTGTTCTACTTTGAAAACCACAACGAAGAACATCTGCAAAAGGCCGACGCCATTATAGCCAAATGGAAACGCGGATGCTACACCGACCCACAGAAGAATGTAATAGAACTGAGGCACTTCGTGGTGGCAGCGGCAAAAGACGTTTCCGCCAACAACAACTAAACAACAGACAAAAAAAGGAAAACCTAATCATGAAAAAACTGTTTTTATCATCCGTGTCCCTGCTCTTCGCGCTGGCAATGAGCGCACAATCCATCTTCGTAGGGACCTACAACATACGCTACCAAAACAGCGGCGACGAGAAGAACGGCAACGTGTGGGCTACACGCTGCAAGGTCATCTGCGACATGATAAACTTTGAAGCACCCGACGTGTTCGGCACCCAGGAGGTGCTCATAGGTCAGCTTCGCGACCTCAGGGCCGGACTCGACAACTACGACTTTATCGGCGTAGGACGCGACGACGGCAAGGAGGCCGGCGAATACTCTGCCCTGTTCTACAAGAAAGACCACATCACCTTGCTCAACAACGGCAACTTCTGGCTCAACGAAACTCCCGACAAGCCCAAGCTCGGTTGGGACGCCGCCTGCATAAGGATATGCACATGGGGCGAGTTCAAGCAGAAGCAGACGGGCTTCCACTTCTTCCATTTCAACCTGCACATGGATCATGTGGGTATAGTGGCACGCCGCGAAGCTGCCAAGCTCATAGTGAAGAAGATACGCGAGATAGCCAAGGGCACGCCGGTCATCGTGACGGGCGACTTCAACGTGGACCAGAACAACGAGATATTCAAGATCTTCACCGACTCGGGCATACTCAAGGACAGCTATAGCGCCGCACGCCTGCGCTTTGCCGAGAACGGCACATTCAACTCGTTCGACACCGGTCTGTGGTCGTCGTCGCGCATAGACCACGTGTTCGTGTCGCCGGAGTTTGCCGTAGACCGCTATGGCATCCTCACCAACGCCTACTGGACCCAAAAGGAGGCTGATGCACGGAAGGGCAACGACGCACCTTCGGAAATAGAACTCAACAAGCGTGACCGCCGCGCACCATCCGACCACTATCCGGTGATGGTGCACATGGAATACAAGAAATAAATGAGGAAAGCCGTCGCAGCAATATTTGCCCTATTGTTCGGTGTCCTTTCCGTTGTCTACATCGCAGACCCTACACGCCGGCACACTTCGGAGAAGCTCGTGCCCGTGGGAAGGCATACGGCCACCGACAACATGCTGTCTTCGCTCAACGTAACGACAATAGCGCAAGACAGCATGGGACTGGTATGGATAGGCACGTCGGCGGGCATCAACGTGTATGACGGCAAGACATACACGCAGTATTTCCACGACGCGAGCGACACCACCGCCCTGCCCGACGACTACATAAACATTATCCACCGTGACCGGCAAGGCCGCATGTGGATAGGCACGCAAAACGGCTTGGCGATGTATCTCGGGGCCGGACGCTTCAGGAGGTTCGGCCTGCCCAAGACCGACTGCGACGTCACTGCGATTGGCGACGGCAGCAACCCCGACGACATAATAGCATCGACCTTGCGCCACAAGGCGTGCTACACCGTAGGGCCACAAGGCGTGATAACAACAAGCTGCACGACAGCACCGCCAAAAGCGGCAAGGGCCGACATTCCCGATGCTCCATACTCGCTGGACAAACCCCAACAACTCATAACCTGCTCTTACAGCGGCTCCTCCGGCTGCGTATGGGTCGGATTCCGCAACGCCGGCTATCAGGTAGTGTCAGACAGGGCAACGGAGTTCAAGTCGGTCAACGACAATGCCCTGTGTTCACGCTCGCGAGGCAAGGATGTCACATGCCTCACCCGGGTGGGCAACAACATCATAGCCGGCACAACCCGCCGCATGTATGTGGCCGACAAGACGGGCAACCAAGTAAGCGAACGTTACTACAATGAGATTTTCGACAGCATTCCCGCCGGACGCCGCGAGCTGAACCATGCCGTTGCGTTCGACGACACCCGCGTGTGGCTCATAGGCAACAGACAGGTGTCAAGCTGCCGCATCAACGGGAGCCAGCCCGTCGTTGAAAGCAAGGCTTACGGGTCAAAGGACCTCACAACAGACCTCGGTTCGGGAACCAAAGCCGGCAACCGTCTTTTCGTGAGCAGCAGCGACGGCTTGCTGTGCTTCGGCTATGGCACGTCAAAGCCCCAACGCATAAGCATCGACAGCCAATGGTTCGACGAGGAGACACAACTCACCACCCTGCACGACGGACAAGTGCTGATGTTCATGAGAAACATGAACATCATGCTCTACAACCCGACTTCAAACCACACACAGACACTGAAGACAACCGGCGCCCCGAAAGACGGCAACATAGACCCGGCATTCGCACAAGAAGACTCCTACGGCAACGTGTGGCTGGGCACAAAGCGTTTTGGCCTCTACCGCCTCGACATGCAATCGCACAAGATGGAGAGGATGAACTTCCTCAACGACGTGCACGTGCAGGGAATCGCAGAAGATCCGCAAAGGCGGCTCTGGATAACGACGCTGAAAGACGTGGTGTGCTACGACCCTGCAACCGCTACGGCAGCAACAAACGCCCTGCTGTCGTCGAGCGTGAACGAGTGGAACAGGCAGTATTTCGACAATGCCCTGTGTGCTATGCCGGACGGAAAGGTGGTGTTCGGAAGTTCGGACGGTTGCTACGTATTCAACTCCGGCAGCAACGAGACCGTGAAGAATGCCGCACCCCACATCTACGCCATAAACATAACGACCCAAAGGGGCAAACAACTCACACTGGGCGGCAATATAAGCAACGGCGCCAGCTATGCCCTGGCACACGACGAGAACACTATAGACATCAGGTTTTTCACTCCCGACTATGGCCGCACCACCGCACTGGGCTTTCAATATCGCCTCGACGGTTACGACCGGCAATGGCACAAGCCTACGTACAGCCACGGCGCACAATATGCCAATCTGCCTTCAGGAAAATACGTGTTCCGCCTGCGCCAGGTCACTTCACCTGAGGTGGCGAACCAGAGCGAGCAGACCATCACCATCCGTGTGCGCCCGGCGTGGTGGGCCTCGCCGGCGGCATGGGTTGCGTATGCAGCCTTCACCCTGCTCATAATATATATAATAAACTCGCTTTATCTCCGCCTTCGCACCAACCGATTGCGGCTTGAGGAGGAACAGCATGAACGCGAGCTCGAAAAACGGGCCAACGAGATGAACATGAGTTTCTTTGCCAACATCTCGCACGAGTTCCGCAATCCCATCACCGTCATTGCCGGTCCGCTGTTGTCGTTGCGGTCAGACGATTCACTGCCACAGCAGGCACAGAACACCATCAACCGTGTGTGCATGAGCGTTAACCGCATGTTGCGGCTCATAGACCAGATGCTCGATTTCAACCAGCTCGAGACCGATGCGCTGCGGCTCAGAGTGGCACACGTGGACGTTGCCGAACAGCTGCGCCAGCTTGCCATGACTTTTGAAGAGTCGGCACGGGTACGGCGCATTGCCCTGGATTGCGACATCGACGCCAATGCCGGTGAAGTATGGATGGATGCCGACAAGTTTGAGAAGATAATGAGCAACCTGTTCACAAACGCCCTGAAGCATACTCCCGACGGCGGAACGATAAGAATTGAGCTGACAGTGGCGCAGAACGATAATCCTGACAACATTTCAACGGGAGATGCCGCATACGGCAAGGAGATGCTCAACGTCAGCGTCTTCAATAGCGGATCACACATTCCACAGGAGCGAATGGGCGACGTGTTCAAACGCTACTATCAGTTGGCCGACACCGCCGGCAATCACCATTACGGTTGGGGCACCGGCATCGGACTGTATTATGTCCACCGCCTGGTCCAGCTTCACCATGGACAGATAAAGGTTGAGAACACGGAGCAAGGCGTGACGTTCAGTTTCACTTTGCCAGCGTCAGGCGACGCTTATGCCACCTCAGAGCATGACACGGAGCAAAAGAGAGTGATGCAGATACCTGTGATTCACAATGCCACAGAAGAGCATGCACAAGCAGCAGACACATCACAAGGTTCGGGTAAAGAGCGGAAGAAGATACTGGTTGTTGACGACGACACCGATGTGGCAACCTATATCAAGTCAATATTCGAGGCCGACTTCGACGTGGTGAACCGCTATTCAGCTGAAGACGCGCTCGCCGACATAAAGGAAACACGCCCCGACATAGTGCTGAGCGATGTCATCATGGGCAAGATGTCGGGCTACGACATGTGCCGGAAGATAAAGGAAGACCTTGCCACAAGCCATATTCCCGTGGTGATGATAACGGCAAAGTCGAACACCGACGAGCAGATCCACGGACTGCGGCTTGGTGCCGTGGCTTACGTCACCAAGCCGTTTGATCCCGGCTATCTCAAGGCTCTCGTGATGTCGCAGCTCGACAACATGCAGACCATGCGCCGCCGTCTGGGCGAGAGCACCGGCACGGAGCAGGCAGAGGATGTGAGCGACACCATGTCGGAGCCGGACCGCAAGTTCATGGACGAGCTCTATGCCCTCATGAAGCGCCGGTCGGCCGATATGGACCTCAACGTGGCCACAGTGTGCCACGAGCTGCTGATAAGTCAATCGAAATTCAACTACAAGCTGAAACAGCTCACGGGCGACACACCCGGCGTTTTCTTCCGCAAATACAAGCTCAACCGTGCCGCAGAATTGCTGAGCGAAGGCTCGCACACCGTCGCCGAGGTGGCTGACATGACAGGCTTCGGCACCGCAGCCCACTTCTCCGTGGCCTTCAAGAAGCAATTCGGCATAACGCCAAGCGAGCGCCTACCCAAGTAGGCGCCCGCAGGTGTTCACATTATAGGGGTGGTCTTATTAATACTACATCTAATATTAATTACTACATTTAATAAATACCGAACCAGAAGTGGTAGGCATAGCTTATGGCAAGTCCGGCTGCGGTAGCGGTAACGACATGCACCATTCCCGGCAACATGAACGAGTGGTTGAGCAGATACTTGCCGATAACCGTTGTGCCGGACCGGTCGAAGTTGACGGTGGCAATGTCGGAAGGATAGTTGGGGATGAAGAAATAACCATATACCGAGGGCATAACGCCAAGCAGAATCCAACCGTCGATGCCAAGTGTGTAGGCAAGCGGCAACATAGATACCACCACGGCTCCTTGGGAATTGATAAGCACAGAGACAAGGAAGAAAGCGATGGCAATGGTCCAGGGGTATGCCTTGACGAGGTCTACGAGAAGAGCCTGAATCTCGGGCTGGTAGTTGGCAAAATAGGTGTCGCTCATCCATGCTATGCCATAAATGGCTATCACGGCAACCATACCGTTCTGCCACACGGCTCCGCTGATGGCCGCCTTGGGCTTTGCCTTACAGCAGATGATCATCAATGCAGCAGCCGTAATCATCGTTATCTGGATAAGGATATTCATCGACAAAGGCTGTTTCACGGTCTCTGTCACTCCGGCAACCACCACGCCGGCCTTGGCTAGCTGCTTTGCGGTCTCGGTGACACCATTAGCAAGAGTCACCGATGCAGGGCCTCCGCTTACGACACTCACTTTGTCATACGTCGGCAAGAGATTGATTCCTGCCATGCTTGCGATGGAAACGATGACGATGAACGTCAGGGCTGCGAGGAAAATCAATACGGCACGCTTGCTTTCCGGAGCAATCTTGAGATCGAGAGTCGTAGCAGTGCTGCCATAAACATACTTGCGGCGCTCAGGATCCTTGATAAGAGCCAGGAACTTGGGATCCTTGTCAAGGTCAAGTCCACGGTTCCAGCTCACTGCCACAGCACACAATATACCTATGATGCAGGCGGGAATGGTTACAAGGATAATCTGCACGCCTGAGACATGGAAGCCGTTTTCCATACTGATGGCGGAGAAAGCAACCACGGCAGCTGCAATCGGCGAGCAGGTGATGCCAATCTGCGAAGCTATGCTGGCTATGCCGCAAGGACGCTCAGGACGTATGCCTTTCTTAAGGGCGATGTCGCAGATGATTGGCATAAGTGTATAGACCACGTGGCCAGTGCCAACAAGTACGGTAAGGAGGAACGTTGTGAAAGGTGCAAGAATGGTGATACGCTCCGGATGGCGGCGCAATATGCGTTCAGCTATCTGGATCATCCAATCCATTCCGCCCGAGGCCTGAAGCATGCCGGCACAAGTAACGGCTGCTATAATAATGTAAATAACGTCGGTGGGCGGATTGCCAGGCTTGAGCTGAAAACCGAACACAAGGATGGCGAGACCGATACCGGATATCGCACCCAAAGCCAAGGAGCCATAACGGGCTCCCACCCAAAGAGCCACCAGCACAACCAGCAACTCTACAATCATCAATACTGTCATAATCTACAGGTTTTTATTTTTTGTTTTCCAGACGCAAAATTATGGAAACCAACAGATTACGGCTTTAGATTTTTTGCAAACGGCTTTCGAAAAATCGCAAAAAGCATATAAGGCCGAGATAAGCTGCACATCGTTCAAACATTATCTTTCATCTCCGTGCAAGCTTCGCTATGAATCTGCATTTATAATATGAACTCTAAGCAAAGAAGAAAAATATATTAAGGAGTTAAAAGCAAAGAAGATGAAAAAGAAAATGCTCTTGGCAATGTTGCTGGCTCTCCCGCTTCTCATGTCATCGTGCAGCAAGGAAGACGGCGACTGGGATCCGATGAAGTGGAAAACGGAAGTGAAGACTTCAAGCGACGGATATATCAATGTGCCGCCAGAGGGAGGGACCCTAACCTTCTGGTGTGTTAACTATGGCTCCTTCTGGCTGTGCAACGTTATCGAATCGGAAGACGGGAAGACTGATAAAACTTTGTTTGAGGGAACCGGGAACCGTGATTCAATAAAATCGAACTGGATGACTGCAACAAGCGAAGGAAACAAACTGACCATTACTGTGGAGCCGACAACATCAGACGGCAACCGCTTCATGGAACTGGACGTTGAAAACGGCGATATCTTCGACCAATTCAAGATAAAACAAAGAGGCTTGAAAAACTGATTATAACGGTTGTTGCTTTATAGTCAGCCTCATCATAAGGATGCCCAACCGGCATCCTTATTTCATATATACAGGGTTCTGCTTGACAAAGGCACCTTCATTGACAACGCTTCTTGTCAACACAATAAAAAAACAGGATGTACCAATATTCATTGGCACACCCTGTTTTTTATAGTTTATGAGTTATTTACTGTGCTGTCTTAGCTGGAGCAGCGTTCTGGGCAGGAGCCTCAGAACCTTGTGCGGCAGGAGCCTTAGTGTCCTGTGCAGCGGCCTTGGTGTCCTGTGCAGGAGCCTGAGCGGCACCGAAGCCCTGAGTGTTGGCAGCGTTGGTGCTCTGCTGCTGAGTAGCGGCATTCTCAAGCACGCTTCCGTCTGTAGCGGCCTTAGGAGCAGTGTAAGCGCAGACAATGCTGAACAACACCATTGCGATAGCGAGACCCCATGTGGCCTTCTCCACGAAATTCGTGGTCTTGCGCACACCCATGATAGAGTTGGTTGACGAGAAGTTGCTTGCCAAGCCACCGCCCTTAGACTCTTGGATGAGCACGATGAAGATCATTAGCAGCGATGCCAGCACGATGAGTACGATGAATAATGTGTACATTTTCTTACTTATTTTTTATTTATTTTTCTTTACTTATTTGTTGCTTTTACCCTTGTCGTTGAGTATTAGTTTCTCAAGGAAACGCATTTGGTCTGCAAAGTAAGCATTTTTTTTCGGATAATTCAAATTTAATCGTTGAATAATTTCCAAAGCCTTCTCATATCGCCCTTGTTTGATATAAATTTTGGCTAAAGTCTCCGTAAAATAGCTTTCGTTGTCGCCTTTTTCGTCTTCCGGGCCACTGTCCTCAATTGTGGGTTTATACTCCGGTTCCTCTTTGAGTTTTATTTTACCCTTGTCATTATTTATGAAGTCGTCGATGAGGCTTTGTCCCTTCATCTGTGGAGTCGCATCCTCTTCTTCGGCATCCTCCTCGCTCTCCGTCTCGAGCAGATACGACACATAGTCGATGGCAGCGTCGGCAAGCGTCGGTTTCCGTTTCTTCTTCTTTTTGTCGGGGCGTTCTTCTTCGGGAATGGTACCAAGGAAATCGTCGATAAGAGAGATCGTCCTGTCTTCCTTGTTCTCGTTTTGTCCCGTTTGCTCACTTTGCACCTTCTGCGCTTTCGGCATCTGGTAGTGTGCCGCCTCCACGAGACTGAATATCACCTTTCGGTCGGTTATGTAGAGTGCGGCCTGCCGCAGTTCCTCATTGAACATGGGGTCGTGCAGCAGAAAGAGGTTCTGCAGCAACAGCAGGCGAGCCGACTGATAGTATGGATACAACGCCAACAGGCCGCGAAGCTCGTAGAGAGTGTCGCGGTCGAGAAGTTCCGGATGTTGTATAAGGTTGGCTATGTCCATCTCTTGTCGTTCAGGGAAATGTTTACCAGTTGGCCACGGTGGCGTTGAAGATCTGGTCGGTGAGATCCTTCACCATCTGGGTGACGAGCTCCTCTTGCACGCTCGACAAGCTCTGTGTGGTCTCATAGGTCTTCGACGAGGTAAACTGCCTCTCAAAGTCTTCCTTGTGGTTCTTGTTGTTCGTGAAGCGCACGTTCACGGTCATGGAGAGCTCTGTCTGTGCAGAATAGCCCTCGCTCGACACCGACTTGTTGCGCTGCGTGTACTGTGTTATCTCACCCTCTATCACGAGGTCGCCATTGCGCTTGACCTGTTGCAAACGGGTATGATTGGCAAATATGTCCTTAAGCTCGTTGTTGAACAACGGGCCCATTGGTCCCCAAACATAACTTGAACGGATGGGGAAGTCGCTAATCTGGATTGTCTTGGTCTTGGTGTAGTCTATGCTAGCACCATTAAACCCATAATTCACGCTGCACGCCACCAATGAAAGCACCAACAGCATGAGGCACGACAATGCTGCCACGCTCTTGCCCACAAAGGCACGCTTGGTCAACATGCTATGAAACTTATCCTTTACTATCGAGACCATATTGCTTAATTCTTCTATACAGCGTGCGGTCGGAGATGCCGAGCTCTTGCGCTGCCTTCTTCCTGTTGCCTCCATTCTTATCCAAGGCTTTCTCCAGCATCTGCCTTCCCAAGTCGTTAAGGTTCAGGCATTCGGGTTCTTCAGCCTTTATCTCCTCAGCGTCGGCGTCTTGTGGCGACGGCTGTCTGAACTGATGGTTTCCACCGTAGTTGTCACCATCCACAATGGCTGGTACATGCGCCCCACTGTCTATCATCGTGTGGCTTATCCCTGCCTGTCTCAGCTCGCGTTCCTCGTCAATCTGCTTGCGCATGCTCGTAAGGTCGCGGCGCAGGTCTGATATATTGCCGCGAAGCTCGTAAAGAATCTTGTAGAGTATCTCGCGCTCGCTTTCATATGAGTGCTGGCCTGGCTTGCTGATAGTGGAGAGTTCGGTCGATTCAGGGTCTTCGGGAATGAACCGCTTAAGGTCCTGCGCATTGATTTCCCGCTTTTCCGATAGCACCGACATCTGTTCGGTGATGTTTTTCAACTGGCGTACGTTTCCCGGCCACTTGTAATGGAGCAGCAACTGCTTTGCATCGTCGGTAAGCGTCACCTTGGGCAGCCTGTACTTTTCAGCCATCTGCATGGCGAAGAAGCGGAAAAGCAAGAGAATGTCGTTGCCGCGGTCGCGAAGAGGCGGCATTTTTATAGGAATGGTGTTGAGTCTGTAATAAAGGTCCTCACGGAAGCGGCCTTCCGATATAGCCTTTCGCATGTTGACGTTGGTTGCCGCCACTATGCGCACGTCGGTTTTCCTTATTTCCTGACCTCCAACGCGGATATATTCGCCCGTCTCAAGCACGCGGAGCAGCCTTGCCTGTGTGGCCATAGGCAACTCGCCCACCTCATCGAGGAAGATGGTGCCTTTGTTGGCCACGCCGAAATAGCCGTCACCCTCGCCCACTGCACCCGTATAGGCACCTTTCTCATGGCCGAAGAGCTCGCTGTCGATGGTTCCCTCGGGAATGGCACCACAGTTGATGGCGAAATATTTCTCACGCCTACGGGGAGAATTGTCGTGGATGACACGTGGAATGATCTCCTTTCCCACTCCACTCTCACCAACGATAAGCACACTAAGGTCTGTCGGAGCCACTTGTAGCGCCACATCGAGCGCGTGGTTCAGACCGTCGCAGTTGCCCACGATATTATAGCGTTGCCTTATCCTTTGCAGTTCTGACGTATTCATTGGGTGACAAAATTACATATTTTTTTCGTAACCGCTGCAATTTTGGCAGATTATTTTATGGCTCAGTGGGAGATGTCCATGAACTACTCCCACAGAGTCATTTTTCAGCCAACAACAATCCAAAACCGTTCATCAGTAACGTTGATTACGGTATTTTCCATGATTGGGTTGTTTCAATAAAAAAAGCACCCTCGCGAGGGTGCTTTTTATCTTTACTTTGAATCTTTTTTCTCAGCCGCTGTCTTTATTCAGCCTTGAGCGTTGACGTGTAGTGGTTGCCCCATGGGTCGTCGGCGGTGACGGTCAGTGTCTTCCACGACGTCGAGCGCGGCGTGTAGAGGAACATGTGGTCGTTGTTGCCCTCAGGCTCAGCCGACGGACGCTTCTCCCAAGAGTTCTCATACTGCAGCAGGCACACGGCGTAAGGGTCATAGCACTTCACATTGGTATCCAACTTCACGGGTGTTGCTCCGTCTTCAGATATGGTGACGGTCCAGTCGGTGTTCCAGTTGAACACGTTGACGAGCACCGTGGTGTTGTCTACCTGCAGAGGGTCGGCATTGAGCGGTGTAGAGATCTGGCCAGCCTTGCGTCCCCAACGGAACGTAGCCTCCTTAGGAGCGTAGATCTTGATCTGATAGTCGAGGTCATCCTCAGCACCCTTATAGTACTCGTTTACAAGCTCGGTGCCCTTGAACGAGAGCACTCCGAAGCCACGCGGCGATCCGTCGTTGCAGATGCCCTGACCGTTGTAGGTGTTCCAGTAGGCTCCCATCACGGCACCGAGGGTGTACTCGCGTATGTTTGACGCAATGTCGGTGGTGAAGTTGTTGTGGGTGTGGCCAGTGAGAATCACCACGCGGTGGTAATCCTTCACGAGCTTGTAGAGGGCTTCACGGTTAGAGAGATGAGTACCGGAGTTGCGCCTTGACGTAGGAATGTGGGTTGCCACGAGGATGCTCTTGTCGGTCGACACATAGCTCAGGTCCTTGCGCAGCCATTCGAGCTGGCTGTCGGTGATCTGACCCGTGTAGTCGTTGCGGCCGTCGGCACCGCTGTAGAGCACGTCGTCGAGCACCACGAGGTGCCACTTGCCTATGTTGGCGCTATAGAAGGTCGGGCCCATGGCGTCGCGGTACTCTTGGGTTGAGAGCGAATCGCCTTTGGTGTTCTCGTTGTGGTCGTGGTTGCCTATCACGGAGAACACGGGCAGGTTAAGCTTGCTCACCATGCGCTTGTATTCGCCGTAGATTGAGGTGTTGTTCCACGAGAGGTCACCGAGGCTGACACCCACTACCGAGCCCTTGAGCGTCTTGGTGTAGTCGGCAATCTTTGTCATCAGCGGGTCGCAGAGCGTTATGTCGTTGTCGGTACCCACCTGCAGGTCGGCCAAAGCCACGAGTGAGAACTCGTTGTCCACGGTCTTCGAGGTCAGCTCGAAGTCGCGCTGCACGGTCTCGTCTTTGGCTATATCTATCTTCTTGAAGAACTGCGGCACCGAGTTGCTCTGCGTTATCTGGCAGTCTTCAGGCATCGACACGAAAACATACTCCGTCTTTACAGATTTCATCTGGTAGACACCGTCCTTGTCGGTAGTGGTTACATTGTTGCCGTCGCTCACCACCACGCCTTGGCGTGGGTTACCGTCTACGGTGACACGTCCCACGAGGTTCATGCCCTTGTCGGGAGTAATGGTATTCTCGGTGCCAGCGGGTTTGTTGCGCACGGCTATTTTTACCTCGCCACACGACGTGCCCAAGAAGAGCATCGTCATGGCAGCCGCCAAGTTGAGTTTTGAAAAGATATTCATGTTTTCTTTGTTGTTTTTATGCTGCTTGTTGCAAAATGCCAAGGGCGGTTTTCACAAGTACCGTCCTTGGCTTAAAATACTTTTATTATACCGTTCACTATTCAGCCCCATCGTAACCAGGGTTCTGCTTCAGAAGCGGGTTAGCCTGAATGTCGACCGACGGAATGGGGAAGCGCTTCTTGTTGTCGTCGTTGGTGGCGGTGTGTGTCCACCAGTTTTCCGTTGTGAAGAGTCCTAGACGAATGAGGTCGGTGCGGCGGCGTCCCTCGCCAAGGAATTCCAGCATCCACTCGTCGGCAAGACGGTAGACGTCAAAGCTGTCGGGCACGGGGTCCGGGTCCACGCCGTTGGTGAAGTTGCGCTTGCGCACAGAGTTAATGATCTGGGCAGCACCGGCACCGTCGCCCGAGCGCCACTTGCACTCGGCCAGCATGAAGTACACCTCCGTAAGTCTGATGGCAGGGAAGTCGGGGTCCCAAAGCCTGCTGATGTCGTCGTTGTCGGGTATCGGGAGCTTGACGAGACGTATCATTGAGTTCTCTTCGCCGTTGAGCATTGTCGAGCCCTTGCCGTCGGCATTCACGTAGTCGACAAAGGAGACGAGCTGTCCGGAGTGGCTGCGGTTGCCAAGGGTCTTCTCGCCGGTCGACGGGTTGACCTGGTCACCCACGAGGAACATTCCCTTGTACTTGCCGTCGCCCTGATACACGTAAGGCTGTTTGCGCAGGTCCTTGTCGTTGAACTTGGAGTAGGGCTTTCCGAGCTTGAACGAGGTGTAGACACCGCTCGTGGCGCTCTCGCACGAAGGAGAGAGGCCGAAGCCGTTGTAGATGGATGCCGGGAACGTGGTGTTGAAATACTTGGCCGAGTTTGTGTGGTAGAAGTAACGGTAGTACCAGTTGAACTCCAGCTTTGCGTTCTGCGAAGGCACATTCCAGATAGCTTCAGTGCTCTTGTCGTTGTCGAAGCAGAAGGGTCCCGACCACTTGCTGTCGAGCTGGTAAGGTCCGTAGACACCGTTGATGATGTCCTGGCATAGCGTTGCACAGTCTGTGTAGTGGTCTTCCTTGATATAGCTCTCGGCATTGAAGTAGAGTTCGGCAAGCATGGTGGCGGCACCGGCCTGGGTTATGTATCCGTCTTCCGACGCACCGAGCGACTTCTTCTGCTTCAAGTTTGGTATGGCCTCCTTGAGGAGCTTCTCCACGTGTTCGAAGGTCTCCTTGTCGGTAGAGCGTCCCACCACGTCGTCGTTGCTCGAGTTGTAGATTGGCATTCCGCCGAAATAGTCGAGGCCGCGCATGTAGAACCATGCGATGATGGCCTTGAGCTGACTGAGCTGGTCTTGGCGGTCGGCCTCGGTCAGGCCAAGCTTTTCATAGTCTACGCTCGACAGGTCTTCGTAGGCCTCAAGAGCGCGTGCTATTCCGCCCGTGGTGCCCTCGTAGGTGTTCACTACGAAGCGGTCGGTGGGTGCCCATGTGAACTCGTGAAGGCGCACATACTCGCCGTTGTTGTAGAAGTCCTTGCCCTGTGCCGGGCATGCCATCTCGTCGGTGGTAAGCTCTTGCAGATACCAGCGGTCGTTGCCGAGATACCATTTCCAATGGGTGAACGGGCGCGAGAGCACGGCATAGGTGTTCTCGGCCTGCGTATAGAACGTGTCGGGTGTGACAGACGAATAGAACTTCTCGTTGAGGTCGCACGCAGTGAAGGCGAGCGTTCCGGCTGCCGCTATAATGATGTTTCTTAAATTCATGATATTAAATGCATATTGATTTGCGTCTGTGTCTTTTTGCGTTCTGGCAAAGGCTTAGAAGTTGAGCTGCACGCCCACTGTCCAGTGTATGGTCTGGGGATAGAGCGACGACGTGGAGCGCAGATACTCGAATCCCGGCTCAAGACCGTTGATGGAAACCTCGGGGTTGTAGCCCACGTACTTGGTGAACATGGCGAGGTCGCGCGCCGTGAAATAGACGCGTGCTTTCTGGATGTACTTGGTCCACTTCGACAGGTTCAGCGTGTAGCCCAGGGTCACGGCGTCGATCTTGAGGAATGTGCCGTCGGAGAGGAAATAGTCGGTGAGTATTCGGGTATCGTCTATCTCCTTGTTGTTGGTATAGGCTATCTTGAGCACATTGTCGTCGGTTGAGTTCTTCAGTCCGTAATAGAGGTTGGGCTGCGAGAAGACGTCGAAGTCGAGCCAAGAGCGCAGATAGATGCCGAGGTCAAACTGCTTGTAGGTGAAGGTGTGGTCCCACGATACGATAAGCTTTGGTATGGCGTTGCCCACGTAGTGCTTGTTGGCGTCGATGGTGTTTTGCGTGGTGCCGTCCTTCGCCGGCACTATGTTGTTGTCCTTGTCGTAGATAAGCCACTTGCCGTTCTCATCGAGGCCGGCATACTTGAAGAGCCAGAACTGACCAATCTTTGAACCGTTGACGAGCTTGGTGGCATAGCCCATGGAGCTTGGAAATGAACCGCCGTAGAGGTATGAGCTGGTGTCGCCGAGGTTGTCGATCTTCGACGAGCTGTGCGACATGCGGACTGTTGACGAATAGTTGAAGTCTTTTGTCTTCACGATGTGTCCGGTCAGCTCAAACTCCCAGCCCTTGTTTGTCAGTGAGCCCACGTTGTCCATGATGGTGGTGTAGACCATTGGCGGCTGTGCTGCGGGAACCTCGAAGAGCATGTCATCGACGCGGCGGATGTAGTAGTCGAACTTACCCGATATTCTGTTGTTCAGGACGCTGAAGTCGAGGCCGAAGTCCCACTCCTTCTTCTCCTCCCACTTGAGGTCGGTGTTTATGTTCTTTGCCGATCCGTAGCCCGGCTGCCACACGCCGTTGGTGGGCCACATGTCGTTGCTCTTGTATGTGCGCACGGTGTAGCCCGAACCGAAGTCGTTGTTACCGGTCACGCCGTAACCCACGCGGAGCTTGAGATCGTTGACCCATGGCAGCGTCTTCATGAAGTCTTCCTTGGAGATGCGCCATCCTGCCGACAGTGCCCAGAAGTTACCCCAGCGGTTGTTGGGGCCGAACTTCGAGCTGCCCTCGCGGCGGAACGATGCAGTTGCCATGTAGCGGTCGGCATAGTCGTAGTTGACGCGTGCGAAGAACGACATCAGCCTCTCGCGCGGGTCTTTGTTCGACGACATCGATGCCTTTCCGTCGCTGAGGTCGGTACCTGCCGACATGTCCCAGGGGCCAATGCCGTCGACGGTGAAGTTGCCGTTGGTCATCGAGAACTCCTCGCCGCCTGTCTCATAGAAGCTCCAGCCTGCCACGGCGTCCACACGATGCAGGTCGAAGTCGTGGAGGTACGAGGCGTATGCCTCGAAGCTCTTGTTGTCGGTCTTGTCGAACGTGTGGGTACCCTGGCCTCGCTTGTTCGACTCGGTCATGTTCTGGTGGTTCTGGTGATAGTATTGCGTGAGCTGGTAGTCGCGGTGGTCAATGCCCATCGTGCCCTGCACGGCAAGTCCGTCCCAGATGTTTATCTTGAGCGTGGCGTCGGCCTGCAGCCACTTGTCCAGGCCCTTGTAGTCGGTCTGCTCAATGTCGGCCACGGGGTTGTGGGTCGATCCGCCAATGCCGATAGACGAGTTGTACTTTTTTGAGTTGGTGGGATCCATTACTGGTATGGTGGGATTCAGCGAGATGGCCGTCTCGAACAGGCTGGAGCTGTTGCGGCGGTCGCGGTTGGCCTGGCGATACTGTGCCTTGAAGGTCATCTCCACCTTACCGTCCATCATCTTGTATTTGGCGTTCATTCGGCCCGAATAGTCGGTTCTGCCGTCACCAATGACAATGCCTTTTTGGTCTGAATACATGAGCGACGAGTATATCTGCAGGTTCTTCGAGCCGCCCGAGAGCGAGAGCACGTGGCGCTGCGACAGCTGGCGGTCGTCTACGAGCTGGCGATACCAGTCGGTGTCGTAGCCATAGTCCTGACCTATGCCATACTCCATATATTCTTTGGAAGAGAGCAGGTCGAGGCTCTTCCTCACGGTCTCGGTAGACAGTTCCGAGGTCCATGTGGCGCGCACCTTGCCTTCCTGTGCCTGCTTCGTGGTCACGAGTATGACGCCCGCTGCGGCACGTGTGCCGTAGATGGCACCTGCCGAGGCGTCTTTCAGCACGTCGATGCTCTGCACGTCTTCCTGGTTTATCATTCTGAGGTCACCGCCCGGCACTCCGTCTATGACCACGAGTGGGCTCTGGCCGGCATTGATGGATGCCACACCGCGCAGCTGGTAGCCGTTGGAGGCGTTGGGCGACGACGAGCCCGAGATGGTCAGACCGCTGACCTTGCCCTGCAGGGCGGTGGCTATGGTTGAGCCGCCGAGACCGTTGACGAGGTCGGAACCCTTGATGGAGGTTATGGATGAGGTGACTCGCTTCTTTTCCAGCGTGCCGTAGCCCACCACCACAACGTCGTTGAGGGTCTGCTGGTCGGTGCTGAGCACTATGTTGAGCACGAGGTTCTTGCCCGGCTTTATCTTCTGCGAAGTGTAGCCAACATAGCTCACCGTGAGCTCGCGAGTGGGGTCGGCGGTCAGCGTGAACTTGCCGTCTACGTCGGTGACGGCACCCGTTGTTGAGCCTGGCACGGCAACGGTGGCGCCGACAAGGGGCTCGCCGTTAGTGTCTTTCACGCTGCCGGTTATCTTCACCGGCGTGCCTGCCCAGAGGGCGAGCGAACTGCCCATCAGCACGGAGACAACCGCAAGACGGGGGGAATACTGATTTAGATTCATTATATATTAATGTGTCTTGTTCTGATATAAAGGAAAATATTGAATACCTGCCGACTTACTCTTTCACGAGGATGTTGTCCAAATACCATCGGCAATACTTCTGTCCTGACGGTGCTGCGGTGTGGATTGCGATGCGCGTGGTAGAGTCGATGCCGTACAGGCTGAACGACAACGACACCCATGTGGTCGAACTGGAGATGTCGGCCGTCACCGACGGCATGTCTGACTCTTCGGAGAAGCTACCTGAGCCCTGCACTATCTCCACCACGAGTGGCACGTTGTCGGGACCCTTCGAGCCGACGTTCGGTGCGGCCTGGAAGCTGAGTGTGGCGTTGGCAGTCTCGTTGTCGGAGATGTTGGTGAAGGCTGGCAGAATGACGCCCGTATTGAACGTGGCGTTCGAGTTGAAGCAGAGGTAACCGTTCTGGATATTGATCTTATTGGCGCCCTTGGGGTTCACCACGGTCTTGTACCAGTCGGTCAAGCCGCATGCAGCCCACGCCTCGGCAACGGCAGACTTGGTCACTTCCATGCGCGTGTAGCCGTTGGCGGGGTCACCAACGGGGTCTTTCAGGCCGTTGGCGGCTGCGATGGATTCTGTCCAAGAGAAGTCTTCCGAATAGAACGTGCGGTCAACTTTGGCATTGGGGTCGAAAAGGCTCTGGCTGACAACCACAGTGTCGGCAAGACCGCCGTCGGCTGTGACGTAAAGACTTGCGGAGCGTTCTTCCTCCGAATTGTTTTCTTGGCATACCACGGTCACGTCTACCAACCCTATGCCTTCGGGCTGGTCAACCGACAGCCACTCGGCATTGCTGCTGATGCGATAGCCTTTGTTGGCGGCAACTTGGAAAGTTGCGTCGGTGCCATCCTTGAGTTTTCCTGTCTTCACGACAGACAACGTTTTCTGGCTTACTCGCAGTCTGGGCGTAGCCTCTTCGGCCTTGTCCTCCATAGCGCAGGAGCAGACCATCGAGATAAGCACAAGGCACACGGCCAAGAAATGGGCATAATGTCTCATTGTTTTGATGTTTAAGTATTAATAATATAATGTGAACGCGTATTTTGGGAAGGTAGATTCAGCTATATTTAGAGTTGTGCCCGCCTTGTTTTGCCGTTATTACATTTAAGATATATTCTGTTACTTTTGCAAAGGTATTACAAAATTGCCCAAACCTTAACAATCGCATACTACAATATTGTTAAAACTTTTTCAAAAGGTTAAAGAAGAGACGCAAAGCTCATTGTAAAAGCAGGACATTTATTTAAGTTTTTATCAATGTTCTCAAGATATCTCCTTACCTTTGTGTCATAAAAAACTTGCCGCTCCGCCCCCGCAGAGATGAGCAAGCTACAAACTCAAGGCTAAAATGCAAAAGAAGAACAGTTATACGGTGCGGACGTCATGGCTCGCAACTGTCATCCTCGTGCTTGCCACGATGATGATGGGCGTGGCATCGTGCGGCACGCAAAAGAACAACACAACCGACCCCAAGGACAAGAAAAAACCGACGACTCTCTCGCCCGACTCCACCTCCAGGCTACCGCACTACGCCATGCCCGGCAAGGAGACGCGCGCCGTGTGGGTCGCCACGATAGGCGGCATCGACTGGCCCCGCCGCCACTTCACGGAGGCTTCACAAAAGGCTTGGTATGCGCAGATGCTCGACACGCTGCAGAAACTCAACATCAACACGGTGTTCTTTCAGGTGCGTCCCAAGGCAGATGCGTTCTACGACTCGCCCTACGAGCCGTGGAGCCAATACATCACAGGCTACCGGGGCAAGGCTCCGACATACGACGTGCTGAGATGGGTCATCGACGAGACCCACCGCCGCGGCATGTCGTTCCACGCATGGATAAACCCGTACCGTGTGGACCAGAAGCAGCGGCCGGGCGACAGGTTCGGCAAGCTCGACGCGAAGATACCGCAAAACCTCGTGAAAGACTACCGCATGGTGAGGGTCTACAACCCTGCCATGCCCGAGACGCGGCAAAGGGTCAGCGCCATAGTGGCGGACTTGCTGCGCCGCTACGATGTGGACGGCATACACCTCGACGACTATTTCTACCCTGCATTGCAGAAGGGAGAGAAGATGAACGACGAGGCTGAATACCGACGCTACGGCAAGGGCTTCAGCTCGATAGCCGACTTCCGCCGTGCCATGGTCGACTCGCTCGTCGTGGCGATGCACGACACCATCAAGACCATCAGGCCCAACGCCGTGTTCTCCATCTCGCCGCAAGGCAACTATGAGAACAACTACAACACCATGTATGCCAACATTGCCTTGTGGTCGGCACACGGCTGGTGCGATGTCATCATACCGCAACTCTACTGGAGCACCGAACGCTGGTTTCTGCCCCGCCTCAAGTGGTTCTCGGACAACGCCACATCGAAGACCAAACTGCTGATAGGCTATGCGCTCTACCGCTTCGGCGAGAGGGCGAAGAGCAGCGTCTACCGCACGGCCGACGACCTGGCTAAGCAGATTGATGCGGCTCGCGCCGACGGCAAGGTGTCGGGCGCTGCGCTCTACAGTGCCAACTGGCTGATGGAGAACCCGGTGAACATCAATGGCATCATTGCCTCCCACTTCCCCCACCCGACCCTCGCCCCCTACCTCGGGCAAGGCACCGAGAACAGACCCGAGGCACCACGGCAGGTTACCGCATCGGGACGGAAGTTGAGCTGGAACAGGGTAGACGATTGCTACTATGCGGTGTACAGAGTCGACGGCGAGAAGGCGGAGCTTGAAGCCGTGACCTACGACACCAACGCCACCACGAAAGCCGATGCCACATATTTTATAACGGCCGTAAGGAAAGGCTGCAATGCAGAGAGTCTGCCGTCGACGACGGTGACGACAACAAGGAAATAGCCTCCGCAACTACTTCTATTTCAATCCTTTCGCATCGTGACGAAAGCATTTGTAGAGTCATTATCTTTACGAAGGGAATCCTGGTCTTATCTCACACGGATCGAAAAGATTATAAGCCGGATAATCCACAGGAATTAAGGAATTTGCCACTTCATAATCTTTACTGAAGTTTCGGATTTAGGTATTTATGCTTGAATATGCGTCCCCGAAGGGGGCAAACTTTGCATAACCTCAGGTGACCGAAGGGAACCTGAGGATAGAGCGCCGGATTATAAAACCGTCCTCGAAGAGGGCGAACTTTCCGTGCAAAATGCTCTGTGATTGCGTTCGCCCTCTTCGAGGACACCCATGGACTTGCCGTATTCAAGTCCGCAGGTTCCGTTCGCTACGCTCGCTCTACCTGCGGTTATGCAGAGTTTGCCCCCTTTGGGGACACTTGCTAAATGACAAATCCGAAACTTGAGATCTTTAAAATCCATGTGAAAGACAAATACGTGTGAAAAACCTTGTGAACAATAAACAGCGGCGATGTTTTTTGGCACGAAACTTGCAGATGTTAACTAAAGAGAGTAAATTTGCATCGAATAATACAAATAAAAGAAAGGAAGACTTCACAAATGACCAGTCAGTTTTCACCAAAGGTATCAGAGATTCTTGCCTTCAGCCGGGAAGAGGCTTCCCGCCTGGCCAGCAGCTCCGTGGGACCTGAGCACCTCCTACTCGGCATCCTGAGGGAGGAGACTTCTCCCGTGGCCGACCTGTTCAAGCAACTGAACATCGACAGCCAGACCATAAAGCAGGAGCTTGAGGAGAAGGTGCGCGAGGACGAGATTGCTGAACCCGTGAACTCCAGCGAACTCGTGCTCAACAACCAGGCAAGCAACATCCTGAGACTTGCCGTGCTCGAGGCGCGCCTACAACATACACAAATGGTCGACGTGCAGCACCTGTTGCTCGCCATGCTGCACGACCATGCCGACAATGCGGCCAAAGAAGTGCTGGAAAAGAACAACCTCGACTATGAAAGCGCCATGAACCTGCTCAGCAAGCCCGCAACGAAAGACGGCATCGGACTGCCCGACGAGGAGATGGACGACTACGAAGAGGACAACCAGCCGGCAAAGCAGGGAAAAGACAACACCAAGAAGCAGGCCACTGCCACGCAACCGCAAGGCAACGGCAAGACGCCCGTGCTCGACAACTTCTCTACCGACCTGACCAAAGCTGCGGCAGAAGGCAAACTCGACCCCGTGGTGGGAAGGGAGAAAGAGATACAGCGCGTGGTGGAGATTCTCGGACGCAGAAAGAAGAACAACCCCATACTCATTGGCGAACCCGGCGTGGGAAAGAGCGCCATTGTGGAGGGTCTGGCCCAGATAATAGCCAACCACAACACGTCGCCCATGCTCTTCAACAAGCGGGTGGTGAGCCTCGACATGACTGCCATCGTGGCCGGGACGAAATACCGCGGACAGTTTGAGGAGCGCATACGCGCACTGCTCAAGGAACTGGAGAACAACCCCAACATCATTGTCTTCATAGACGAGATACACACCATCATCGGCGCCGGATCGGCACCCGGCAGTATGGACGCCGCCAACATCATGAAGCCGGCACTGGCTCGCGGTGCCATACAGTGCATCGGTGCCACGACAGTGGACGAATACCGCAAATCGATAGAGAAAGACGGAGCTCTGGAGCGCCGTTTCCAAAAGGTGATGGTGGAGCCTACGACCAAGGACGAGACTCTGCAGATACTGCTCAACATCAAGGAGCGCTACGAGGAACACCACCACGTGAGCTACACCGACGACGCCCTGAAAGAGGCCGTGAGGCTGGCCGACCGCTACATCACCGACCGCTTCATGCCCGACAAGGCAATAGACATAATCGACGAGGTGGGTTCGCGCGTACATCTTAAAACTGCCAAGGTGCCGCAGGAGATTACCGACAAGGAGAAGGAAATAGAGACCATAAAGCAAAAGAAGCAGGATGCCGTGGGCGACCAGAACTTTGAGCTCGCCGCCAGCTACCGCGACCAGCAGACAGGTCTGGAACAGGAGCTGCGCCACATGCAACAGGAATGGCAGAAGGGCGAGGCACAGACCCGGCAAACGGTGACTGAGAGCGAAGTGGCTGCCGTGGTGTCGATGATGACGGGCATACCAGTGCAGCGCATGGCCGAGGCAGAAGGCAAACGCCTGCGCAACATGGGCACGGAGCTGAAGAAGGCCGTGATAGGGCAAGACAGCGCCATAGAAAAGATGGTGAAAGCCATACAGCGCAACCGCGTGGGACTGAAAGACCCCAACCACCCGATAGGTGCATTCATGTTTCTCGGTCCGACGGGCGTGGGCAAGACTTACCTCGCCAAGCAGCTCGCCGAGAGGATGTTCGGCTCGAAAGATGCCATGATACGCGTGGACATGAGCGAGTTTACGGAGAGCTTCAACGTGTCGCGACTCGTGGGCGCGCCTCCCGGATACGTGGGCTACGACGAGGGCGGACAGCTAACCGAGCAGGTGAGGCGACACCCCTACTCCATCGTGCTGCTCGACGAGATTGAAAAGGCGCACGGCAACGTGTTCAACCTCCTGCTGCAGGTGCTCGACGAGGGTAGGCTCACCGACGGCAACGGCCGACTCGTGGACTTCCGCAACACGGTGATAATAATGACGTCGAACGCCGGCACACGCCAGCTGAAGGACTTCAGCCGCGGCGTGGGATTCAACGCCGGAGGCATAACCAACGCTGCCAACATGGACAGCAAGGACAAGCAATATGCACGTTCGATAATACAGAAGAGCCTCTCGAAGCAGTTCTCGCCGGAGTTCCTGAACCGCCTCGACGAGATAATAACCTTCGACCAGCTCGACCTCGGAGCGATAAAGCAGATAATCGACATAGAACTCTCCGGACTGTACAAGCGCGTGGCTGAGCTGGGGCTGACAATCTCGCTCACCGACAAGGCCAAAGAGTTTGTGGCAACCAAGGGCTACGACATACAGTTTGGCGCAAGACCTCTGAAGCGTGCCATACAGACCTACATCGAGGACGGACTGTCTGAGATGATTCTATCGGAAGTGACAAGCGAAGGCGACACAATCGTCATTGACAAGGCTGAGGATAAAGACGAGCTGACCTTCAGCGACTCGAAACCGACAGCCTTGGAACCAGCAATACAAGAATAACCCCCACCGCGTCCGCGAATGGCAACAGTTGCCATCCGCGGACGCGTTTTTTTTGCCGTAATCGATGATGCCCTCCGAATGACATCTTTTTTTATGCCCATCCATAACACTAACGGGTGCCCAACACCGATTGTTGTCGCAAAAAACACGGCAAAAATGCGTTGTAGGGTTTTCCCCCTCCCGACATAGGGAAAAGCCACGCCAACTATGAAAACTATATCTTAACTTTGCAACATGAAAAACAACATGTAAGACAAATTTAAAAACGGTATAGCTATGAAAAGGTTTTTTACAGCACTCGCCCTCTTGCTCACCTTCACACTGAGCATTTCCGCCATGAGCTACGAGCAGGCTCGCAATCAGGCTCTCTTCCTGACTGACAAGATGGCATACGAGCTCAACCTCACCGACCAGCAGTATGAGGCAGCCTACGAGATAAACCTCGACTACCTGATGCGCATCGACGACGCCAGCGACCTCTACGGAGCCTACTGGAGGCAGAGGAACCTCGACCTGAGCTACATACTGCTCGACTGGCAGTATCGCGCCTACGTTGACGCTTCCTACTTCTACCGCCCGCTCTACTGGGATGCAGGCTTCTGGCACTTCGGCATCTACGCCCGCTACCCGCACCGCGACTTCTTCTACTTCGGATGCCCTAACTTCGTGTGGACCTACGCCGGCGGTCACTCTTGGATGCACAACGGCGGACACTCTTGGTACCACGGACGCTCTTGGGACGGCCCTCGCGACGGCGGCATGAACCCGGGAATGAGACACAACTGGGACAACGGACGCTACGGCGGCGGATTCATACAAAAGGGACAGCGCAACTGGTCACAGGCTCCGCGCGGCGGCATGCAGAACGGCAACCGTTCGTTCGGTTCACAACGCCAGAACAGCAACAGCGCATATGGCGTAGCCCGCCAGCACAGCAACGGCAACCGCTCGTTCGGCACACCACGCCAAAACAGCAACGGCACACTAGGCAGCAGCAACGGTAACCGCTCGTTCGGAAACATGAGGCAGCAGGGCAGCTCAGACGAGATGCAACGCAGCAACAGCAACCGCTCGTTCGGCACACCACGACAGAGCAGCACCCGTTCCACAGTGAACCGCTCGCAAGACCGCTCATTCGGCAGCAGCTCAATGGGTAGTCGCAGCGAGACGCCAAGAGGTACATTCCAGCAAAAGCAGAGCAGTCCTTCACGCACCTACTCGGCTCCGACACGCTCATCTTCGTCAAGCTCATTCGGCAGCGGACACAGCTCAGGCAGTTCATTCGGCGGCGGACACAGCTCAGGTTCTTTCGGAGGTGGACACAGCTCAGGCGGTTCCTTCGGCAGAAGGTAAGAAAAAGCACCTACACATTAATATATTATTAGCATAAAAAAGTTGTTTGCGAATGTAACAGGCGTTATGTTCGCAAACAACTTTTTTTAGTGCCATATTGTTCCGTCTGATTATTACTCATTCCGACCGGCACCGTCACCATTTTTGTAAAGATTTATAGCAAGATTTTAACACTTGGGAGGCACACCATCCAGGACGACCAAGGAGGCTCCGAAGTGTTGAAAAGGGTACTTTCAAGCCGATTTCACCCCAAAATATCATCAAATCGGGTTGCGATAGTAGCCTTATCGCGTTGCGATTCTAACGTAAAGCCGTCGCGATTCTAACGTAAAGCCGCTGCGATTCTAACGTAAAGCCGAAAAGAGAGCTCAAATTTTTGCCTCATTTCACAAGGCAAAAATATAACAGTCTGTCTATAAAGGTGTTATAAAAACGGCGCATAATTCGCTCAAATCGCACGAGAGGAAAAGTTTTTCAAAAAAATCGATTCTCAGAGAGCCATTTGTTGAGATATTTCAGCACGAATAAGTTTGTCCACGAAAGACTCAGAAGACACGAAAAAACAAATACACGAAAACCATGACG
>CAZXGQ010000034.1:0-12007 GCA_964640415.1 uncultured Prevotella sp.
AGTGTGGAAAAAGAAATGTGAGAAAGAAAACATCCACACGAATCAGCATAGAACCAAAACTTATTGTTGCTTGGGAAAGTTATATACAAAAGTCCCGCCGATGGTTTTCATCGACGGGACAATACTGTCAAGGCTTATTGCCTAATGAACGTTCTTGAACGGCGTTGTTAATTCTTTTGGAGCCGGTGTTGTATTCTGGTTATTGCTGTTCCAAGTAGAGCACTCTACTTGCATAATCGTTTTGCTTGTTATAGTCCACAGTGTGCTTGTATGGAATCTCCAGGCCATTGGCCATGAGGAATGCACCCGTGAACGTCTTGCCTTCGAAGCTCAAAGGCTCATTGTCGATGCGGTTGAGCTCGGTGACGCGATATGTCTTGTTCGGGTCCAGTCCGGCCATCTTCACGCGAGGCAGATGCTGGTTGACAAACGTTTCCATCTTCCACCAATAGAACACAGCCTTGTCCTTGTTGTCGCTGACATACATCAGCGAAGCGGCACCCTCGTGGTCGTAAGGCGAGAGCAGGCGGTAGATGTTGCCCATCTGCACCACGGGCCTGATTCTCTTGTAGTCGGCAATGGCCTTGCGGCAAAGGTCCTTCTCCTCGTCGGTCATGTTCTTCGGCTGAATCTCCATGCCAAGACGGCCGCTCATAGCCACATCGATTCTGTATTTCAACGGTATGGTGCGGAAGGTCTGGTGGTTGGGAGCGGCACTGATGTGAGAGCCCATGGCTATTGCCGGGAAGAAGTATGAGGTGCCCCACTGCATGTAGACACGCTGCAAGGCGTCGGTGTTGTCGCTGACCCAGAACTCGTCGAAATAAGGCAACACACCCCAGTTGGCCCTGCCGCCGCCGGAGGCACAAGCCTGGATGGTGAGGTCTGGATATTTCTGGCGAATGCGCTGGCAGACCTTCTCAAAGCCACGGTGATACTCGATGTTCAGATGACTCTGGTTGGCTGCAGAGAGATATTGCGAGCCGTGGTTGGCCATGTCCATGTTGGCATCCCACTTTATGTAGTCGATGGCAGGATACTTGGTCATAAGCTCGTCGACAAGGTTGAACACGAAGTCCTGCACCTTGGGGTTGGCAAGGTCGAGCACCAGCTGCGTGCCACCGCGTCCCAACACGGGCTCACGGTTTGAAGGCTTTATAATCCAGTCGGGATGCTTCTCATACAACTCACTCGTGGTGTTTGTCATCTCAGGCTCAAGCCAGATGCCGAACTTCACACCGTGCTTCTTAGCGCTGTCGAGCAGTCCGCCGATGCCGTTAGGCAACTTGGTCTCGTCCACCACCCAGTCGCCCAAGGCGCAGTTGTCGGAGTTGCGCTTATATTTCTTGCCGAACCATCCGTCGTCCATCACGAAGAGCTCACCGCCCATCGAAGCGATGTCAGCCATCATCTGGTCCATGCCCTTCTCGTTGATGTCGAAGTAGACGCCTTCCCAGCTGTTGAGCAATATCTTGCGCTCACGGTCGCCGTGCATGAGTTTGTATTCGCGGCCCCATTTGTGGAAGCTGCGGCTGGCTCCGCCAAGTCCCTCGTGACTATAGGTGAAGGCCAAGACAGGCGTGGTAAAGGTCTCGCCCTTAGCCAGGTGGTATTCAGACTCGTCGGGATCGATGCCGGCGAAGAACTGGTGGTATTCGTTGTCGTGGGTGTTGACGCGCAACTTGTAGTTGCCGCTGTAAGCCAGTGCTGCACCAATGACCTCGCCCTCGTTTTCGCGTGCCTTGCCGTCGAGCGAGAACATCACCTCGCCATGAGACGTGTGGGCATTGCGCGTTCCGTCACGGTTCTCGATAACTGTCATGCCAGGCTTCAAAGGTTCCTCGGAGAGTTGCGCCTCGCTGGCCCATGAGCCGTACAGATGCGACAACCACACGTTGCCGCGACGGA
Source organism: uncultured Prevotella sp. (assembly GCA_964640415.1). Lineage (GTDB taxonomy): Bacteria > Bacteroidota > Bacteroidia > Bacteroidales > Bacteroidaceae > Prevotella. The sequence continues at coordinate 1,909 of CAZXGQ010000034.1, forward strand.
TAGGCAGGCAACCTGAGTCGAAGCGGTTGAGGGTGACAGTGGCCTTCTCGCCGTTTCTTATCTTCGTCCATGTCTCGATGATGTCCACGTCGCTGTATGCCTTGTAGCAGACATCGACGTAGAGGGGATAGAACGTATCCTTCATGTGAACGACGGTCAGCGATGCGTTGCCTTCCTGAGTCTTCTCCACGCTTTCTACCTGCATCTTCAAGGTCATGTTGCCGTCGGCATGCTTCACGGCAAGAGCCCACTGCGCCGCACCCGACATGCCATAGACCGGATAGGCGGCAAGGCCCGGAGTGCCGGCACTCTCAAGGTTGGAGAGGTCGGTCGACGACAGATGCTGACCATAGTATAAGAATTTCAACTCTTTGCCTTTCGTGGCATCTACGACAAGCGATGTAGATGGGGTTGAGACGCAGACATTGTCTGCAAAACATCCCAATGCAGAAAGGCAGACAAAAAGCATGGATGCCAGTCTTTTATTGTTCTTCATTGTTATATAATTCGAATTTGTTTATGTTATGTTGACTCACACTATCACCCTCACCTTGTGATAATACTCGCGAAACTCCTTTGGCGAGCATCCCTTCTTGCGCTTGAACAGCCTGTTGAAGTTGCTGAGGTTGTTGTAGCCACATTGATAGCTTATGTCGGCAACGCTGCGGTTGGTGTCTACCAGGAGACGGGCAGCGTTGCCAAGACGGATGTCTATGATATAGTCGCTGATGGTACGGCCCGTGTGGAGCTTGAAGAAACGGCTCATGGCGGCCTCGCTCATGCAAGCCACATCGGCAAGGTCCTTGAGCTTTATCTCGCTGTCGTAGTGGGCATCGATAAAAGCCTTCACCGCGAGTATGCGGCGCGAGTTCTCGCCAAGCGTCACTTTGGCGTAACTGCTTGAGGCGAGCGTGCGCATTCCGCTGCTATGGGCAAGGGTGTTGAGTATGCCGAAAAACTGCATTGCCGACAGGAAGCCGTCCTTCACACTGCTGATGGTCACAAGCTGGTTGTAGACTTTTATTATTGTGTCCATGTCGAAACAAAGGCCCTTGCGTGCCTGCTGCAACATCTCAAGAATGGCACTGAAAGGATTCTTGGTGAGGAAGCTGCCGTCGGAGAGGTCAAACTTGAACTGAATGGTTATCTCGTGGATGTCTTCGCTTTTGCATTCGTTCTGCATCCAGACGTGTTCCAGATTGCCGCTCGTGATAAGCACGAGGTCGTAGTCGCCTATCACCTCGCTGCTGTCTCCCACGACGCGCCTTACTCCCGGGGCATGCTCGATAAAGTTAAGTTCAAACTCCTCGTGGCTGTGTATGGGGTATGTGAACTCTTTCTTGTGGCGGTCGGCAATGTAAAGCATGTCCTTGTCCGCAAGAGGCGTTATCTCGTGGAGCACGTGGCCTGTTGTTTCCTGGTTTTTCATGGCAAACAGTGTTGTTTAGAAGTCTCTTTCCATCAGTTCAAGGCACATACGGCTGTTGTGGTACGGACATTTCCAGAAGCCTGCCTTGTCGTCGTCGAGGTTGATGGTGCCGTCGGCATTGATGCTCCAGTACCACTCGCCGTCTTCGCGGTCGATGAGATGGTCTTTGACGTACTGCCAGCAGCGGTTGGCGATGTCGAGAGCTTCGGAGTCGCCGAAATGCTGGTAGAGGTTGATGTGGCCGATAATGTTCTCGCACTGCACCCACCACTGCAACGAGCGGTCGGTGCGGTCGCCCTCGTCCCAGTGTTCGTAGATCATCGAACCGTCGGCGAGCAAGCCCTCGTCGGCTGCAACGGCAATCTGCTTCACATAAGGCTCCATCCAGGCAAGCACATCCTTGTCGCCAAGCACAAGAGCTGTCTCGTGCAGAAGCCACGAGGCTTCGATGTCGTGACCATAGCTCTGTATGTCGCGGCGGCCCTGCCAGGTATCGCCAAAGAAAAGGTCGAGATGGCCGGTGGCGGTGTTGAGCAGACGGTCGGTGAAGATGTGGAGCAGGTTGACCAGACGCTCCTTCAGTTCGGCCGACGGTGCCACACGGTAGAGATTGGTGTAGGGCTCGATGACGTGCAGGTGAGTGTTCATCGTGCGCGACCCGTTCTCGTCCTTGTCGGAGAGACGCATGTCGGCTATGGGCTGCCACTCACGGGTGAGTGCCTCTATATAACCGTTGTTCACGGCATCGAAGGCATGCTCCTCTATGCTGCGGTAGAGCGAAAGGGCGCAGTCGAGAGCTTCGCGGTCGCCGGTGGCACGCGCCAGTTCGGACATGCCATAGATGGTGAAGCCTATGGCGTAGGTCTGCTTCTTGGTGTCGAGCGGCGTGCCGTCGGCATTGAGGCTCCAGTAGACGCCGCCATACTCCTTGTCGACGAAGTGGTCGAGGATATATGTCTTGGCGCGCAAGGCTGCCTCAAGATACTGCTTGTCACCCAGCACGCGGTAGGCAGCGGCAAAGGCCCACAGTATGCGGGCATTGAGTATGGCTCCCTTCTCCGCATCGGCGTCCACATTGCCGTGACCGTCGATGCGTCCGTAGAAGCCGCCGCGCTCGTGGTCGACCATACGGTCGAGCCAGAAGCAGAGGATATTGTCGGTGAGACACTTGCGCATCTCTTCTTTTATTGTTGACATAAGAATATTATTTCTTTATCGGAAACTTGAATGAAAGCACCATCAGCAGCAAGGCGATGGCTGCGGGGAAGAGCGAGAAGAGCGACCACACCATCGTCAGCACTGAGTCGGTGATGGAAGCCGGATCGATAGTGGTGTTGCCCATGGCGTCGGTGATCATGTTGGCACCCGACCAACCGAGCAACAAGGCGATGAGCGAACCGGAGATGGCCGTGCCGAACTTCTGCGACATGGTGCCGGAAGAGAAGATGAGACCAGTGGCTGAAGTTCCGAAATGCTCGGTGTGGTAGTCGGCCACGTCGGCATACATCGACCACATCAGCGGCGAGTAGATGCCGATGCCCATGGATGTGAGCACACAAAGAACTATCATGATCCAAATGCTTGAGGCATTCATCGGCACAAAGAAGAAGGCCACAGAAGTGACGGCACAGAAGGCTGCCGACCAGAAGAAGGCCATGCGCTTGGAACCGACAAGACGGGTGAAGACCGGTGCAATGCCGCCGAAAATCATACAGGTGACCTCGCCGAAAGCCATGAACACAGTGAAGTTGATGATGAGGTGGCTGATGGTGACACTGCCATGGAGACAGTAGTCGAACATGTAGCCCGCCACGGCATAACGGAAGCCGTTGAAGAAGTTGGTGCAGACGGCCATCGCCGTCATGTAGAGCCATGCCTTGTTGTGAACAAGGTCCACAAACTGATGGAACGAGAACTTCTCGGCACGCACGGGCTTCAGCCGCTCCTTGGTGAGCAGACCGCAAGCCATGGTCATGACGGCAGCCACGGCACCGAGAATGGCACCGAGCACGGCATACTGGTGGGCATCAGTACCGCCGACCCACTTCTGCAAATAGGGGAAGGTGAGCAGGGTGACAAATCCCATGGCGTAGGCACCGACCATACGGAAAGAGGAGAACTGGTTTTTCTCGTCGTCGTTAGCCGTCATCACGCCGAGAAGCGAACCGTAAGGCACGTTGACCATAGTGTAGACTGCCATCATGAGCAGGTAGAGGGCGTAGGCGTAGATGCGCTTGCCCACAGGTCCGAAGTCGGGGGTGTAGAGCAACAGGGCAAACACGAGACCGAAGGGTATGGCTCCGAAGATGAGCCACGGGCGGTAGGTGCCCCAGCGCGACTGAGTACGGTCGGCCAGGGTACCCATAAGCGGGTCGGTGACCACGTCGAACATACGGGCCACGAGCATGAGCACTGCCGCATCGGCAAAGGTCAGTCCGAAAACATTGGTGAAGAAGATTGGGAAAGCAATGGACATCACTTTCCACACGATACCGCCGGCAGCGGCATCGCCCATCGCATAAGCTATTTTTTCTGTTAAGCTTGCCATCTGTAATTGGTTTAAAGGATTGTTAATTGGTAAATTGTCGTGGCAAAGATAGTGGTTTTGCAGCAAATATTGTAAAACACGACAGACGAAAAAGGCATTTTTTTTGCCACTTCCGTCTGTTGCGTGTGTTTGAACCGGTTTGCCGCCACTCGGGACTTGCCAATCAGGTCACATTATTTCGCCAGTGTGGCACGATTCTTGGCTACAAGCTTCTTGATGGTCTCTACGCTTGCCGTCGTGGTAAAGCCGTCCTCAGGCGTATTCATGCAGTAGTCGATGAGCTTGTCGATGGTAGACACTGCCACATGCATACGGGTGTCGCAAGAAGCGTAGTAGATGAGCACTCGGCCATCCTCGTCGGCAATCCAACCGTTGGTGAAAGCCACGTTCATCACGTCGCCGACATACTCCTCACCCTCCGGCACAAGGAAGTAGCCGCCGGGCTGGGCGATGACGCGTGTAGGATCATCGAGAGCGGTCATGTACATGTAGAGCACATAGCGCAGACCTGAAGCGCAGCCACGTACGCCGTGGGCCAGGTGGAGCCATCCCTTAGGAGTCTTGATTGGATGAGGGCCTTCGCCGTTCTTCACCTCCATGATGGTGTGGTAGTGGCGGGCGTTGATGATTTTCTCCTCCTTCACCTCGGCGTTGGTCATGTCGTCGATGAGTGCCCAGCCGATACCGCCGCCTGAACCGGCGTCGATGAATCCGTCTTGCGGACGGGTGTAGAGGGCATACTTGCCGTCAACGAACTCGGGATGGAGCACCACATTGCGCTGCTGGCTCTTGGTCTTGAGGTCGGGCAGACGCTCCCATGTCTTGAGGTCGTGAGTACGGGCAATGGCGGCTGTGGCAGTGGCAGCCGAGAGGTCGCCGGGCTGCGAGTCGTCGTGGCGCTCAGCACAGAAGATGCCGTAGATCCAGCCGTCCTCATGCTGCGTGAGACGCATGTCGTAGATATTGGTGGCGGGCACTACATCGTCGGGCATAGTGATTGGCTCTTCCCAGAAGCGGAAGTTGTCGATACCGTTTGGACTTTCGGCCACGGCGAAGAAGCTCTTGCGGTCGGCTCCCTCGACACGCACGACGAGGATGTACTTGCCATTGAGCTTGATGGCGCCTGAGTTCATGCAGGCGTTCATCATGATGCGCTGCATGAGATAAGGATTTGACTTCTCGTCGAAGTCGTAGCGCCACTCGAGCGGTGTGTGCTCTGCGGTAACGACGGGATACTCATACTTGGTGTATATTCCGTTACCCCAAGGCTTCGGGGTGTTCTTACGGGTGAGGAGTGCCTCGTGATGGGCACGGAGTTCTTCTACTTTCTTTTCAAAATCAGTCATTGCTGGATAGTTTATGGTTTCTAAAAACGTTATTTTTCTTATTGATACATTCTTGATAGGGGTGATAACAATGTGAGGCGGCATGCACCTCTCCCCCACTTATTTCTTGATGTTGGCGATGTCGCGGGCAAAGAGGGATGTAGGATCAGCATAGAGACGCTTGAAGTCCTGCTCCGACGTCTTGCCGGGAGCCGCGATATAGTTCTCCGTAGGATTGTCCCAGGCATTGCGCCAGAAGAGCACATAGCATACGGGATACTCCTTGAGCACAGGGAAGATGGTCTGCGTGAACCATGTAGAGTCGGGGATATCGTTGTAGCCGGTCTCGGTAAGGGCGATGAGCTTGCGGTGGCTTTCGCCTACGGCCTTCACCACGTCGAGCTCGCTGCGGAGCCACTGCTGGTATTGCTCGTTCTTGGGCTCGCGCTGGTAGATGTCTACGCCGAGCAGGTCGACCACGTCGTCACCGGGATAGTATTTCTCGTAGTGGGCTACGGTCTCGGTCTCGTCGGCAAGGTTGGGCGAGTAGCCCCACACGAGGTTGCTGCATCCTTTATTGCTCAGGAATTTGTAAGTGTAGCGGTAGAGCTGCTTGTATTGTGCAGTGGTGCAGCGTCCTTCACCCCACCAGAACCATCCGCCGCTCATCTCGTGCCAGGGACGGAAGATGACAGGAATCTTCTTGCCGTCGGCGGTCTTGAGCGAGTTGAGGAAGGTAGCCACACGTCCGAGCCACTTGTCAAACGTGGCATGGAGTTTTCCGCCAGGGAGAATCTTCGTCAGCACATCGCCTTCGAAGTCCCATGCACTCTTGCCCGTGACAGGATTGTCGGGGTGCCAACTGATGGTGACAATGCCGCCACGATTATGCTGGGCTACAGCTTCCTTGCGTATGCGGTCGAAGGGCACGCCGTCGAGGTTTTTGTCGTTACCAAGTTCGAGGTGACCGAGGTCGAAGCCCATCACGGCAGGATAGTCGCCGCAGACATCCTTGACATCGGAGCGTCCTTCGTCCCACTTCCACGAGCATCCGTAGACGGGGTCGTCTTGATGGCCTATCATAATGCCCTGCTTTTGGATAGCTGAGAGGCGGTTGATAAGCGATATAGCCGGTTGGCGCGATGCTGCCGAGATTGTGGTTGCCACGGCGAGCGATGCGAGTGTTGCCATAAGTTTTTTCATACGTATATTATATGATATAGTTATTCAAAGTTACGGATTGTATTTTCTCAGTGTGCTGCGCACGAGTTGTCCCCAAGGCTTGAGTTGCTTTTCTGTCCACTTGCCTTCGGGATTGGCCGAGGGGAGAATCATGGAGCATGTCTCGTTCTTGTCGGAGATGGACCAGTTGACCCAACTCACCTTCTTGGCTTCGAGCAGGTCGATCCACTTCTGATGCTCCTCTGGAGCGAGCGGTCCATCGCCTGAGGCTTCCATGCCGGCACTCTCCGACACGAACACAGGCAAACCGCCGTCGACTGCCTTGGCCAGACGCTCGCGCAGATAGTCCTTATGGGTGGCAGCGTAGAAGTGAAGGGTGTACATCACGTTGCTCACGCCCTTGATAGGACTTGCAGCACACTTGTCGATGTCCTGGTCCCAGTGGGGGCAGCCCATGAGGATGATATTGTCGGGATCGTACTTGCGTATCTCGGCAATGACGGTGGAGGCATAAGCCTTGAGGTCGTCCCACGAGTCCTCGACCGGTTCATTGTAGAGTTCGTAAATGACGTTGGGATATTTGCCGTACTTCTGTGCCATCTGGCCGAAGAAGGCTTTGGCCTCCTCTGTGTGCAGCGTGTGTGCATGCCAGTCGATGATGACGTATAGGTCGTTCTTTATTGCTGCATCAACAACTGTAGTGATGCACTTCAAGGCATGTTCGGGAAATTCAAGATAGTTCTCCTCAAGCTGTATGCCCATGGCAGCGCGTATGACATTGGCATGCCAGTCGTCGGCGAGCCACTTCACGGTCTTCTTGGTATAGTAGCGCGGCCAGAGGTTGTGCCAGCCGAAGCTCACGCCACGCAGCACGACGGGATTGCCGTTCTGGTCGCAGAGCTGTGAGCCCTTCACTTGCAGTTGTCCCCACTCTTTCACGGGATGACCGGCATAGGCGGCGGCAAAGGCAAGAAGGAGGACAACGGTTGTCAACAGTTTCTTCATAGTCGGTATGTCTTTTTCGTTTATTCGGAAAGATTATGCTTTTGTTATTCTACAGTGAATGTGGTCTTGAGGAGCGATGCATCGTCGCTGCATCCGCCCACCATCACTTCGAAGTCGCCGGGCTCTACGGTGCGACGCATGTCGATATCGTAGAAAGAGAGTTTGTCAGGAGTGATGTCAAAGGTCACGTCTTTCGACTCGCCGGCACGCAACGCCACGCGCTCGAAGCCTTTGAGCTCCTTGACCGGACGCGCCACCGACGACACGCAGTCGTTGATGTACATCTGGGCTATCTCCACACCGTCGCGTTGGCCGGTGTTGGTGATGGTGACAGTGGCCTTCAGACTACCGTCCGCCGGTATGGTGGAAGCGGAGAGACGAAGGTTGCTGTACTCGTAGGTGGTATAGCTCAGGCCGTAGCCGAAGGGATATAGCGGAGTAGACTTGCCACAGACAACAGGATGGAAGAAGGCCGATGCCTTGTGGTTGTACCATGTAGAGATCTGTCCGGCTGAGCGTGGCATGGTCATGGCGAGCTTGGCCGAAGGATTGACCTTGCCGTAGATGATCTCAGCAATAGCCTGACCGCCAAATTGTCCGGGTTCCCAGGCGTTGATTATGGCAGGCACGTTTTCTGCTGCATAGTTCACCGACAATGGGCGGCCGCTGATGATGACGAGGATGGTAGGCTTGCCGGTCTCGTTGATGCGTCGGATGAGTTCATCCTGGAGACCCACGAGGTCGAGGTTGTCGCGGTCGGTGTCCTCGCCGCTGGTGCGCTCGAGCCAACGGAAACGCATCATGTATTCGCCGCAGCAGACGATGTTGAGATCGCACTCTTTGGCTTTTTCCACGGCCTCATCAACCTTGTCCTGCGACATGTTGCGCGGATCCCAGCCCTGGTCGACAAACTCAAACTGGGTGTCGGGGGCAATCTGACGGAGACCTTTGAGCACAGTAGTCACCTTGTCGTCGGGCTGCACTTCGCTCCAGTCGCCCATGATGTTCTGGTCGTTGGCATTGATGCCGGTAACGAGTACTTTCTTGTATTTCTTTGAGTCGAGAGGCAGCAGGTTGCCCTCGTTCTTGAGCAGAACGACGGAGTTGCGCGATGCTTCGAGAGCCGTAGCCTTGTGTACAGGGTCGTTGATGACGCTGTCGCGCTCCTCTTCGGTCACATAAGGATGCTCGAAGAGTCCGAGGCGGAACTTGGTATCGAGTATGCGGCGTACCGATTCGTCGATACGCTCCTCGCTGATCTTTCCTTCGTGCACCAACTCGACGACAGCTTCCTGCCATTCGGGGCCGTGCATGTGCATATCCATGCCGGCATTGATGCTCTGCAGGAAAGCTTCTTTGTTGTCCTTTGCGGTGAAGTGCTGGTCGACGCAGTGTTCGATGTCCATCCAGTCGCTCACGACGAAGCCCTTGAAGCCCCAGTCGCGGCGCAGGATGTCCTGCATGAGCCAGCGGTTGGTGTGGCAGGGAACGCCGTTGAGCTCGTTGTGCGACATCATCACCGTAGCGCCACCTGCTTTCACAGAAGCCTCAAACGAGGGGAAGAACACCTCACGTAGGGTACGCTCCGACACGTCGCAGGGCGCACCGTTGGTGCCGTTGACGGAATAGGACCCGCCAACAAAGTGCTTAACACAAGCGAGCACGTCCTTGTCGGTATCGAGATTGCCTTGATAGCCGCGTGTGGTGGCCTCGCCGAGCAGCGTCACGAGATACGGATCCTCGCCGAACGTCTCGCCGGAGCGGCCCCAACGGCCGTCGCGGGCTACCTCAACGTTGGGGTTGAACGTCCAGTGCATGTTCATTGCACGCATCTCAGCTGCTGTCTCTCGCGCTATTTTGTAAGCCATGGGTACGTCAAACGACGAGGCCAAACCGATATTTGTAGGATATACCGTATTGTTCTGGCACTTGGCATTGCCGTGGATGGCATCGATGCCGATAAGCAATGGTATCTGCAAGCGGCTCTTCATGGCAAGGCGCTGCAATGAATTGGCCTCCTCAAGAGTGAGCACGTGAAGGAACGACGATATAAGTCCGTCGGTTGTCATCTTCTCTATGTCTTCCACGGTGAATCCAGGATAGAAGGCGCTGGCGGTATTGGTGGCCAAATCTTCGGCCGACATGGACTCGTAGTTGAACTTGAAATGTTCGATGCCCACGAGCTGGTTCATCTGTCCTACCTTCTCTTCAAGGGTCATACGTGAGAGAAGGTCGTCTACTCGACGCTCTATCGGAGCGGAGGGATCTTTATATGTTGGGCGGCTATTGTCTTGGGCGCCGGATGTCATATTTGTCATTGCCATAATTGCTAATATCGGTTACGTTTCACATTGTTTGTTTGGGTGGTTGCTTGTTTCTCTGCAGGGAATGTAAGGGTCAGCGTAGGCCCATTTGTTGGAGCAGCCAATTTTCCCACTCGTCCCACTGTTCCTGATACCAATAGTGGCCGGTGAGTTGGTAGACGTGCACCTCCTTTGGAGCTGTCACCGTGTTGTAGGTTGCAAAGGCCGTGGTGGGAGGCACTACTTCGTCGTTGTAGCCGAATGAGAACCAGCCCGGGCACTGTATGCGGCGGGCGAAGTTGACACC
>CAZXGQ010000034.1:12017-16553 GCA_964640415.1 uncultured Prevotella sp.
TAGCGTGATGTCTCGATCTTCTTCGGGTCGGCATGCTTCACGTCATAGTAGAAATAGTGGGGCCAGCCGCAAGCCACGCCTTTCAGTGAAGCGGTGTGGTCGCAGAGGGCAGCATGCACGGCTCCGTAGAAGGTGACACGCTTGTCGAGTGCGGCACAGGCAAGCGAGAGGAATCCGCCCTGCGAACTGCCGGTCACGCCAAGCGACTTGCCGTTCCACTCGTCGAGCGATGCAATATAGTCGATGGCACGCACGGCACCGACGACAACACGTCTGTAGTACTGGCGCTCGCGCGAGTCCATGTTGGCTTCCCAATAGCAGTTGACCGCACCCTCCATGAGGTTGTCGTAGACTTTCTGTTCCATAGTCACAGGCACGCCATGGATACCGATTTCAAGGGTGATGGCACCTTGCGATGCAGTCCACACGTCGCCCTGGTAAGGACGTACACCGGCACCGGGCACGCGGAGCAGAGCTGGATATTTGCCGGGCTTGGTCGGGATGCAGAGTATGCCGTAGGTACGGCTGTTCTGGCGGATATTCTGGAAGCTGACCTCATAGACGTTGACTTGGTCAGTGCAACGTTCGGGCAGCAGACGGCGGGTCGGTTCTAGCGACACCTTGCGTGCCTCGTCAAGGGTGGAAGACCAAAACGAATCGAAGTCGGAAGGATTCACTGTTGTGGGCTGCAGTTGCTCGGGCGAGAAAGCCGCCGTGCAGAGTCCCTCATAGTCCTTGCCGCCTACATGGGCAGTGACCTTGACGCGATAGAAGCCAGCCTTCTTCATTGTGCCAGTCCAGCGCATAGTACCGTCCTTGAGGGTGACACCCTTCTTCTTTACTTCCGGATACATCTCGGGGCCGGCTTCATAGTCGATGACGGCACCGTCGATAAGCGTGCCCGAGCGGAGCACGTTGACTACAAACGTAGCCTTCTCACCTATCTTGTAGTTCCAGTCCTTGTGGTCGGGAGTGACGGTGACGGTGATGTTGTTGCCTCGTATCTGTGCATCTGTAGCAACAAGGCAGAGACACATAAGCAGGCATAGGGTTGCGAATATTCTTTTCATGGTTATTTAGCTGTATGGTAAGTTATTTTGTAAGTTTTCAATGTTTGAGATAGAGACCGTTGAGCCGTCTCATGAAGATGGTGGTCTCATTGTTGTAGAACTGCATGAAGTCCTGTATCAAGCTGTTGCCGTCGCCGGGGAAAGGTATGCAGTAGTGTCCGTCCTTGAAGTCGCCACGGTTGGCACCGAACATCAGGTAAGACAAACGGTGTTTGCGAAGCAGGGGAAGGAGAGTCTGCGAGAAGATTACAGAATCGGGCAACGACTCTTGCCCCACCACGACGCCTATCGCATTGTTGTGCTCCTGTGCGAACGACTGGGCCTTGACCACCATCTCGTCAAGCAGACGGGCGTAGTCTTTCGACTGAGCACCGACAGTCTGCACGCATGTGGCACAGATCACGTCGATATTGTTGTCGGGGTAGCGTGTGAGGAATTGGGTGGAAGGGTAACTCTCGGCGTAGCCGTAGACCACATTGGTCACGTCTTCTTCGTCGAGCAGATCTTGAGTTTTCTTATATAAAGAAGTGTAGTCGTCGCTCGACAGACGGTCGTACCACGCCTTGCCGTTGAGCGGATAGAGGTAAAGCACGACGGGAGCCTTGATGCCGTACTCGTCGTGAAGGGTGCCGAGGTAGTCGGCCAAACGCTTGACATACTGTGAGAGCAGATCGTCATCGCCCTTAAAGTCGGGAGCGGTCCACTGCATGGTGACGAGAGCTCCGCGGCGGAAGTTGTGAAGCACATCCTGACGTATGGCATCAAAGGGAAGACCGTCAGCATTGGTCTTGCTGCCACGCTCTATGCCAGCCAGTTCGTAGTCCACGGCTGCAGGACGGTCGCCACATACACTGTGTATGTCGCTGCGGTCGCTGTCGCACTGCCAACCGATGCCCTGAATGGTGCCGTTGATCTGACCGACGATGGTACCCTTGGCGGCGTATGCCTTGATGTTCTCCTTCAGGTTTTCGGTGCGGGTAGTGAGTCCGCTTGAAGCCAGTTCGTCGTACGACTTTTTCTTGCCTCCGCATGAGCAGAGGGTCGCGACAATGAAGGCGAGTGCCAGGAATAGTGCTGATTTTTTCATAGTGATTGTATGGGCGTTGTCAGATAGACTCTGTACGCCTTTGAATTTATAGGTTTGTAATGGTGCCGGCCCGGCCTCAATAGTCTGGCCCGGCACTATTATGCAGATGTGGTAATCTACTCGTTATATGCTTTCTTCATGGCCTCAACCACGGTGGAGAGTGACCACTGTGGCACGGTGCGGTCAGAACCCTCGTAGATGCTCGACCAGTAGAAAGTGGCTGCTCCAACAGCTTTAGCCTCCTTCACCATCTGTGCGGCCTGGTCGGCGGCAGCCTGTATCTGCGATGATGAGCTAGAACTGCTGACGCTCTTGCTGCCATGTGTGCCATACTCGCCGATGATTACAGGATAGCCCTTATCGATGAAGTAGGTCTTCAAGCGGGCAAACATATCGGTGACATATTTTTGGCACTCAGAGTCCCATGCGCCCTTCGTGACAAACCAGTCCCAAGGGTCGTAAGAGTGGGCTTCGAAGATAAGATGTCCTTCCGTTTTGTCGGTAGGCATCGTGAGGTTCTTTATGGCCAGTTCCTCGTTCTTGCCTGCATAGGCATTGATGATTAGGTTGCGTGTGGCGTTGTTGCCGCCGGTAGCGCGCACTGCATTGACGAAGCTCTGCGCATAGTTGTTCAAGGCGGTGTAACACTCGCTGCCGTCGGCAGGAGCTGTCCAACTGCTGTTGGCATCGAGCATCTCATTGTAGCCCTCGAAGAGGAGGCGCTGGTTGTATGAAGCGAAGCGTGTGGCAATCTGTGTCCAGAGTTTCTCGAACTTCTCCTTGTTCTGTGCATAGTTGTCAGCGTCTGCCTTGACCCAGTGAGAGTAACTCTTGTCGTCAGGGTCGGCGCCAGTGTCATGGTGCACATTGATGATGCAGTACATGTCATTGTCCATCGCGTAGTCGACAATCTCCTGTACGCGGTCCATCCACTCCTTCTGCACATTGCCGTCGGCGTCCATATGCTGGAACCATGTCACGGGTATACGCACTGAGTTGAAACCGTTCTTCTTGAGGTAATCCACCATGGCTTTGGTGGTCACGGGCTGGCCCCAGCATGTCTCAAACTCCTCCACTGTGTTGTCAGTCATGTTCTTGCTCATGTCGACTGACTCCATGCAGTTGCCGAAGCTTGTGCCCATACCCATATTGACGCAGGCATCCTGGGCGGCTTCCTCCACATATGTGGCATTGAGGTTGACTTGGTCGCGGGTGATGACATTCTTGCTGCTCATCACGGTCTTCCACCAGTCGTTGCTGGGCATGCTTGTGCCGTACCAAGGCATGAAATAACTCCACTTTGCACCGGCCTCCCATGCAGTCTGCACGTCGGCTGTTTCTGTTCCGTCGCTGACGCCGCACTCTGCGAGTGTCACCATCTTGTCGGGGTAGCGTACCTGTATCTCCTTGAACTCCTGTGCCTGTTGGGCTACGGTATATCCATAGAGGTCGCGGCCGATGATGTCAACGTATGCATCGCCGGGATACCAGTCGGCATCGTTGTTGTATGTAGTGGCATCGCCGTTGTAATTCTGTGTTGTCCATACCCAGATGAGGTTGTGTACACCTTTCGACTGGAAGTAGTTGAACATGGTCTGCCAGAGTTTCTTGAAGGTGTCGGCACCGTCGTAGCCCCACCAGAACCATGACGTTCCCCATGATGCACCCGACTTCAGTTCGGCATTGCCGGCGGCCTCGTGGAACGGACGCCATGTGGCTGAGATGCCTGCGTCCTGCAGTTTGAGGAGCACGTCCACCACCTTGTCCATCTCTTGGTAGAACCATTTGTTCTCCCATGAACCGGAGGTGAAAACGTTGCTGGCGCGGAAGGTGGTCTCTGATGGGGTGCAGGTGCATCCGCTGCCGTCTGTTCCGATAGTCGTAGACTGTGACTTGGGCACCATGAAGTGCCACATGAGTGACACCAGTCCGCCGGCGTCAGCCCACTCGGTCACAGGGGTGAGGTTGGTGTAGTCGATCCAGCCGTTGTTGTCCGGCACGTATATCTGAATGAAGTCGTAGCAGTTGATAGCAGGGTACTTGCCCGTTGCCTGGTATATTTTGTCGGCTTCAGTGTGATTCCAACTTACGTTGGCTACAACGCTCGAAAGAGTCTTTGCTCCATAGTTGAGTTGCAGATACTTGTAGAGGCGCTTGGTGGCTTGTGTTGCAGAGGCGTCGGCGAGCGTCACATCGCTGACATCACTCTCATGATAGACGGAGAAGGCGATGTTGTTTATCTTGCTTACGTCATAGGTTTCCCATGCACCGAAGTCTTCCAATCCTTTGACATAGATGTCGAGATTGCCGTCGGCGCTATGCTTCATCGATGAGATAGTGTTGTTCTCACCGGCGAGATTCCATTCGGTCTGTTTGCCG
>CAZXGQ010000034.1:16653-27846 GCA_964640415.1 uncultured Prevotella sp.
CATCGATGAGATAGTGTTGTTCTCACCGGCGAGATTCCATTCGGTCTGTTTGCCGTCTGAGGTGTTGATTGTGATTTTGTCGCCTTCCTTTTGTGCAAAGGTAGCAATAGAGGCCATCATGACCATGGCTGAGAGTAAGAGATTTTTCATCTTCTGGTGATTTTGATGGCTTTGTTGTTTACTTTTATGATATACACGCCCTTGTGCAGGGTGTCAAGAGATACGAGGGTTTTGTCGCCTGTCACTGACGTTGTGACATGAGCGGCTTTGCCGTCGATGGAATATGCAGTCACTTTGTTGGCGTTGCCATCGATGACTATATGGTCGCCCTCAACTGTCATGCGTCCTGTCTCCGTATGGCTGATGCCTGTGGTGGCGCCATAGGTGAAGGAGGTCACGGTCCACAGCTCGTAGGATGCGGTGGTGGCTGTGGTGGCCACGGTCATCTTGTCGTTGGCAAACGAGATGTCGGGAGTTGTCGACAGAGCAAACTCCACTCTTGTGCCGTCGTTGAACGAGACAAACAACGACTTGCCGTCGGCGGCGCGTGTCAGCAGACAGCCCAATGCCATACAAAATGTCAATGCCAGTCTTTTCATATTCTGATTGTGTTATCTTGTTGAAGAAAGACCCGTGGTGCGGCAAGCGCGTGCTACCGCGCCACAGGTCCGTTGTTTATTATAAATAATAATGTGTCGTTTCAGGTTGCCTTATGGCAGGAAGGCTATCTTGGTGATGCTCTTCAGGTCACCCTGGATGATGAATGCGGTGTCGCTCCAACCGTCGGAGGTTGTGAGGGCTGTCATCATGGCGTCGTCGAACACTACCTCTACCTTGCTGTCAGTACCGCTCCAGTCAGCCGGAGTACAGATATTGCCCCAGTTGGCATCGTTGATCTGTACCTGACCGGTAGCGCCCTGCTCCTTGTAGAAGATGAGCTTGGAACCCTTCTTCACACCCCACTTGTTGAGGTCGGCCTTCATGATGCGGAAGCGGCCGTCGTCACCCCATGTGAGGTTGAAAGGATAGGTGATGGCCGAACCGTCCATATTGGCGGTTACGGTAGCTATATCTTTCTCGGCAGGAACGACCTTAAAGTCGTAGGCTTCGGTCTTGGCGCCGTCAAGGTCTTCGATGATGACCTTGTATGAACCGGGCTGAGCAGTAGTTGGCACGGTGCACACAATCTCGGTGTTGGTGCGAGAGGTGTAGCGTGTCACCTTGTATGAACCGATGTAGAGGGTCTGTACATTCTGCAGGTTCTTACCCTTGATGGTGATCTTCTCACCGGCAACAGCCTCTGAAGGATCGATAGAAGAGATGGCAGGAGCAGTGGCGGCCTTGATGGTCAGCGTTCCGCTAATCTCTACTGATGTACCGTTCTTCAGGTTGAGCGTGAGACCTGTTCCAGAAGCAGCTGCGGGCACTGTGAGGCCGATAGCCGATGCGTTCTGTGCAGAGAAGGTCTCTACGGTCTGGGCCTCGTCACCTGGGAAGGTGATGCTCTGTACGAGGTCGAGGTCGGTACCCTTGATGATTACGCGGTCGCCTGCTGTCAACTCTGAAGGATTGCAAGCGGTGACTGTTGGCTTCACGAGGGTGTAGGCCACTGTCACGGTCTTGCCGTTAGCCAGAGTGAGGGTGATGTCACCTTCCTGAGCGGTCTCAGGTACGGTAGCGGTCACCTTGGTGGCGGTCACCTTGAGTTTGGCGTCAGCACCGTCAGCATTGGGGAAGGAGATAGCGGTCACGAGGTCAAGGTCCTTACCGGTGATGGTAATTTCTGCACCGTTCTTCACGGGTGCTGGAGCTGCAGAGAGATTGGTAGGAACAACGGTAGTGATGCTTCCGGCAGGAATATCAACACCGCTCTTGGTTACGAGGGTCACCTCACCGTCGGTTGCCTTTTCTGGCACGGTCACGGTGATCTCTGTAGCCGACTGTGACTTGAAGTCGGCAGCGTCTACAGTGGCGCCGGTGAACTCAACGCTTGCGATCTGGTCGAGGTCTGCACCCTTGATAGTGATGGTGTTGCCGGCCTTCACGGTCTCGGCAGACAAGCCCTTCACTTCGGGCAGATTGATGGTGATGGCCTCCTTGCTCTCAAGCTCTGAAGGCTCTGCTGCGAGGTCGGTGACTTTGATGACACCGGTCTTTGCCTCAACAGGGATGGCCACCTTGATGGTGTAGCGGTCGTGTGCGATGAAGTCTTCCTCCTTGATGGTGTCGTTCTCCTGGAAGATGACGCCATGCATGAGGTTGAGATAGTCGCCCTTGATAGTTACGATGTCGCCTACGCTACCAACGAGATTGTTTTCGTTGTCGCCTACATAGAAGTTGGTGAACTCTACGTCTTCGCGATAGGTAACGGGAGTGACAGAGGTGATTGTGCCACCCTTTTGGGTCTTGAGCACAACCTTACCGGTGTCGCACTTCTCAACAGGCACCATGATGGAGATCTTGCTCTCGCGGCCTGACTGCAGGACCTCGATTGAGGTGATGGCATCGGCTCCAGGGAGGTCTACCTCGCTCACTTGGTCGAGGTTTGAACCATAGAAGTAGAGTGTGCCGCCACGCAGAACGGGGCACGGACCGAAGGCATTGAGGGTCACCTCGTTGCCGTACTGGTCGGTTGAGAGGTCGTCGCCGTCGCTGCACGCTGTCAATGACAGCCCTGCGAGGGCTACCACCAACATGGCGAAAAACTTATTTATTGTTTTCATAAAGCTACTTTGTTAGAAGATGTTTTACTTGTTGGGAACCACACGGATGTTGTCGATCTTGATGATAGGCGTACAGTCGGTTCCCGATGGGATGACGGACTTGTCGTTGTAAGATCCGTTTACCACGAAGATGTTGAGGCTGGCGAAGTCTTCTACGCTCTTGAAGGTAGAGTTGAGTTTGTTGCCGTCCCAGTCGTAAGCGAAGTCAGTGAACGGGATGGTCACGGTCACCCACTTGTCGCCGGTATCGTAACTGCCACCATTGCTGTTCCAAGGCATGTAGAGCGCACGGCTCAGGTCGCCCTGCACATGGAAGAAGTCGTTGTTGGCGTTGTAGTAAACGATCTTGTCTGTACCGGCGAAGATCACCTGCATGGCAGCAGCCTGCCAGGGATTGGTTGAGGGTACGAGCATCTCGAACTTGAGGCTCTTGTTCTCCCAGTTGCTGAAGTCGGCCACGTCGCAGAGTTTCACACCGTCGCCGGTGAAGTCGTTGTTCCATGTTCCGGCCCAGTACTCGAAGGAGAAGTTGGTGTCGTTCCAGCCACCGCTGGCACCCATACTGTTGTTACCGAGCAGCAGATAGTTGCCCTTGAGTGATGTCTCGTCGCTTTGGATCACCTGGTTGTGCCATCCGTGGTTGCCGAGCACCGCGCCGGTAACTGCGTTAGGTGTATCGAAGTCGAAGAGCATGCCGCGCTCGTCCTTATACTGGAACGGAGCCTTTGTAGTACCATACTTTGTGGTGATGTAGATACTCTCGTGCTCAGGCATGTCGGCAGGCATGTTGAAGGTGATGCCTGTCTTTGTGATCTTCAGGTCAGAAGCATTGAGCATGTAGTCTTCACCCACTCTGATAGACAATGGATAGTTGTCGTAATCGAGGAAGTAGTCACCCTTTATCGTCACCTCTTCGCCTGCTGCAGCCCACTCGTTGCTCATAGAGCTGATGGTTGGTGCGGGAACGGTCACCTTGAAGTCGTAGGTCACGGTATCCTGCGATGTGGTGATGAAGTAGATCTTGTCGGTCACCACATCTGGGATGTTCTTCGGCACAGTCACGATGATGGTGTTGTCGGTCATGTAACTGGTGTTGAGCGTGGCGGTCTGGTCGTTGAAGTCGATTTGCTTCACGCTACGCAGGTTGCTGCCCACAATACAGATCGTGTTGCTCATTGAAGCTTCAGTAAGGAGCGAGTCCTTTGAAGCCACATCAACTGGGCGGATATAGTTGATGGTAGGCTTGCCGCCAGTGGTCTCATACTTGTCGGGCTGGTCTTCGCATGATGCTAAACCTGCAGACGCAGCAGCGAGGGCCACGGCAAACATTGCCTTGTTTATATTTTTGATTTTCATAGTGATAATCGTTTGAAGTGATTAATAACTGTATGTGCTGCGCACGTCTACGTGTATCGGTTCTGCGTTGCTGCCGAGGTTGGGGTTCAGAGATACGTCCTCTGTCGGGAAGGGCAGTGTGAAACTTTTTGCAGTGACATTAGGCACAGCAGTGTTGGTATCGTACTGTATCTTGGAACCGTCCCATGTAGCATAACCTGACTCATAGTAAGCCTTGTAGGCATCGTCGACGTTGAACAGGGAGTTGCGGCGCTGGGCCTTGAGTTCCTTGATACAAGCGTCTACGTCGTAGTAACTGCGGCGTACGAAGTCGTACCAGCGGTCGCCCTCACCTGCGAATTCGAGACGGCGCTCCTTCCAAATGTCGTCGAAGGTGAGCGAGGTTTTGTCGGGATCAGACCAGTTCACGCCACGGCCGTGTACATGGTTGTAGCAATCCCGTGCAAGTTTTTCGCTGGGGTTGCCCAACAATACTTCAGCCTCGGCATAGATGAGGTAGACGTCGGAAAGACGGAGAATAGGAGTAGGCACAGCGCTCTTCATATAGGCAGTAGCCATACCGTATTCTTCCTCATGGTCTGCGTTGTCGCCATAGAGATGCTTCACGTTATTGGCACCCGTGGCACTTTGGAGTTTGCCGGTAGAAGAAGAGTTGTACTCCTTGTCATAGAGGAACTGCAGGTAGTTGAAGCCCTTCTGTCCGTTGTCCATCGTTCTGTCGCGCCAGAAGTAGTCGTAGGTGTCGCCGGCCATCATGATGGTAGCCTTGCGACGGGTATCTTTGTCAAGACGGGTAGAGGGGTTGTCGGCAGGTGATACGCCGAAAGCGTCCATCAGGTCAACCGACGGGCCTACATATCCACCCCAGCAGTCACCGTTCTCATCGAAGCCGACGGGAGCGAGGTCGCTCTGCAGCGTGTTCTGGCCGGTCCAGTTTGCACCTACGGTCCAGCGCCATGCAATCAGAATCTCATCGCAGAAGCGGTTTTTGCCGCGGAAGATGTCAGAATAGTTCTCCATGAGTTCGCGACCGGAGTTCTCGATCACGTCCTTGGCATACTCAGCAGCCTTTGAGAGGTCGTCCTTGCTGAGTGTTCCGGTCACACCGGCCTTGGTCAGATATACCTTGGCGAGCAGACCCTCGGCGCAGTACTTGTCGATGCGGCCGGAAGTGCTCTTGGTAGAGGGCAGCAGTTCGATGGCCTTCTCGAGGGTGAGCACGATGTAGTCGTAGACGTCAGACTTCTCTACCTTTGACAACGTGTTGTAGTCACCGGCACTCAGAGTGGCTGAATTGCTGTGTATGATAGGCACATCGCCGAAGGTGCGTGCCAGATAGAAGTAGGCCATGGCCTTCCATGCGAGACACTCGCCCATGCACTGGTTGCGGGTAGTCTCTGAGCAGTTCTTGGCATTCTGCAGTGACTCGTATACGGTGTTGGCGTGTCCGATAACGGCCCAAAGCGAGTAGGACATATTGACGAGGTCGTTGTCAGTACCGTTGGTAGAGAAGTTCAGGTAGGGGCTTGAACCCCAGTACATGTTTCCTGACATCACCTCACCGACCTTGATGAAGCCACGCTGGAAGTCGTACCAAGGAGAATTGTAGAGGTAGTTGACGCCCGAGATGCAGGCATCGTCACCATCATAGAAATTCTCAGTGTTGTAGTTGTCTTCTACCGGACGGTCGAGGAAGTCGCTGCACGACGTCATTCCCATGCCGAGCATCAGGGCAACTGCTGCATATTTTATGTTCTTGATTTTCATAGTTGCAAATCTTTTTAGGCGTTAGAATGATAAGTTCAGACCGAAGGTGACGGATGTCGGCGATGGATAGCGGCCGTTGTCAAGACCGAACACGTTTGAGCTCTGGGTCGAGAGACCAACTTCCGGGTCGTAGCCTGAGTATCCGGTGATAGTCCAAAGGTTGCTGGCGTTGAGTGTGAGTCGGAGGTTGGTGAGTCCGATGCGGCGTATGAGCTTCTGGTCGAATGTGTATCCGAGAGTGATGCTCTTTAGGCGCACATATGAACCGTCCTCAATGTAACGGCTGCTCCAAGCGTCGTTGTCGTTCGGGTCGTTGAGGGTGGCACGAGGCATAGTGGCGTCGGCATTGGCAACAACTACATTTGAGATGTCGTTGTACCAGTTGGTTCCCTTTGTTCCGTCCTTTGTGGTGAGAATGGCACGGTTGTTTACGTCAACGAGCTGGTTGGTCCAAGCCGAGTTCATGTGGGTAAGCTTCATCTTCATGTAGTTGCCGACCTTGCCGCCAACGCTACCGTTGATGAAGATGTTCAAGTCAAAGTTCTTGTAGTTGAAAGTGTTGTTCCAACCAAAGGTGAACTTAGGCAGCGGTGAACCGATGTTTGTCTTATCGTTCTCGTCGATGATGCCGTCGCCGTTCACGTCCTTGTACTTGATATCGCCAACGTATGTGGTGTTGGTGCGGCTATACAAAGTAGGATCTTTGCTCCATACCGTCTTGCCGTTTTCGGTTTCGGTGGGGTTGTTCTTCTGCAGGGTGTTGACCGGAGAGTTGATGATGTCCTCAAATGACTGGTAGATACCTTCTACCTGGTAGCCATAGAAGTTGTAGAGTGACTCGCCGGGGACAGAACGTGCTACCACGTCGGTCCACTGACCGTAGCCCAGGATGGCGGTACTGCCGGAGAGGCTCTTCAGTTTGTTGCGGTTGATAGAGAAGGTCACCTCTGATGACCACTCGAAGACCTTGGTCACGACGGGCTTCACGTTGAGGGCCATTTCGATACCGGTGTTCTGGATGGTACCGTAGTTGCCGTAAGGTGCTGCGAGTGCAGATGATGCGTTACCGCTGGTACCCATGATAGAGGGAAGGATAAGTTGCATAAGCATGTCCTTAGACTCCTTCTTGTACCAGTCGAAGGTGAAGTTGATGCGGTTGTTGAGGAAGCCGAGGTCGAGACCTACGTTGATCTGCTCCTGTGTTTCCCACTTGATGTCGAGGTTCTTGAGGTTGGCGGGCTTGTAACTTGTACCCAGACCAGTCTGCATTACGCCCATTGCCGATCCCCACTTGTAACTGCCGATACCTGAGTTACCGGTCTGACCCCATCCGAGACGGAGTTTACCATTGGTGAGCCATGTGCCGGCAAACTTCTGGATGAACTTCTCGTTGGAGAAGCGCCATGCGGCTGCTACTGAGTGGAAACCTGCCCAACGCTTGTTGGGACCGAAGTTTGAACTACCGTCGTAGCGGTAGGTGTAGGTCAACAGGTAGCGGTCGTCGAAGTTGTAGGTCTCACGGGTGAAGAATGAAGCCATAGAAGAACTTCCCCATCCTGAGTTGATCTCTGCCTTACCGGAACCGAGGGTCGGGTTGTGCACGATGTCGCTGGGGAGGCTGGTGTTGTAGACAGATGCATAGTCGTACTTCGACTCCCAGCACTCCTGACCGAGCATGGCAGAAATGCTGTGCTTCTGGATGTTGAAGTTGTAAGTCAAGTAGTTGTTGAGCGACCAGTAGTTGGCACTGTTTTTCTGTATGCGGCTCTGGTTGTTGTCGCGGGTCCATGTACCAAGGTCTACTTTCGGTTTGTATGTCTCAGCCTTAGATGAGTTGATGTCGTAACCGAGCTGGACATGCCATGTCAGGTTCTTGATGGGAGTGATGTCGGCGAAGATGCTGCCGTTCAGGGTCTGTCGGCCGAGCAGGATGTCATCCATAAGAGCCATGGCGATTGGGTTAGGATTGGTGTAACCTTCCTTCGATACGCTTGAGTAGCTTCCGTCTATATTATAAATAGGTATATCGGGAGTTGTGGTGAGTGAGTAGCTGATAAGGCCTTCGTCACCATCGGCGAGCTTCAGACTTTCGTTGGTCTTTGCAAATGTGGTGTTCACACCCAGCTTGAGCCACTTCTTTAGTTGGGCACTGAGATTGACACGCACCGAGAAACGAGTGAAATCGCTGCCAAGGATTGTACCTTCCTGATCGGCATAGCTGCCTGACACATAGTAGTTCACCTTGTCTGTACCGCCTTCTGCAGCAATCTGGTGAGAATGTTGCCAAGCTGTGCGGAACACTGCGTCCTGCCAGTTGGTACCGACACCAAGGATTGAAGGATCGCTGAAGCTCTTGTCGGGCTGTGAGATTTCGCCCTGGTCGGCAAGAGTGTTGTAGTACTGCGCAAACTCGCGCAGGTTGAGCATGTCAAGACGCTTGGTCTGACGGTTTGCTGCTACCGAACCGCTGTAAGAGAACTTTGCCTCACCGGCCTTACCCTTCTTTGTGGTGATGAGCACAACACCATTGGCACCCTGCGAACCGTAGATGGCTGTTGCAGATGCATCCTTGAGCACTTCCATGCTCACGATATCAGAGGGGTTGATGAGCGAGAGGGGGGATACGGCTGTGTGGGAACCGTTACCGAGAGCATCACCGAGACCGAGTGACGATCCGCTGTTGCTCTGTGAGTTGTAGATCACACCGTCGACTACGTAGAGCGGTTCGGTGTTGGCATTGATAGTGGCGATACCACGCACGTTCACCGACACTGCAGAACCCGGCTGACCTGATGTCTGTGTGGCTGTCACACCGGAGACACGTCCTGCGAAAGCCTGGTCTACGTTGGTGATTGGAGCTGACTTCAACGTCTTCTCGTCCATTGAAGCGGAAGCACCGGCAAGGTCGCTCTTCTTCATCGTACCGTATCCGACAACCACGACCTCGCTGAGGGTCTGCTTGTCTTCGTGGATCACCACGTTGACGCTGGTCTTGCCGGCAACATTGACGGTCTCCGTCACATAGCCGATGTAAGACACCAGAATTTCTTTCGCGCCTTTGGGAACGTTGATACTGAAGTTACCGTCGAAGTCGGTAACGCCTCCAGCACTTTTAGCACCCTTGACACTCACAGTGGCGCCGATGACGGGTTCTCCGGTTTCGTCTTTCACGTTACCGGTCACCTTCGTCTGCGCGAATGTTAGGCTCGTTAACAAAAGAGCCAAAAAGAGCATCACTACTTTTTTCATAAGGTGATTGATTTAAAAGTTTTGTTTTAAATTTACTATTATATATTATATGTTGTTAATGTATAATCTCCCTCCGGAGTGCGGGCAATGTATCGTTCTCAGGTATTTTCGATACAACATCGCCGCTATTTAACGATTGCAAAGTTATTACAAAAGTTTGATAACAAATGACACTATGTTTTTAGTTAATGATACTATCTTGATATAAATCAAACGTGAACAATGGTTGAATAGAATGATACTATATTAACATCCTAAGGACGTCGTTTCTACATAAATATGTGTGGTCCTATTTGTTTTGGTGCGCTTATTTATTTGTAACTTTGCAATCAAACCAACACTTCAAATATAAAAGCATAGCCATGACAAAGGTTTTCACGTCTTTCGACAGCGACAACGATGCTCGACGCGACGAGCTGATACGCACCATTGAGCACAGTGTAGAACTGCTCACGCTCGGCGAACTGGAATCGCTATACTACGACTTGGTGTCAAAAGACTACATCCGCAAATGATTTCAGCAAGCCGCCCAGCTAACCACAGAGTTCGCCGAGCGCAGCCTGCCAGATACTCAATGCAGGAGCGGCAAGGGAAGGACAGAACCCCTTGCCCACCCCACATGGTTAAAGCCCCGGTATAGACAGTCCATCTTGTCTATAGACATCCATTTTGTCTATAGCCTATATGCTCTTATTGCTTCTTCTCCTTCAGCAGGTCTCTTATCTCTGCGAGAAGTTTTTCTTCATTGCTCGGTTCCGGTGCAGGTGCCGGCGCAGCAGGTTCTTCCTTCTTCTTGCGAGCCAGCACATTGATGCCCTTCACCAAGAGGAATACACAGAAGGCGATGATTACGAAATCGAGAAGGGTCTGGATGAAATTGCCGTAGTTTATCGTAGCGGCTGCCATCTTCTCTACACCAGGAATCTCCACTGTTGGCAACGTGAACTTAAGATCAGTGAAATTGACACCACCGATGAGCCAGCCTATTGGTGGCATGATGATGTCGTCAACAATACTGCTCACGATTTTGCCAAAAGCGCCGCCTATGATAACACCAACGGCCATGTCTACGGCATTGCCCTTGACGGCAAATTCCTTGAACTCTTTAATAAACTTTCCCATATTGGATCTAATATTTAATAATGTGTAATTGCTTACCCTATAAGGACCATTTGTAATGTCTATGTTACACTCACGGACATTCATGCCATGAGGTAACGCTCAAGTCCTTTCTGTCCCTTCTTTTTAATATATTTAATACTCTTTTCGTCTGCAAAATTAAAAAAAACTTTGTATCTTTGCACACGTATAGAGGGAAAATTAGGATTGTTAGTTAATAAACAACAGATTCTACAGCTTCCCCATGTTTAACAAATGTGTTAAGGCAATAGACAGTTATTTTTTTAACAACTATAAAACACAAGTAAAATGGCAAATGTTAAAGTAGCTATTAATGGTTTCGGTCGTATCGGCCGTCTCGCATTCCGTCAGATGTTCGAGGCCGAGGGTTACGAAGTGGTCGCAATCAACGACCTGACTTCTCCTAAGATGTTGGCTCACCTCCTGAAGTATGACACTGCTCAGGGCGGTTTCGCTGGCAAGTACGGCGAGGGCAAGCACACTGTTGAGGCAACAGAGAACTCTATCATCGTTGATGGTAAGGAGATTACTATCTACGCTAAGCCAAACGCAGCTGAGCTTCCTTGGGGTGAGATCGGCGTTGACGTCGTTCTCGAGTGCACAGGTTTCTATACATCTAAGGAGAAGGCTTCTGCTCACATCACTGCAGGTGCCAAGAAGGTTGTTATCTCTGCTCCTGCTGGTAAGGACCTCCCAACTATCGTTTACAACACCAACCACAAGACTCTGACTCCAGAGGACACAGTGATCTCTGCAGCTTCTTGCACAACAAACTGCTTGGCTCCTATGGCTGACACTCTGAACAAGTACGCAGCTATCCAGTCTGGTATCATGTCTACAATCCACGCTTACACTGGCGACCAGATGATTCTCGACGGTCCTCAGCGCAAGGGTGACCTCCGCCGTTCACGTGCAGGTGCTCAGAACATCGTTCCTAACTCAACAGGTGCTGCCAAGG
>CAZXGQ010000035.1:0-27557 GCA_964640415.1 uncultured Prevotella sp.
GGCAACAAGGAACTGGCATGGCAGGAGACCATCAACTACAACGTGGGTGCCGACATCACGACACTGGGCAACCGCCTTAACCTCACGCTCGACTACTATATCAAGAACACCGACCCGCTGCTCGCCATCATCACCACGCCGGGCTCCATGGGCGTGACAAGCGAGGCCCTGAACGCCGGCAAGCAGAAGACAAACGGTTGGGAAGCCACCATCAAGTTCTCGCCAATCTACATGCCCCAGCAGCGCATCAACTGGAACATCTCGCTGAGCGCAACCCACTCGAAGTCGAAATATGCCGATATTGGCAACGCCTTCAGCGCTCTGAACGAGAGCGGAAAGGCCTCGCTCCACAGCACAACACGCTACTACGACGGTGGTAGTCCGACCGCCATCTGGGCAGTGCGCTCGGCTGGCATCGACCCCGCCACGGGCAAGGAACTGTTCATAAAGAAGGACGGCACCTACTCGTTCACCTACGACACCAGCGATGAGGTGGTATGTGGCGACACCGAGCCGGATCTCGAAGGACTGCTCAGCACCACGTTCTATTTCAAGGGATTCTCCTTCAGCTGCTATTTCCGCTACCAGTATGGCGGACAGCTGTTCAACAGTTCCCTCTTCGACAAGGTGGAGAACATAAGCACGTCGGACGTGTACAACAACCAAGACCGCCGCGCACTCTACGACCGCTGGAGCCAGAACAACCGCAACGCGAAGTACAAGGGCATATCCATGGTGCAGAAGACCGACAAGTCGTCGCGATTCGTGATGGACGAGAACACGCTCACCTGCGAGTCGGTGAGCATAGGCTACGAGTTCCCGCTCAACATCGCCCGGAAGCTGGGCATGCAAGCCCTGTCCGTGCAGGCCAACATGAACGACATCCTGCGCTGGTCGACGGTGAAGGCAGAGCGAGGCATCGACTACCCGTATGCACGCACCGTGTCATTCTCGATTGGCGCGACATTCTAAACAAACACGACAATACAATGAAAAAGACATTATATACAGTGGTCCTTGCCCTCTGCGCGATGCTCACGTCGTGCGACAACTGGCTGGAGGTGAAGCCCTACGACAAGATTTCCGAGGACGAACTTCTGAAGACAGAGGAAGGCTACGAGAAGATGCTCAACGGCATATACATCGACCTCAACAGCGACGCCTTGTATGGCAAGAGCCTGACTGTGGAGATGATAGAGGTGATGGGCGGCGCTTATACCATTGGCTCCGACAACAGCGTATGGGGCGACTACAAGGACCTGTCGTCGTACCAATATAATACCGAGACGTGGAGCGACCGCCTCGACGAGACGTGGAACAAGGCGTATGCACTCATCCTGAACTGCAACAAGATTCTGGAGACGATAGATGCCAACGAGGCTCTCTTCACCGACGGCCACTACTATATCATCAAGGGCGAGGCCCTGGCTTTGCGCGCAATGCTGCATTTCGACATGCTGCGTCTCTTCGGTCCCGTCTACTCGAAGGACAGCGGCAAGACCGCAATACCTTATTATACCAAGCAGACCAACACGCCGGAACCTTTGCTTACAGCCAAGGAGGTGGCAGAACAGGTGGTGACCGACCTTGAGGAAGCCCGCACCCTGCTCGCCAACGACCCAGTGAAGACCGAAGGCACGCTGATGAGCAGTTCGCAGGACGGCACAAGCGACTTTATGCGCTACCGTGCCTTGCGCCTCAACTTCTACGCCGTGGAGGCTCTCCTCGCAAGGGCGTATCTCTACATGGGCGACAAGACCAATGCCTTCAAGTATGCCACGGATGTAATAAAGACTGTTGACAGCGGCATCTTCCCCTTCGTGGACAAGAGCCTGGTGGTGGGATCACCCGCCGACCCCGACCGCATATTCTCTTCAGAGGTGATATTCGCGCTGACAAACACAAGCCGCGGAAACCTCTTCAAGAACTTCTATGACCCCTCGCGCCTGCCCAACTACGTGTTCCGCATGGACAACAACCTTATGACCAACGTCATCTACGGAGGTGCCACAACAACGGGCGGCTACCAGGACGACTACCGCTACCGTGCCGACTGGATAGCCACGGGCAGCAACAGATATTTCTACAAATACAGTGACATGGTGGCCACGGGCAGCATACAGAACACCATGATTCCGATGCTCCGTCTGGGCGAGATGTTCCTGATAGCCGCAGAGAGCCAGAGCGACAAACTGTCGGCCGGACTGCAGTATGTCAACGTGCTGCGACGCAACCGCGGTGTGGCCAATCTGCAGAAGCTTACGCCCGACCTGCTGAAGTATGAGTATATACGCGAGCTTTACGGCGAGGGACAACTGTTCTATCTCTACAAGCGTCTCAACTGCGACATCATAACGTCGGCATCGAGCAGCAAGAACACCAAGGCGAGCGACCTCGTGTTTGTGGTGCCATTGCCCGACTCGGAGACGGAGAACAGGTAACACATGGATAAAGGGAAAGAAAATGGACAAGACAAGCTATAAGATAAACATCATCATCATAGGGTTGCTGGCCATCATGGGGCTAGGCTCGTGCAGCGAGCAGACTCCCGATGTCTTCGACGACATAAACGGCGTGTACTTCAACAACCGCACAACCACCAACGTCCTGCAGGATTCCACCGACGTGACCTTCGTTTACCAAAAGGGCGACGAGATGGAGGTCTCTGTGGAAATACAGTTGGTTGGCCGCCCTTCAGAACAAGCGCGTGAGATTGCCCTCACCGTCAGTTCCGACGATGCCCTGGAAGGCACCGACTACGTGTTGCCGGCCAAGGCGGAGATAGCCGCAGGCGAGACCACGTGCCAGTATACGGTGACATTGAAGCGCACGGCGGCACTCAAGACCCAGAAGAAGCATCTCAAGTTTACGCTCCAGCCCAATGCCAACTTCACCTTGCCCGTGACGCAGGAGACGACCTCCAATGGCGACGTGGTTACCACGTTGGAATATGCCATCGTGTTCTCCGACCAGTTTACAACGGCTCCCAAGGCTTGGGAGAAAGGTCTCCTTGGCGCTTTCACCCAGCAGAAGTTTGAATTGGCCTGCAAGGTGCTCGACCTTGATCCTGCCGACTTCAACGACGACACCAAGATGACGCTCGCCATGCAGTCGTATGTCAGCGCCGAGATGCAAACCTACGTGATCCAACAAGAGAACTTGAAGAGCCAGGGGCTGGACTACGACAAGGACGCCTTCGACGACCAAGGCAACGCACTCTTGTTTGCCGAAAGTTAAATACAGTGGCATGAAAACGAACACAACGATGAGAAAACATATATTATGGGCTGCGGCTTTCGCGTTGACATTCCTCTTTGCGGCATGCTCGCAAGACAAGGGCAACTATGACTACCATACCCTCAACGAGCCGGACATCACTGGCGTGCCGGAGACCAACTCGGTGCTTATCCACGACGTGCTCGACCTCGACCCGTCGATGGGCGACAACATCACCGACCTCGACGCCTACGACTATGAGTGGAAGGTCATAAACAACTCGGGCGACTATGAGGAGACGGTGTTGAGCCACGAGAAGCATCTCAACCAGGAGGTGACTCTCGACGCCGGAGAGTATACCCTTTATTTCACCGCAACCGACAAGCAGTCGGGCTTGTTCTGGCAAAAGAGCTACTCGCTCAAGGTGAGCGACTCCTCGTCGGAGGGATGGATGGTGCTGTGCGATGTCGACGGCAAGACACGCCTCGACATCATCTCCGCCGTAACTGGCAAGACCTATTATGACATACTCGCCGACAAAGGCATGGACGAGCTCAACCATCCCTATGCCATACAGTATGCACCGAAAAACGGATACAGCGGCTCGCCGTTCTATCTCTTCACTGCCGACGGTGCCACCCGACTGTCGAACAACAACTTTGCCTGGCAGAAAGACTACGCCTTCAAGTATGAGGTGGCGAAGTCGATTGATTTGCATCCTCGCAGCATGGTGTGCGACAAGAGCGGCATGATGCGTGCCTGCGTGAGCGACGGCATCATGTACACTGCCTCCAACATGGGCATCCAGGGACTCTTTGCGGCTGTCAACAAGCAGCCGGTGCTTGCACCTTATGTCGGCGCCAATGTCGGTGCCACATCATATGCTTCGGTTTATCTGCTCTACGACGACACCAACAAGTGCTTCATGGCTTGTTGCCCGTTCCTTGTTGCCCTCTCGCTTTCCGACACCAACTACCACTCGATGGCGGAAATGGAAGACATAGCCACGGGATACAAGGGCAGCGATATGGTGACCGGCACCGCCTTCAGCGATTACCCAGTGGGTTTGGATTTCGTGTACATGGAAAACACCAAGTATGACCCGGGCAACTCAAAGATGGGCATAACCTATACGGTGCTGCGCGACGGCAGCAAGTATTATCTCTACGGCATACAACTGGGCGACATGCTGACCTATGCCGACTGCAGCTATGTGCTGGGCAAGGCATATTACGGCGACTTGAACGGTTGCAAGGACATCGACCGCGCACAGTGTTTCGCATTCAGCTCGCTGCGCAACTACATGTATTATGCCGTCGGCGGCACTGTCTACCGCGTTAATCTCTCGGAAACTCCACTCAAGGCAGAGAAACAGTTTGCTCTCTCAGGCGAAAGCATCACGATGATGAAGTTCAACCTCTACCAGGGCAGCACGACCAACCACGACTACGACCTTGTGGTGGCTTCGGAGAAGAATGGCGACGGCACGCTGCGCATATACGACGGCATGACAAGCGAGGGCGACTTCACCTCGGTCAAGCCCACCGGCTATTCAGGCTTTGCGAAGATTGTGGATGCCACCTACAGGGAACGCTCAAACTGATAAAAGAGAAACTATTTAACCATATCATTTCATTTTATAAAACAAATCATTATGAAGAAACTGTTTTCCATGTTGATGATGCTTTGTGCCATCGTCACCTTTTCGGCATGTTCATCCGACGATGACGGGCCTACAAACGAATGCCCCATTTCTGATGTAGTAGTGCCTTCATCAGCCAAAATCGGCAGTGAGGTCATTGTTCAGGGTAAGGGCTTCACCTCAAGCCAAAAATTCTTTCTGTCTTATACAGGTACCAACTATGCTCCTGTAGAGCTGACTGACGCTAAGGTTACCTCTTCAGGACTGACATTCACCATACCTTACACTGCATCGGAGGGTGCAACTGTTGCACTTAGTGTGGATGAAGGCGATAAGGAATGGAAGTTTGGTTCCATGACACTCCTTGCTGCCGACAGCCCTGTGTCTGCCGTTTCCATTCCGAGCCAGATGCCTCTGCTGTCTGAAATGACCATCACGGGTGCCGGCTTCGCTGAAGGCGATGAGATTGGCATTAAGAACGACGAAGTCAAGGAAGTCCTTTACATGGATACCAAGGTCGTGGACGGTGGTGTTCAGGTAACCACCAATGGCGGAGTGCTCGAAGGCCTAGTGGACGTTTATCTCCGTCGTGGCAATTCTGTGTGGAAGATCGGCGAGACCTATTCTTATCTGCAGCGCGTTATCGGCAGCATCACCATTTCCGACAACAGCTTCCTGAGCATGTATGCTGGCCTCATCGGACTCAGCGGCGATGCCTTGAAGCTTGAGATGAACTATGACAAGGAGTATGTCCTTCAGTCGGTTAAGTCGAATGCAAACCTTGAGTGGGACTTCACATACTCAGGCAAGACGATTTCATTCACGGGCCAGTTCACCGGTCAGGATTACACATACACGCTCGACGACAACAAGCGCATTGTGAGCAGCACTTCATACGACATGTATGGTGACCCAGTGACTTACACTTGGAACTACGATGCCGACGGATACCTCACAAGCATAACATCTTCTGACAAGAGCGAGATTCTGTCAGCAACCTATGCCGACAACAACATGCAGGCCTACAACTTTGGCGTAGACTGCGGCATGGATACAGACAACAAGCTCAAGGCATATCCTGCAACTGTTGAGCCTGCTTATCTGCTCAACACATTCTCTTGGATTGCCCAGAAGGAGGACTTGTTCTTCGGATTCCTGCTGAACCAGAACGTGAAGATCTCTTCTTCTATCCTCACCCAGTTCACCGCAATGGACTCTGAGTATGGCTCAATCGAAGAAAAGGCAAAGTCGTGCGACGTGAAGTCAAGCCTTGTTGCGGATGATAATTACACTAACACTCTTACGCTGACATCAGAGAAAGCCGACGGCATAATCTCTGCCGATGGTGGTCTCTACAGCAACAAGGTTGTTGTGGTTTACAAAACCAAGACTTGGGATTAATACTAATGCCATGACGGGAACAACAGTCCCGCCAACGCTTTAACATATAATGCAAGGGGCAAGAAGAAAACGATCTTCTTGCCCCTTTGCCGATATGCGCGTTTACGATTAACATTTCTCCTATTTGCACTCGTCAAGACAGATGCACGGCTCTTTTGTGTACAACACATCTGGCTGGCAACAATCTTTAGGTTATTGCCATGAGTTCTGCTCCAAAAGAGCTTGTCGGGGGTGCCCGGAAACGCAGAAAGGCGAACCTTGGACTTGCGTCCGGTTCGCCTTTCTGCCCTCGACACTTGAGTGCCGACAATGGTTGCCCTGCCTCTGTCAGATTAGATAGAGCTATAACCGTTGGTGGAGTTCTCTTTCATAATCTCGCGCACGCCTTTCTCGACGTATGGGCCGTCGTGGTGAGCGGTGGGGTCGTCGTGGTGAGGGACATCCTCAACATAGTTGAAGTTCTTGTAGTGCATCTCGCCGATGCCCCACAACAGGCAGGCCACGACGATGAATGCTATAAGTGCCAATGCATAAGTCATAATGCGATATATTTTTATGTTATAATATTCGGCTTTATAATTTTTGGCAAAGTTACTGAAATTCCCATTATTTTCGCCACTTGGTAATTGTTTTTTATTAATTTTGCAAGTAAAACATCTAAAGTAGGACATTATGTCAATGGGAAAATGGATAGGAGGCTTCCTCGGCCTCATGGCTGGCGGCCCCCTGGGTGCCATTGCCGGCTTCGTGTTGGGCTCGTTGTTCGATTCCAACAACGAGACTGAATCTTCATACGACAACAACGCCGGGCAGACCCAGCAACAATACTACGAGGGGCAGCGCAACACGTTCCGCTTCTCGCTCCTCGTCCTGGCGTCGTACATCGTCAGGGCCGACGGCAAGGTTATGCACTCCGAGATGAACGTGGTGCGCGAGTTTCTGCGCCAGACCTTTGGCGAGCAGGCGGTGGTTGAGGGAGAGCAGATAATGCTGAAGCTCTTCGACCAGCAGAAACGCCTTGGCATGAGCGAGTTCCGCTCGGCCGTGTTAAGCTCTTGCCAGCAACTTCGCCAAAACATGCTCTACGAGCAGCGCCTTGAACTTGTCCACTTTCTCGTGCTCATAGCCCAGGCCGACGGCGTGGTGTCAACAGAAGAGGTTGCCGCCCTGCGCGAGTGCGCCGCCCAACTGGGCATCGACGCCAAAGACCTCGACAGCATGCTTAACCTGCACGATGCCTCATCGTCGCTCGACGCCGCCTACAAGGTGCTTGGCGTGGAGCCTACCGCCACCGATGCAGAGCTTAAGGCCGCTTATCGCAGTTTGGCCCTGAAGAACCACCCCGACCGCGTGGCATCGCTCGGCGAGGATGTGCGCAAGGCTGCAGAGAAGAAATTCCAGGAGATAAACGCCGCCAAGGAAACGGTGTGGAAGGCAAGAGGATTGTAAGGGGCCAGCTCCTTCACAATCATCATTTCTGAAACAGGTCGGTAGGGGGACACCTGCTGACAAAGGGGCGTATCAAACCTTTAATTTAAGTTTGATACGCCCCCTTTTAGTTTTACAGACCTTACTGATCAATTCCCCTTGGTCGAGTTCTTTACCAATTGCATATAGCCGTCTATCTTATGGAAAGTCTGTGTGTAATCGACACCATTGAACAGATGTTTCCTGCTGAATTCTGCATGTCCTTTCTTATCAATTGACGTTATCACCGAAGTGAAAACTATCTTGTCCTCACTGTTGTCTCCCCAGTGTATATCTATTTCTTCCGATTTCCAATCATAATCAGAAAGGAAAGGACCTATTTTGGCTAAGACCTTGGTTTCGTTGGTACCATAGGCAGTTTGTTGCTCTATCATTATCCCATGAAAATATTCGAAATACGCACGGGTGCTCGGTTTAACTTTTTCTTCGGCATCTTCATTCATCTTGTACACCTTCCCTTGGAACTTTATATAGGTGTTAGCTACAAAATCGGAATCATAAGCTGGGCTTTCCTTGTCTATCAAGCTTTCACCAGCGGCATTGGTTACATCGAATTTGAATTCCACGGGAACAAAATCCACGTCATCCATTACATCATCATTACTACAAGATGCCAAGGCTACAACTGCCACTAAAAATAACAAGACACGTTTCATAATTACTTCTTTTTAACGGTTAATATTTGTTGATCAATCGTATAGTTGTTTGGTATGTCATAATTAAAGCCATAATACCAGCCATTCGAGTCGCCTCCCCATCCAAAGTTCATGTGGAAATATTTACCATCATCTGTAACTTTATTCTTTAATCCAGTTGCATCATAAATCATGAAACCGTTGGGAGACGTATTGACTATCTTGAGCTTTGGATCGTTGGGGTTCTTAATGAGTGTAGCAATGACCATATCCCTAATCCATTTGTATCCATCGCATACCCATGCATGGCCTTTGCTGCCATTATATCCTCTCATATACACAGGATTTCCTGCAATTATCTGACTGCTCAATTCGTCGTTTGTTACATTGTTTATAAGGCTAACCTTGTATCCGAATTTCTCGAACATTTGTTTTGCTTTTTTGATATTTGAGGTAGTTTCATCTGCTTTATAGTCTATAACACAAGAATTTAAAATGTCGGTCATCAAATTTCTTAACGCCTCATATCAGTTGGCGTTACGGCAATATTGTCCCAATCGTATTTTGAGGGATATTTATGATAATAAGCTATCTGCGCAATGGCAATAGGCACACATCCCGCACGGTGGTTAGACGCTTCTGTATTGAAAGGTGCAAACTGATGCCATTTGGTTTGCAATAGTTCACTTATATTTTCTTGCGTTATTGTCTTTACGAAAATCTGCGTGACCTCACGATAGTCATATTGCGGGTCGGTGCACTCTTCTATTTCTTTCATAAAAGCTTCGTAATCGTCGAATGACAAGAAATATTGTGCGGTTGTCAAGTCACCCAAACACTTGTAACCAAGCGACTCTTGGTATTCCTTTTCTTTCGCTTTCCGCTCTTCTATCTCCGACGACAAGGCACGCGTAGCCACTGTTTCCGGCGTTTTTTCGAAAGAGGCCCATTGCAACGCATATTTTATGCGCAGCGAGTCAGACGTACACAACTGTGCATTTTTTACCACCTGCTTAAAATCCTTCAAAAAATCCACAGACGGGTTTTCTGCATCAAACGTGAATTTGCCATTATCAGAGAAGGCAAGTATAGGCTGGGTGTTCTTGCTTGCGCTTATGACCACAAATCCATTGTCGCTACCATAGTTTACGACATACACCAATGGTTTGCCGCTTACGCTGTCGGAAATGGTCGTTACCTCATACGCCGTAGCCGCACGTGTTGTTGGGGTAACTCCCTTGAATAGCGTTGCTATCTTATTGGCATCAACAGTGGAAATGGACGTAGGCTCCCTATCTATATACAAGTCGTTCTTGTCCACAAGCTCGCTTTGGCTTTCAGAAGAAAGCGATTCCTCATCTTTGGTCGCACACGACTGCGCAAATACGAACAGCAAAGAGAGTAATGGAACAATTAAGTTTCTCATAATTTAACGTTTAGCAAATGGATAATAAGATTTTGAAAGCAAAAATAGGGATTATTTTCATACAAGGCAAGAAAATCAGTAAGAATCTTTTTATTTTAACATTTGTCGCAGAACAACAAAAGAGCGTACCAATACTCTAATTCGAGTTTGATACGCCCCTTTTAGTTTACCTTCTTAGTATCCGGCTTATTCTTCAGTCTTCTTTCTTACGGTACGCTTGCGCTTTGGCTTCTCTTCAACCTTCGGCTCCACCTTTATGCCGGCGAGTTCCGGATCGATTAGCACACGGCCGCAGTATTCGCAAACGATGATCTTCTTGTGCTGCTTGATACCAATCTGTCTCTGTGGCGGAATCTTGTTGAAGCAACCACCGCAAGCGTCGCGCTGCACGTAGACAATGCCCAGACCGTTGCGAGCACCCTTGCGGATGCGCTTGAAGCTCTGGAGGAGTCTTGGCTCAATATGGGTCTCAAGCTCCTTGGCCTGCTCCTTGAGGTCAGCCTCAGCCTCGCGCGTCTCCTGCATGATGTCGTCG
The DNA here is from genome assembly GCA_964640415.1 of uncultured Prevotella sp. GTDB lineage: Bacteria > Bacteroidota > Bacteroidia > Bacteroidales > Bacteroidaceae > Prevotella. The sequence continues at coordinate 10,344 of CAZXGQ010000035.1, forward strand.
AGCTCCTCACGCTTCGACACGAGGTCGGCCTGGCGGTCGTTGATGGTCTCTTCCACCTTCTTGAGGTCATCCTGACGCTCGTTGATCTTAGCAACGGCTTCCTTGATCTTCTTGTTGGCAAGCTCGATCTCCAGCTCCTGGAACTCGATTTCCTTGGAGAGGTTGTCGTACTCGCGGTTGTTTCTCACTGTATCGAGCTGAGACTTGTAGCGATCCACGCTCTGCTGGTACTGCTCAATCTCGTTGCGCTTCTGTGCCACAGCGCTCTGGTAGTCGGCAATCTCGTCCTTCACCTTCTGCAGACGGGTGTTCAGACCTTCGATCTCGTCCTGGAGGTCCTCTACCTCAAGAGGCAACTCGCCCCTCAACGCACGCTTCTCGTCGATGGCCGAGAGCGTCACCTGCAACTGGAAAAGCGTCTGAAGCTTCTCCTCCACCGTCATCTCCGACGGGTCTTTCTTTATTGTTGCCATAGTAGCTGTTTTGTTTATTTTGTTTTGTTGTTGATTCTGTTGTGGATTTGCATAATAGGCATACTGGGCATAATAGGCATAACAGGCACAATATGCATAATGTTCCCAATGGGCATAATAGGCATAACAGTCCTATTGGGCCGACGGCCTACGAGCCTAAATATAGAGTATGGGGTTGGTGTCTATCTCCGACAAGACACATCTCACGCCGGGGCACGCTTCTTCGATTATCTCTTTGAAGATCTCCTTGGTGAACTGCTCGCTCTGGTAATGGCCGATGGCGGCAATCTGTATTGTCTGTTCCATGCCGAAGAACTGATGATAGTGCATCTCGCCAGTGACGAATGCATCGGCACCGGCTGCCACTGCGTCGCGCAGCAGAAAATCGCCTGCTCCGCCACATATGGCTACAGTGCTTATGGGGCTGCGCAACAGTTCGCCTGCCATAACGCACTCCACATGGAACACGTCCTTGAGCATCTTCAGGAAATCGTCGGCTGCCATAGGTTCTTGGAACCTTGCCACGACTCCGTCGCTGCCGCTTATCACCTCTCCCCTATTGTTGGCGGCTTGCTTCTGCCGCCCTATGGTGTCGCACACCTCTGCGCCCATCTTCTCGGCAATCTTGTAGTTGACTCCACCTTTGGCAGCATCCATATTGGTGTGCATCGAAACGATGGCAATGCCCTCGCTTATGGCACGCATCACCACGCGCTGCACATAGTCGTCGCCCGTGAGGCGGGCCAGTTTGCGGAAGATGAGGGGATGATGGCTAACTATGAGGTTGCAGCCCTTCTCGATAGCCTCGTCGAGGATGGCTTCAGTAACGTCCAGACACAATAATGCCCCTGATACCTCGGCCTCTGTCAGTCCCACTTGCAAGCCGGCATTGTCGTAGTCTTCCTGCAGGGGCAAAGGCGCGAAACGTTCAAGGGCATCTACCACTTCTATTATTTTCACGCTTTAAAAACGATTTGGTGCAAAATTAATAAAAGCGCGGCACAATCATTGTACCGCGCTTATGTTTTTACATTTTTTTAAGAGACCAAAAAGCCGTTATTACTCAGCCTCCTGCTCTGCTGCCTCTTCCTCTTCTTCCATTGAGAGCAACTCCTTGAAGTCGGTATAGCCGTTCTCCACAAGGATGTTGTACCACTGCAGCAGCTTCTTGATATCGCTGTCGTGCACGCGGTCACGGTCGAAGCTGGGAAGAACCTCTGCGAAATAGTCGCGAAGCTCCTTGGCCGAGCACTTCTTGTAGTCGAGAGCAGCCTTCTTTGAGTCTTCCTTCTTGCCCACGCTCTCGAGCACCTGCCAGAGAGGCACGTCGTCGGCATCGGTATACATGGCGATATCGCTGAGGCTGGTCACCTTGTCGGTGGCGAACACTGGTGTGCGGCGGTGGTTGGCGTCGATGGTCTCCACGATAAGATTCATCTTACCGCGAGACACGAGCTTGTAAAGTCCGGGCTTGCCCGAAACGGAAAGTATTGTCTCCATTGTTGTTGTGTTATATTATGTTGTTTTTTTCTGTCGTTATTCTTTTCCCTCTTTTGTCGCTGTGGCTATCAGTTGACGTATTTGGCTGTCGAGGTCCTGCCTGCCGTCGTTCTGGATGACGAAGTCGCAGAGGCTTTCCACCTTGTTCTGGCTCCATTGCCTGCCAATCCATTCCAATGCCCTCTCCCGGCTGATGCCGTCGCGCTGCATGACCCGCTCAAGGCGAGTCTCAAGCGGAGCCGACACGCATACCTTGAAGTCGAAGCTGATGCGCTTGTAGAATCCGCTGTCGAAGAGTATGGCGCTCTCAAGCCAGCCGCATCCGCTCTGCAAGAAGTCGCGGGCAATGGCGGGATGGATAAGATTGTCGATCGTGAGCTTATTGTCGTCAGACTCAAGCAGGTATTGTGCAAGCACGCGCTTCTGCAACACATTATTTATATATACGCCGTCGCCGACAATCTCTCTCAGCTTCTGCTGCAGGGTCTCGTCGGTGGCCCAGAGGCGCTTTGCCGCACTGTCGCAGTCGTAGACCTCAATGCCATAGTCGGCCATTTTACGGCATACGAAGCTCTTGCCGCTGCCTATGCCTCCGGTTATAGCTATGTGTTTCATGTGCAGGGAGGTTATTGCTGCTCGATGAGATAGTCGACCTGCGGAGTCTCAAGGCTGGCTTCGCGCACGAAACGCGAATTGCATCTCAAGTGAAGCTTGCACTTCTCCGACGGGTGATCGGCAATCTGCTTGTAGTCTACCTCCACATCGAAGTCGGAAGGCCGCACAAGCCTGTAGACCTTCGCGCCCACGCTATATCTCACCTTTGCCATTTTGGGGAATGTCCTTATTATAAGGTTATTCGGCTTGTTGACCGCCACTATGGGCACCTCGGCACTTCCCTCCGTCAGCACGTCAGGATACAACGTCACCTTGACTTTCGACGGCACAATCTTGGCGCCGGTGATGGCGCACAGGTCAACAACCCTCGAAACGGTGTCTGCGATGTTGCTGAGGTTGAGATTCTCTGTAAGCACGGCCTTGATAGACTCCAACTGATGTTTGTCGGCATAAACGGAGACCACTTCCGGCACTATCTGCACATTGGCCAAGTAATAGTTCGTCGCAGGGATGATCTTTCCCGCGAGCATCACCTTTACTTTCTTGTTCTGGCCATAGTTGAACGTGAAGTCCGAGTTGTCGCATTTCAGCGATGTCAGCAACGAGGAACCATAGATCTGCTGCCTCATCATTTTTATCAAGTCGGCAAGCGGAATGGTGCCCTGCCCCGTCTTGGCGTTGGCGTAGGTCGAGAACTTCACCGTCAGCGGACTTATCTGGCTGTATGCAGAATAAGCCATTATGACGAAGCCCTTGTCCTTTATCGTCACCCTTACGGTGTCTGACGGCTCAGAGGTCATGACCACATTCTTTGGTACGCCGACAACAGTCAACGGCACCTTATACTCCACCTCGTAAGTCTCGTTGAGCGTGGTCATCAACCAGAAGATGCCACTGAGCGCAAGGAAGAAGAGAAAAACCAAAAACTCCTTGCCCGAGAAGTCGGACAAGAAGCCTTTTATAAAATTGTATATGCGTCGGAGCGTATGCATTAAGCCTGAACCTGTCCCTGGGCCATATCCTGGAACACGCTGCCCTTGTCAACAGTGATGACTACACCTTTGGCAACCTCCAGGTCGATGGTGCCCTTGGTCATGTCGATGCGCTTCACTGTGCCGTAGATGCCACCGCTTGTCACCACGTTGGATCCTTCTGTCAGCGAGTTCTGGAACTCACGTATCTTCTTCTGGCGCTTCTGCTGTGGGCGAACCATGAAGAAATACATGATTACGAAAATGGCAACGAGCATGAAAATCATTCCGCCGAATCCGCCGCCTTGTTGTGCTGCCTGGGCAGCAAGAACCATTGTTGTCATAATAGTCTTATTTTTGTTTGTTTATTTTTCTGTCTAAGCGTCCTGTCCCATCGGCTCTTCGCCCTCGCCCGTCTCTTCAGCCTTCGGCTTATGGACGAACCTCACGGGCTTGTTGCAGGCGTTGGTTCGGGGCTTGCGTGGCTGCCGGCTTTCCTCCGGCCTCTCGGGCATCTGCTTGAGCAGTTTGCCGGAGTCGATGAGGTGACGCGCTATGCTGTCGAGCATACCGTTGATGTAACCTGAGCTACGCGGAGTGCTGTATCTCTTTGCCATGTCGACATACTCGTTGATAGTCACCGACACGGGGATGCTTGGGAAGTTGAGCAGCTCGGCTATGGCAATCTGCATTATCACGATGTCCATGTAAGCCAGTCGTGAGAAGTCCCAGTTGCGTGAGGCTTCACTCATAAAGTGCTGGTATTCGTTGGCATTGAGTATGGTTGCACGGAAGAGCTTTCTTGCGAAGTCCTTGTCGTCCATATCCTTATACTCGGGCAGGAGCGGCTGGTTGCCTTTCTCCTTCGGGTCGAAGCGCTTGATGGTCTTCAGCACGAAGGTGTCGACCACCTCCTTGTCGTCGTTCCAATAGATGCTCTTCGCCTCAAGCATCGCGTCGATGTCCTCGTTGTCTTCTATGAGCTGGCGGTAGAGCTTGCGCCACAACTCGCGGTCGGCCTCATAGTCGTTGTCAGCCGAGGCCATGTATTCATTATATGTGTCGCACTGTTCGATCTTGTCGCAGAGCTTGCGCACCAGGTCGGCATCACCGTCCCACGACATGTTCTTGTCCTCGTTGAAGCTGTTGAGAGCCTTGTTCTCTTCCAGCTGGACCTCAAACTTGTTGAAGATGAATTTCGTCGACGGTTCCCCCTTGCCCTCTCTGCGGTTTCGGATGGAGACTTGCTCCACGCGCTTGCGCTCCTCCTTTGTCACAGCCACGATGAGGTCAAGAAGATAATTGTATAGGTCGTATGCCTTCGAGAGGCTCAGCAGCAACTCTTTCTCGGCATTTTCGATGTTTTTACTGCCGTTTTGGTAATAAGCATAAGTCAATTGCACAATCTTGGTGCGTATCAGCTCTCTGTTAATCATGATTCTTTTCTTTGGCAGTGCCTTTCACACTTGGATCTAATAATACTCTGCAAAAGTAGTAATTATTCGAGTTCTAAGCAAAAATAATAGGCAAATATTTGTTTTTTTTCGAATATCATTGGTCAAATAGCGGAAAAGCAGTACCTTTGCACCGCTTTTCAGACTTGGAAAGTCTTCCAGTGTGATGGCGAATTAATAAAACCATTTAATTTAGAGTAACACATTAACGATGAAAGAAATCAGCATTTCAGGTAAGAAGCGCGAGATCCTTGGTAAGAAAGCTTCTAAAGCCCTCCGTAAGGAAGGCCTCGTTCCCTGCAACCTCTACGGTGAGGCTAAGGATGAGAACGGTGCTCCTGCAGCCCTTGCTTTCGCTTGCCCGTTCAGCGAGCTGCGCAAGGTGATCTACACTCCTCACATCTATGTCATCAAGGTGACTATCGACGGCGAGGACCACACTGCAATCCTTAAGGAGATCCAGTTCCACCCAGTTACCGACGCTCCTCTGCACGTCGACTTCTACGAGGTCAACGACCAGAAGCCTATCACTGTCGGTATTCCTGTCAAGCTCAACGGTCTGGCACAGGGTGTCCGCGACGGTGGCCGCATGAACCTCTCTATCCGCAAGATCAACGTTACTGCTCCATATCAGGTTATTCCTGAGCACCTCGACGTTGACGTCACAAGTCTCCGCATCGGCAAGAGCATCAAGGTTGGCGAGCTCTCATACGAGGGCCTCGAGATTGCTACAAGCAAGGAGGTTGTCGTCTGCTCAATCAAGATGACACGTAACGCCAAGAAGACCGAGGCTGCTGAATAAGGATTGAACAAAAAAAGAACATAAAGGCGAAAAGGAAAGTCACGGCATAAAAAGCGCGGCTCTCCTTTTTGCCTTTTATTAGGTTCATCCTACATTTGGAGTGATGTGTCTGAAAAAACAAAACGTCTCCGTGTGTTGTGGATGTAAAGATTTATAGCAAGATTTTAACACTTGGGAGGCACACCTTTTAGAACGACAAAAGGAGCTCTGAAGTGTTAAAAAGGGCGCCTTACAACCAATTTTAGGCCCAAAAAGCATGAAATCGGGTCGCGATAGTAGCACTATCGCATTGCGATTCTAACGTAAAGACGCTGCGATTCTAACGTAAAGACGCCGCGATTCTAACGTAAAGCCGATTCCAAAGCTCTTTTTTAGGCCACGACCAAGACTGCGAAAAACATAACCGTTTATCAATCAAGATGTTATGTAATATCCGCAAAAATCGCTTCAAATCGCACGAGAGGAAAGGTTTTTCAAAAAAATCGATTTTCAAAGAGCCTTTTGTTGAGATTTTTCATCACAATGGAGTTTGTCCACATTAAACATTAAACATTAAACATTACACATTACACATCTTCACTCCATTTTCCGGAAGAACCTTTTATTATATCTGCACGTTTTAAGTGCATTCCCGCGACACTGCGGGACACACGTCTGTAAAGAACATCATTCATAATGGACAAATTTCTCATTTGCGGTCTCGGCAATCCCGGCGACGAATACCAGGACACCCGGCACAACACCGGATGGATGGCTCTCGATGCCTGCGCCAAGGCTTTGGGCGCCGAGTGGCGCGACCGTCGCTACGGCTTCGTGGCAGAGGCATCGCTGAAAGGCAGAAAGATATTCTTGCTCAAGCCCACCACATTCATGAACCTCTCGGGCAACGCCGTACGCTATTGGCTCAACGAGGAGAGGATAGACCAGTCGCGTCTGCTCGTGATCAGCGACGACGTGGCGCTCCCCCTTGGCGAGTTCCGCCTGAAGGCCAACGGCAGCAACGGCGGACACAACGGGCTCGGACACATCATGCAGCTCATTGGCCAGGACTATGCCCGACTGCGCATAGGCATCGGCAACGACTACCCGCGCGGAGGCCAGATAGACTGGGTGCTGGGCCGCTATTCAGCCACCGACATGGAGACGCTCCAACCCACGTTCGACCTCTCTGTCGACATCGTGAAGAGCTTTGTGCTGCAAGGCATCGGCCCGACCATGAACCAGTATAACAAGTTAGGCAAACACAAGAAATGACAGCAGGTGCCATTCCCCACATGCCGAAGTTTGGCGACTCGGCACGAATAGACAAGTGGCTCTGGGCCGCCAGAATCTACAAGACACGCTCGCAGGCCGTGGAAGCCATAAAAAACAGCCGTGTCACCATCGGCGGCACGACTGTGAAGCCAAGCCACACCATCAAGGCGGGCGACGTGATAAGCGTGCGCAAGCCGCCCATCACCTTCTCGTTCAAGGTCATTGCGTGTCTCGAGACGCGCGTGGGAGCCAAGCTGCTTCCGCAGGTCTACGAGAACGTGACACCGCAGGAAGAATACGACAAGCTGGAGATGAGCCGCATCAGTGGCTTCGTAGACAGACAGCGCGGTACCGGACGACCGACGAAGAAGGAACGCAGACAGCTCGACGCCTTCAACGAACCGGTGATGTTCGGTTGGGACGACGACGAATAACACTTATTACCCATCAATGACAAGGGCCCCACATTCTCACGAATGCGGGGCCCCTGTAGATTATGTCCTTGGTCAATTGCCAAGAACCATCTTTATCATAAAAGTGTATATTATTGTAAGAGAGATTATATCTTCGTTTAGTCGAGCAACTTCTTGATGTCGCTCAGCGGGCGCTTCTCCTGAGTGCCGTCGGGCAGGGTCACCATGAAGTAGTTGTAGCGCGACTTGCCGTTGTCGTATGCCACCACTGCCACGCTTCCGTCGCGCAGCTGCAAAGTGAAGTATCCGTTGCGCTTTCCGTTGACATACGTGCCGTGCAGCTTTTCCTTGCCGTTCTGGTAGTAGGTTGTCACCTCACCGTTGAGCATAGTGTTCTTGTCGTTGCTCAGGTCGATGAAACTGTAACCGCCCTCGGCGCGCAAGTTCCCGTTCATGTAGTAGTCCTGGAAGACGTCCTCTTTCTGCATGCCGCTTCCCTGAGTTTTCAAGATGCGGTAGTAGGCGGCTTCCTGCGCATTCTTCACGCTTTGGCTGTTGGCTGCATAATAAATGGTATCGCTCACCACTTTTGCTTTCTCGCTGATACGAGAGTGTCCAAAGCTCACAATAGCCATCAGCATCATGGCTGACATTAAGATAATTCTTTTCATAAGGCAACTCCTTTCAGTTGATTGGTTTTTGTTGTTTTCTGACGCAAAGATATACAAAATTCATGTAGGTTGTTCTTTTCGTTAACGTTATTTTATTGTTATTTTTCGGCGCCAGAAAACTGAAACTTATCGCCGCGTTTTTTCTTTGGATTAGTGGTAAAAGACCCCACTTGCTTACAGTTTGTAAACGCGCGTATTTAATATTACAAAGAAATGTCACGGTTTGCTTACTAATTGCTCAAATCCGTTCGACATGCGGCAAATCTTGGTTGGGCTTCGGCAACACGTCAGGTTAAGGCGGTCACGTTTTTGCGTAAACATTTTTTACTTTCTATACCTGCTGACATAAATCAAGAATACAAAGTTTCAGATTGTAACTTCAAAGCCCCAAACTGTTGAGTTTCAGCAACAGTTTGGGGCTTTGAAGCAATATCTTATTTACAGTTTTTCAGGTTCTTATTCGTCTGCCTTTCCAGCGCGCACCTGTCAGGGCTGGTAGGTTATGGGCATATACATTCTCACCATAACGTTGTTGCCATCCTGCTGACCGGGCATAAACTCGGGCATGCCCTTTATTGTCATGGCGGCATGACGGTCGACGACGGGGTCTACGGGATGCAGCACGCACACGTCAGACAGTTTGCCGTCTTTGCCGACCACGAAACTCGTATAGACTTTCGCGGGGCCCGCCAATGGCAAGGCCGGCTGACTGACATGGCTGAGGTATTGCTTCAAGGCATCGCGGCCGCCTTTCATCTCGGGCATCTTTTCCACATTACTATATATAGAGTCGCCGCCGATCACGTTTGGCTGCATTGCTGTTTGCGGATTCAGTATCTCTGCCTTTTTGGTAAAGAGCTTCTTGCCCTGGCGCGAGAGCGAGTAGGCATAGGTGTCGAGGGGCAGGGATGCGACATAGGTCTGGACCTCATCAACAGTAGATGCCTTAATGAGATAACACAACTGCCCCCTCGTGACCCACACGCCGTCTATTTCATAGGCAATCATGGCATTGAAGAAATTGTCGGAAAGGGGTTTGAAAAGCAAATCGTAGAAATCCTGCGGCTCGTTGCGATTCATTATGGCCGAACTGACGAGGTCGCTTGCAAGATACACCTTCCCGCAAGTCAGGTCGCAGACCACGACCCGGTCGGTCGCCTCAGCCTCGAACGCCGACAGCTTGCCCGGCTCAACCTTCAGACCCACATGGTAGGCGATCCAGTGGTTGGGCTCATAGCCCACGATGCGTGCGGAAGCCGTGACATAGCAGAAGCGGCGGTCGTCGGGAATCTCGCGGAACATCTCGCTTACCGGCGTGCCGTAGCGTTGGTGGAGGCTCGTGGCGAGAGAGTCGAAGCCCAATGTGGCGTTGCCTGTAAGACTCTCGCTGATTAAGCGCTGCAGGCCTGGCACATCAGTGTAGCCCACAATCTCGGGCCACTCTATGTCGTAGTCGACAACGTTGATGCCTGAGTCTTTCTGCAACAGCAGGTGCTCCTTCTCGTAACGCACGCTGTAGCCCACGTTGCGGTTGTCGACCGATTGCGCCCCTGCACTGGCGAGGGCTACGCTGAGGACCAATGTCAATAGCCGTTTTTTCATATCCCTTGTTTCCTTTCTTTTCCTGCGGTTCACTCCGTCTCGTTGTCGAGCACAGCCCCCATCCTGTTTTTCACACATATCGCCACAGCCCACGTAGCTGCGGCAGCCGCCAGCGTCAACACGAAGAACATGCGGTAGCCGAGAACCTCCTGCAGCTCGCCCGCCACGAGACCCGGCAACATGAGCGAGAGCGTCATCAGCGCCGACGCTATGGCGTAGTGGGACGTGCAGAACTCGCCGCGGTTATAATATATGAGGAACATCATGCAGGCAGTGATGCCAAAGCCTACGCCAGCCTGCTCGACAAACATCGTTATGGAGACCATGGCGAGGCTCTCCGGAAGCACGTAGGCGAGGAAGATATAGATCAGCGGCGGCAACGAATAGGCCAGCGCCATCGGGTAGAGCCAGTGGCGCAACCCGTTGCGGCTCACGGCTATGCCGCCCACGATGGAGCCTATGATTATGCCCGTCATGCCCACAGTTCCCTCCACAAGGCCGTATTCCTGAGGCGAGAGCCCCAAACCACCGTTGTGGGCCGAATCGATGAGGAAAAGCGGGCTCACCTTGGAGAGCAGAGCCTCCGGCAGACGGAAGAGCAGTATGAAGCAAAGCGCCAGCACGATGTTTGGCTTGTCGAGGAAGGAGCGGAACGTGAGTGCGAAGCCTCTGAGCACGGAGCGTGCGCTCACGAGCGGACGGCTGCGGTCGTCAAGTGCGAAAGGCATTGCCTGGCTGTGCCAGAGCCACAACGCAAGGAAGATGCCGGCAAGACCGTAGAAAGTGATGCTCCACGAATATCTTATTGAGCCGCGGAAGATGACCTGCAGGTTGCCCGCCACCATGACCAGTACGCCCTGCCCCACTATAGTGGCCAGTCGGTCGCCCACCTGGCGCAGGCCCATGAACCACGCCTGCTGTTTCTCGTCGAGGGCGAGAAGGTAGTAGCCGTCGGCGGCCACGCAATGGGAGGCACCCGTGAAGGCGGCAACCCAGAAAAAGAAGAGCGTGCCCTGAAGCCAGAACGACGTGGGGATGGTAAACGCCACGCCACCGAAGGCGGCGCCAAGCAGCACCTCGGTGGCCATGACCCACCACCGCTTGGTCTTCACCAGGTCGATGAACGGGCTCCATACGGGTTTGAGAATCCACGGGAGATACATCCATGAGGTATAGAAGGTTATGGCGGCGTTTGACAGTCCCATCTGTTTATAGAAGATGAGCGACACCGTCATCACAGCCACAAGAGGCAGACCGTCGGCAAAGGATAGCGAAGGAACCCACGTCCAGTGGCGGGGGTTCTGCTTGTCTGATGTCTTAAAGTTGTCCTGTGTGTCTACCATGCCTTTTCTATCTCTGCTCCCGGGTAATAATGTTTCAGAATATTGTCGTAGCTGTAGCCTTGGTCGCCCATCACTGCCGCACCGATCTGGCACAGTCCGACGCCGTGGCCCCAGCCTGCACCGATGAGCTCGAAGGTGTCGCCGTGCTTCTCCACTACAAACGCCGAACTGTAAAGGTGGCTCTCGCTCAAGGCGCGGCGTATCTCCAGTTCCTTGCCCACAACTATGGTTTTCTTGGTGCCTGTGATCTGCAGTTCACAGATTCTGCCGCTCGTGCCGCGTTTCAGCGGCTTCATGTCGGTAACGGTGCCAAGGTCTTCGCCAAGCTTCTTCTCTATGAGCTGCGAGAGTTCTTCCGTGCCGTAGCTGACGCGCCAACGGTAGAAGTCGGTCGTCTCCTGGTCGTAGTCGTTGAGCACCTGACCCAGTATGCGTTTGTCGTTGGTATTGCAGAAGCTCTTCGGGCTGCCGAGAATCCATTGGCGTGCGGTCTCCTCGACGGTGAGGTCGGGTATGGTTTCCTCGGGCGTGTCGCCGATGCCCTTGAGATACGGCTTCGGCGTGTCTTCCCAACAGTATTGGAACTCCTCCATCGCGCCTCCGCAGCATTTTGAGAACCTGGCGTCGCAAATCTCGCCGCCATAGGTCAGCAGTTCGCCACGTGTGCGCCTTATGGCCTCAGCCACGTTGGGGCTCGTCTCCTTGGTTATGCCCTGGTAGCGCTGGCAGTGGTCGTCGGCGCACACGTCGAAGAGCGTGTGGTCGGTGTGGTCGTACCAACGTATGTGCGCATTGCCGTGAGACTCTTGCGTGTTGGGCGCCGCATTGCCGTCGATCTGGCTCATCAGCCACGAGCGCGATATCACGGCGTGGGCCATGAGAAGCGGCAGGCTCGACTGTGCGCTCATCTCGCTCGAAATGACGCTCTCGAGATAATCCTCCACGGGAAGGTCGTTGATGGCCCATATCTTGCCGCCGTCGGCCACGAGGCGGAGCGAGCCGCGGAAGGTCTGGGTCTCGAGGCGCTGCCAATGGAAGTTGACGCCGATGACAACATCCATCAGCGAGAAGCTGTCGGCAGGCGACTGCGGCTCGAAGCAAACCTGTGTGTGAGCCTTGCCGCCGTATTGTATCAGGCCGTTGCGTATCGTGGCTGTGCGGGTGGAACAGTCGGCACCGTAACCGTTGAGCGTGAACGTTATGCTCTCGGCACCTACAATGCCGACGCTCACCAACGGCGTGCCTTCATATTTTTTTATCATGGTTGTCGGAATTTCTTATTTATGCAAAGGTAGCGTTTTTGTGGCAGTTACCAACACTAAAATTAAATAAACTTTCGTAACTTTGCACGTATATGGAAAAGAAAACACTATTAGGTCTCACCCTTGACGAGCTGAAGAACGTGGCAAAAGAGCTTGGCATGCCTGCCTTCACCGGTTCGCAGATTGCCAAGTGGATATACGAGCGCCGGGTCAAGAGCATCGACGAGATGACCAATCTCTCCAAGGGCAACCGCGCCAAGCTGGCGGAGAATTACGAGATAGGCTGCATGGCGCCGATAGAGTCGCGCCACTCCAAAGACGGCACGGTGAAATACCTGTTCCCCGTGAGGACCACCGACGGCGACATGTCGCGCAAGCGCTTTGTGGAGACAGTCTACATTCCCGAGGAGGGCGGCCACGCCACGCTGTGCGTCTCGTGCGAGGTGGGCTGCAAGATGAACTGCCTCTTCTGCCAGACGGGCAAGCAGGGATTCCACGGCTATCTCACCGTGACCGACATCCTGAACCAGGTCTACAGCATTCCCGAGGCCGGCACCCTGACCAACATCGTCTACATGGGCCAGGGCGAGCCGATGGACAACCTCGACAACGTGCTGCGCTCAACGGAGATTCTCACCGCGCCCTACGGCTGGGCATGGAGCCCGAAGCGCATCACAGTGAGCTCGGTGGGGCTGAAAGACAAGCTGCGCAGATTCCTCGACGAGAGCGACTGCCAGGTGGCCATAAGCCTCCACTCGCCTTTGCACGAACAGCGCGAGCAGCTCATGCCTGCCGAGAAGGGAATGGCGATAAAGGATGTGGTCGAGCTCTTGCGCAACTACGATTTCGCCCACCAGCGGCGCCTCACGTTCGAGTATATCGTCTTCGGCGGACTCAACGACAGCCAAGCCCACGCCCGCGAGATATGCCGCCTGCTGAAAGGTCTCGACTGCCATGTCAACCTGATACGCTTCCACCAGATTCCCGACGTGCCGTTGCGCGGCACAAGCCAGGAACGCATGGAATCGTTTCGCGACTACCTCACCGCCCACGGCTTCTTCTGCACCATCAGGGCAAGCCGCGGCCAGGACATCGAGGCTGCGTGCGGCTTGCTGAGCACCAAACACCGCGAGGCACAATAACCATTCAAAGGCGCCATGACTAACAAGGTCTTTCTGATTGCGCTGTCACTTGTCATGCTGGTTTGCTCATGCGACGAGCGCCGCGGCATGCTCCCTCCGTCGGGCGGCAAACTGTATGAGGTGCTGCTCGTCGGCGACAGTGCCGACATTGTGAAGGGTGCGCTTCAGACCGATATGCCGGGGCTGCCGCAAGGCGAACCGCAGTTTGACGTCTCGTCGATAGATTCTGCTGCCTTTGGCGCTACGCTGAGGTCGACGCGGGAGATCGTGGTGGTGAGGACATCGCCGAAGCTGTACGCCACCGTCAGGATAAGACGCGACCGCAACGTGTGGGCGCAACCGCAGACAGTGGTCACCGTCACGGCACCAAGCATGAAGACGATCAGCGACAGTCTGGGCAGGCTGGCACCAACACTTCTGCGCATTCTCAACACGGCGGAGATGAAGAAGACTCTGACGATGCTGCGCAACCACCGCAACGCCCGGGCCGAACGCATTGTGGACAGTCTGTTCCACATGAAGATGTGGATTCCGCAGGAAATGGTGTCGAGCCGCAAGGCACCCGACTTTGTTTGGTTCAGCAACGGCTCGCCAAGCGTGATGAGCAACATCGTGGTCTACAAGGCGCCGCACCAAGGCGACCCCGTGGCACAGCGCGACAGTGCACTGGCAAGAAACATCAAGGGCGAGACAGACCGTATGCACATGGCCACCGTGGCTGAGACGGTAGCGCAGAACAGCGACGCAACCGTGTTCCGCGGCCTTTGGGAGATGACCGGCGACAACATGGGCGGACCTTTCGTATGCCGGCGCGTGAGGATGGCGGGGGCCGGCTCCGGATGCGACATAGTGGTGGAGGGCTTCGTCTTCGCCCCAGGCAAAGGCAAGCGCAACGCCATGAGGCAGATGGAAGCGGTGCTGCGCTCGATAAACGGGGCACACCATGGAAAAAAGCAGGAAACCAATAACGGCCTATAACTATAAACATATAGGCATAACTGAGACAACAACAAATACAAACGAAATATGGACACAAGAAAAATACGTGTGGCACTGACCAACGGTGACACCAATGGCATTGGCTACGAACTTATATTCAAGGCGTTCAAGACGCCGGCAATGTTCGACATCTGCACGCCCATCATCTACGGCTCGCCCAAGGTGGCGTCTTACCATTGCGACGCCCTCGGGCTCGACGGCAACACATTCAGCATCATCTCTGACGCTTCGGAGGCCAAGGACGGCAGGCTCAACCTCCTCACCGCCTACGACGACGACGTGAAGGTGGACCTCGGCATGCCGTCGCAAGATGCAAGCCGCGCTGCCATAAAGAGCCTCGACCGTGCCATAACCGACTTCAAAAACGGCCTTTTCGACGTGCTCGTGATGGCACCCGTGGACAAGAACAACATGCAGGTTGACGGCTACAGCTTCCCTTGCAACGAGCGGTTCATCGAAACTTGTCTCGCAAGCCAGAAAAAGGGCATCGACGTGATCATGGGCGAGAACATGCGCATGGCGTCGCTCACAAGCGACATTGCTTTGAGAGATGTGCCTGCTGCCATCACCGAGGAGGGCATAATCAGCACCGTGGCTCAGCTCTACGCCACCTTGCGCCGCGACTTCTCGATAGAGAACCCTCGCATAGCAGTGCTGGCGCTCAACCCCAACGACACCGATGCACATCCCGGAAAGGAAGAGCAGGAGATGGTGATGCCTGCCATACAGAAGTTGTCAGACGCCGGCGTGTGCGTCTTCGGACCATACCAGAGCGAGAAGTTCTTCGGCGACGGCGATTTCGCGGCTTTCGACGCCGTAGTGTCGATGTATTGGGACCAGGGACTTGCACCCATGAAGGCCTTGTGCCCCGACGGCAACGTCCACTATCTCGCCGGCCTGCCTATAGTAAGCACTTCTCCCGACATGTCGCCACGCTACGACATTGCAGGACAGGGCAAGGCTGACGCCACGGCCATGCGCAACGCCATATATCTCGCCATCGACGGTTTCAGGGCACGCAACGAGTTTGATGCACCCTATGCCAACCCACTGCAGAAGATATACAAGGAACGCAAGGACGACAGTGAGAAGGTGCGCTTCGCCATTCCCAAGAAACACCCTTTCCACAAGGACGGCGACAAAGACCGCAAGGAGAACTACCGTCCCGACGCTGCGGCATCCAGCCCGACGCCGGCACAAGAATAATTTTTGACCAACAACAATGTGGTCGCAACTTTTTCAGTGGGTCGGCACAATGCCGGCCCATTGCTATACAAGGGTGGTTGTTTGCAGAAACACACGTAAGGCAATATGAACAAGAAATACCAAAACGCATTCTTCATCTTCGGTGTCACCGTACTTGCCGTGATGATTACGCAGCTCGACTTCGCCCAGGTGTGGCAAGGCCTGAAGCATGCCGGCTACTGGTCTCTTGCCGTCATGCTGCTGTGGGCCGCCCTCTACGTGCTCAACACCGCAGCTTGGTATATCATCATCAAAGGCGTATGCCAGCAGCCTTCGGCAAATGCCGGGAAGATTACGACAGCAAATGCCGGGGACCTGCCGGTGGCCGACTTCGAGAACCGTCATGAGCCCAACGCCGGGAACTTGCCGAGGGTCAACGCCAAGCGCCCCGTCTCCTTCGCCTGGCTTTACAAGATAACGGTGTCGGGCTTTGCTCTCAACTATGCCACGCCGGGCGGCCTGATGGGCGGCGAGCCTTACCGCATAATGGTACTCTCGCCGAAGATTGGGGTGGAGCGAGCATCGTCGTCGGTCATTCTCTATGTCATGACCCACATCTTCAGCCATTTCTGGTTCTGGCTGCTTTCCCTCGGCCTGCTGTTCGCCACCCATCACGTTGGCGTGGCTTTGTGGCCGCTTGCCGCCGTCACGGGAGCGTTTTGCGTGCTCGGCATCATGTTTTTCATGTCGGGCTACCGCAAGGGAATGGCCAACAGGCTGATGGCCTTCTTGCGCTACGTGCCTCTCGTGAGGCGTTGGGCACGGCCTTTCGTGGAAAAACACCGGCAACAGCTCGACACCATCGACAGCCAGATTGCCGCACTTCACCGACAAAACAAGGTTTTCTTCGCGACATCGGTGCTGCTCGAACTTGGCTGCCGCATAGCATCGGCACTGGAAATCTACTTCGTCTTGCTGGTGCTCATGCCGTCGCCAAGCTATCCCGATTGCATTCTCATCCTTGCCTTCACATCGCTTTTCGCCAACATGCTTTTCTTCATTCCCCTGCAGCTCGGCGGTCGCGAGGGCGGCTTTCTCATGTCGTCGGCCTCGCTCGGACTGCAAGCGTCGGCAGGCATTTTCGTAGCACTCATCGTCAGGCTGAGGGAATTGGCATGGGTCGGCATCGGACTGCTCCTCATCAAGATGGAGAAAAAGCAAAACCAATAATGCGGCCTCGCATCCAGCATTATTGCACGAAGAAGCAGAAACTTTAGTCGCATGCTGAATCGTGCAGGTGTTTTTCTTTCTCACACACAAATCAATACAAAACGGTAACTTTGTTGCATAAAAATAGAGAAGCAAAGACCACATGCTGGAATTTCGCACTTTTTTACCTTTTCGGATAAAAAAAGTCGCCAAACATTTGGTGCTTCCGTTTTTTCACCGTACCTTTGCACTCGCTTACAAAATATGGCTCCGTAGCTCAACTGAATAGAGCATCTGACTACGGATCAGAAGGTTCCGG
>CAZXGQ010000036.1:0-27209 GCA_964640415.1 uncultured Prevotella sp.
CTAAAAGGTGTGCTCCTCAAGTGTTAAAATCTTGCTATAATTCTTTACAAATTATTGGCGTCAAGTGAAAAACAAGGAACAAGTCGTCGAAGACGGCAAACTTTGCATAACCGCTGGTGAAGCGAGTATAGCGAGCGAAACCTGCGGACTTGAATACGGCAAGTCCATTGGCGTCCTCGAAGAGGGCGAACACACTCACAGAGCATTTTGCACGGAAAGTTCGCCCTCTTCGAGGACGGTTTTATAATCCGGCGCTCTATCCGCTGGTTCCCTTCAGTCACCAGCGGTCATGCAGAGTTTGCCCCTTCGGGGACGTATTTTCAAGCATATGTCCCCAAGGGGCATAAACTAAAAATATGGGAATATGCGCCAAAAGCTGAAAACACAAGTCAATGTACGCCAAGCCCTGCAGGGGCGCAACAATCCTAGCCCAGGGTGAGGACGGAGCATAGCGACGGACGTAACCCTGGGTTTAGGATTGTTGCGCCCTTTCAGGGCTATGTGCGTCAGCGGGTAATGGAATATGCGAAGACTTGACTCGACTGATTGCCCCGTAACCCATTGGAATGGGTATTACAGACAAGTTAAAGTCTACAGATTTTTTGTTTTTCAGCTTGCATAAACTTGCATAAACAACACAAAATCCGTAACTTTGCAAAAATTTGGCAAATAAACGAACGACAATGTCCCGACAGGCATTTACCGCATAAGACCGGCAAGCCGCACAAGGAACAGCGTCATTTTCTAACACCACAAAACACAAATAGTGGAAAGCATCGTTTTCTTGGCAAAGGCTTGAACACATGACTCCCGACAATCATGAATATCGCCATACCTGCAGCCAACTATCCATCGTGACACGGCCACTTACTCTGTAAATCTGACTGGCACCTAACGACGAACCTACCACATATTATATCTGCATATATTAAGCAAACGAAAATCAAGGCATGAACATAGAAATTAAAAACGAAGACAGCAGGATTTGTGCTGTCATCGAAGGACGTCTCGACACAGCGAACGCAGTGGCTTGCGAGAAGGAGCTCCAGCCTCTGAAGGACAATGCCGACAAGGAGATTGTGATTGACTGCACAAACCTGGAGTATATCAGCAGCAGCGGACTGCGTCTCTTCCTGTCGCTGCGCAAGACTGTTGCCGCAAAAGGCGGCAAGATGACCGTTGAGAACATCAACGACGACATACGCAACGTATTTACTATAACCGGCTTCTTCAAGCTTTTTGACATACGCCCGTGAGAAAGATATTCCTTTCCTTTTCAGCACGTCTCACGTTTTACATTCTCACACTTACGTGCTCAATCTTCGTGTGCATAGCTATTGTGTTCTCCAGCTACAGCAGGCAACGTGAGAATCAGCAGGCCATAGAGTATACATCGGCATTGCAGCAAAACGTGATATTGAAAATAAGCAGCGAACTGGCCGGAGTGGAAACAGCTATAAAGCTGGCAAACGAGCAGGTGAAGGACCTTAGGACCCAGCCCGACTCCATGATGAGTATCGTCAGACGCGTAATGGACAGCAACAAGCTGCTCATTGGATTGGGCATAGCCTTTCGACCAAACTACTACAAAAGCAAAGGACGGTTGTTCTTCAGCTACCTATACCGCGAAAAAGGCAACAACCTCGTCAGGCGCAACGGCGCTATTGAGTATACGAAGAGGACGTGGTACAAAAACGGCATGAAGAAGCAAACCTATTGGACTGACCCGTACATCGACTTCTACAACAAAGTTGACTTCATGACATCCTACGTGCTGCCCTGCCGTGACGATCGCGGACGGGTCTATGCTGTTATACTTGCCGATGTCAACCTGCTCAGCCTCACCTCCGCCCTTAACGACATACAGCCATACAAGATGAGCTACTCGTTTGTCGTCACGAAGCAAGGCCAATACGTAGCACACCCCAACAAGAAACTTATACTGAAAGAAAACATCTTCAACAATGCAAAGGCCACGGGCGACAAAGACTTGGAGGAAGTTGGCAAGAAGATGATTGCCAACGAAACGGGAGCCGTCAGATCGAAAATCAACGGGCACAGGCTGTTGCTCTGCTACGCTCCGATGAAGAGCACGGGATGGTCGGTGTGTACCGCTATGCCCTACAGATCGGTAATGAAGAACCTTGGTTCTGCCACGTTCACCATTATCACAATGCTAATCATAGGCCTTGTTTTGCTGTCTGTCTGCATACAGATACTTGTGAAGCGTTTGTCGAAACCGATAAAGGAACTCACCGATGCTTCATACCTTATAGCAAGGGGAAACTTTGACGTGAAACTGCCTCGCATAGAGACAAAAGACGACATACGCAAACTGCACGACGCCTTCGCCTTTATGCAAGAGTCGCTTGCCAAATACATGAAGGAAGTAGAAAGCACTGCAAGCGCAAAAGAGAGAATCAAGAGCGAACTGGAAATAGCCCGCGGAATACAGATGGAACTTGTCCCGAAAAAGTTCTCGCCCTTTGACGACAATGGCGAAATTGAGCTCTATGCCGTGCTGACACCGGCCAAGGAGGTGGGCGGCGACTTCTATGATTTCTTCATACGCGACGGAAAACTGATATTCGCCATCGGCGACGTATCTGGCAAGGGCATTCCGGCTTCGCTCGTAATGGCTATAACACACACATTGTTCCGCACAACGTCAAACACAGATGACTCGCCTGCCACCATCGTGAGCAAACTGAACAATGCAATCGCCGAAAACAACGACGCAAACATGTTCGTGACATTCTATGCAGGAAGACTCGACCTCAATACCGGCGAACTGACATTCTGCAACGCCGGACACAATGCACCGCTGATTATCGACAAAGACATCAACACTTTCTTCCAAAAGGTAGATTGCAACTTGCCGCTGGGCATCGTTCCCGACTTCGAATACACCAACCAGACCATAACATTGCCGAAAGGATGTGCAATGCTTCTTTACACCGACGGACTGACTGAAGCAGAGAACATCGACAAAGAGCTGTTTGGAGACCAACGCGCAAGGGATGCAGCTGAAGCCTGCGCCAACCTGCCGGCAAAAGACATCATCGCGAAGATGAGCGAAAGCCTGGCTTCGTTCGTAGGCGAGGCTGAACAAAGCGACGACCTTACCATGATGTGTTTCAGACTGAACGAAACCTCTGAAGAACAAGCAAATATGAGGAAACTGCTTATACACAACAAACTGGAGGAATCTACAAAGCTGGTTCCGTTTATGGACATGATAGCCACCGAACTCGATATGCCGCAGACAACGAAGAGTTCGCTTAACCTTGCCGTCGAAGAGGCTTTGGTCAATGTGATACAATACGCTTACCCTCCAGAAACAACAAAAAATATATCGCTCACTGCCAAGTGGACTGCCGACAAGAAGCACATAGAGTTCACTCTGAAAGACTGCGGAAAAGCGTTTGACCCACTGCAGGCCAAACTCGCCGACACCACACTGAGCCTTGAAAAAAGGCCGATAGGCGGACTTGGCATCCTGCTCGTAAGAGAAATCATGGACACTGTGGGCTATCAGCGGCTTAACGGAGAGAACATACTGACAATGGGCAAAGACTTGGATTAAGAAAGAGCCTGTACTGATTTGATAGGGTAAACGGTCTGCGCGTAAGGGACCTCGAAGAGGATCAATGTGCATAACCGGTGACCGAAGGGAACCTACGGCCACCCGGAAAACAAAGCAGGCGTCCTCTTCGAGGACGCCTTTATTGATGTACGCAGACCGCTGGTTCCGCTCGCTTTGCTCGCTTCACCAGCGGTTATGCAAAATTGGCCGTCTTCGACGACCTGTTTCTTGCATTTTTTACCGGGCATCAATAAAGTTAAAAGTATTGTCAACGCAATACCATAGCTTCCCCGACACATCAATTATAAGAGCGCAAGACACATCAATTATAAGAATGCAAAAAATCCCACACCGCAAGGAGCGGTGTGGGATTTTCATTATTTCAGTTTGCTTGCTTACTTATTGTAAAGCAGCATGGCCGGTTTAGAGGCTACGATCCAAACGAGAGTAAGCGTAGCGAGCCTCAGAACCAAGCTCCTCCTCGATGCGGATGAGCTGGTTGTACTTGGCCATACGGTCTGTGCGGCTCATAGAACCAGTCTTGATCTGACCGCTGTTTGTAGCAACTGCGATGTCAGAGATAGTGGTGTCCTCAGTCTCGCCTGAACGGTGAGAAGTAACGGTGTTGTAGCCGTGACGGTGAGCCATCTCGATAGCCTCGAGAGTCTCAGTCAGAGAACCGATCTGGTTAACCTTGATGAGGATAGCGTTAGCAGCGTGCAGCTTGATGCCCTTCTCCAGGAACTTGGTGTTTGTAACGAAGAGGTCGTCGCCAACGAGCTGAACCTTGTCGCCGATCTTGGCTGTCAGCTTCTGCCAGCCCTCCCAGTCGTTCTCGTCGAGACCGTCCTCGATAGAAGCGATAGGATACTTGCTGCAGAGCTCCTCGAGGAATGCGATCTGGCCCTCGCTGTCGAACTCCTTGCCGTTAGGATCCTTAGGCATGCCGTTCTTGAGCTGCTTGTAGTTGTAGTACCACTTGCCGTCCTTCAGAGTAGCGAACTCAGAAGCAGCGCAGTCCATAGCGATTGTGACGTCCTTGCCCGGCTCGTAGCCAGCGTCCTTGACAGCCTGGCAGATGCTCTCGAGAGCGTCGTCGATGCCGTTGAGTGCAGGAGCGTAGCCACCCTCGTCACCTACAGCTGTAGAAAGGCCGCGCTTCTTCAGGAGCTTGCCGAGAGCGTGGAACACCTCAGCACCGCAGCGGATAGCTTCCTTCTCGCTCTGTGCAGAACGGGGCTGGATCATGAACTCCTGGAATGCGATAGGAGCTGAAGAGTGAGCACCGCCGTTGATGATGTTCATCATAGGAACAGGCAATGTATAGCTGTTGCAGCCGCCGATGTAGCGGTAGAGAGGCATGTGCAGAGCCTCAGCAGCTGTGTGAGCGGCAGCCAGAGACACGCCCAGGATAGCGTTTGCGCCGAGCTTGCTCTTTGTAGGAGTGCCGTCGAGCTCGAGCATCTTGTAGTCGAGACCGCGCTGGTCGAACACGTCCCAACCCTCGAGGGCAGGAGCGATAACGTCGTTGACGTTGGCAACAGCCTTCAGGACACCCTTGCCGAGGAAACGGCCCTTGTCACCGTCGCGAAGCTCAAGTGCCTCGTTCTCACCAGTGCTGGCGCCAGACGGAACACTTGCACGGCCCATTACGCCGTTCTCGAGTGTTACCTCAACCTCTACTGTAGGATTGCCACGGGAATCCAGAATCTCACGTGCGTGAATCTTTGAAATCTTCATTGTTTTAATGATTTATGTTTATAAAAACTGTTAGTTCGAGTAATAAGCAAATGCTCGCTTACTTACGTGCAAAAGTAATGCCTTTCGGCATAAAGACAAAATAAATGTGACGCTTTGTCAGCACGTTTTTAGTTTTTTTAATTCTTCCGCCAGTCGCCACCGCCTCCCCTTCGCGATTGCAGTGCGAACGCGATGCGACTCCGGTTAAACCGCATCGCTGTCTCAGTGGCGACGCAAAGCGATTCCCGTGGCAACGCAAAGCCTCGTTTTTCCGCTGAAAACCAAAACGTTGCAAAAACCGCAAAACTATTTTAACAAAAAGTGGCGATATTGCGAAAATAATACGTAAATTTGCAAGAATAATAGGATATGTATCCTACTGACAACATTCTTTAGCAATTAACCCAAACAAGCAGAACAAACACATGGACACCAAAGACCCCTCACTGACCAAGACGTACAATATCGTTTCCCACTTCGCCACGGAAGGCACCGTAGACGACATCCGCCCTTTGGGCAACGGCCTGATAAACGACACCTATAAGGTGACGACAAAGGAGGCTGACGCTCCCGCCTACGTGCTGCAGCGCGTCAACACCACCGTCTTTCCCGACCCCGACATGCTGATGGGCAACATCGATGCCGTGACACGCCACATACGCAAGAAGCTGGAATCTGCCAATGTGGCAGACATCGACCGCAAAGTGCTGCGCTTCATCCCTGCCGACAGTGGGAAGCTATACCACACCGAGCCCGACGGAAGCGTGTGGAGAGTGATGGTGTTTATACCCAATGCCAAGACCTACGAGGCGGTGACTCCCGAGTATTCTTATTTCGCCGGCAACGCCTTCGGTCATTTCGAGGACATGCTGGTGGATATCCCCGAGAAGCTCGGCGAGGTGATTCCCGACTTCCACAACATGGAGTTCCGCATGAAGCAGCTGCGCGAGGTGATAGAGCAGAACCCTGCCCACAGGGTTGAAGAGGATGCGGTGAAGCAGCTCCTCGACCTTATCGACAAGGATGCCGAAGAGATGTGCAAGGCCGAGCGCATGGGGCGCGAGGGCAAGCTGCCCAAGCGCGTGTGCCACTGCGACACCAAGGTCAACAACATGATGTTCGACGAGGATGGCCACGTGCTCTGCGTCATCGACCTCGACACCGTGATGCCCTCGTTTGTGTTCTCCGACTACGGCGACTTCCTCCGCTCTGCTGCCAACACCACCGCCGAGGACGACCCCGACATGAGCCATGTGGCATTCAACGAGGAGATATTCAAGGCATTCACGCGCGGATACCTCGAAGGCGCGCGTTTCCTCACGCCCGTCGAGACAGAGAACCTGCCTTACGCCGTGGCGCTCTTCCCCTTCATGCAGAGCGTCAGATTCCTTTGGGACTACCTCAGCGGCGACCACTACTGGAAGTGCAAGTACCCCGAGCACAACCTCGACCGCGCACGCAACCAGATGCGCCTCTACCAGTGCGTCAGGGAGCACGACGACATGATGAAGGAGTTTATCAAGGACTTTTACACAAAATAAATATTATGAAACTCAAAACCACGATTCTGGCTTTCATGCTTATGGCAGGCTCAAGCCTGTTTGCAGCTGAGGCCTACACAATCTACCCCATCCCACACGAGCAGATTGCACAGGCTGGGTCTGTGACACTGGGCGGCATCGTAAACGTGGTGTGCGGCAAGGGCATTGACCAAGCCACACGCCAACGCGCCGGGCAGGTGCTGAAAGAGCACGGCCTGAAATACAAGTTCAGCACAGCCACGAAGAAAGGCACAGCCAACCTCCTGCTGGGTGTCAACGGCGACAAGAGCGCAGCCGACAAGACAGCGACAAGCCTCAAGCTGAGCCGCGCGGTGTTTGCAAAGCCGAAATACGACAAGCACATCGTAGCTGTGGCTGGCAAGGGAAACGCCGCCACGATAGTGATTCTCGGCGAGAACACCGACGCCACGTTCTGCGGTCTCGCCTCGCTTGAGCAGATGCTCGACGAGCAGCAGACCAAGCTCCCGTGCGTGACCATTTACGACTATGCCGACGTGAAGAACCGCGGCGTGATAGAAGGCTACTACGGTGTGCCCTACTCCGAGGAAGTGACCGAAGACCTCTTCCGCTTCATGGCACGCTACAAGATGAACTCATACATGTACGGCGCCAAGTCGGACCCCTACCACTCTCAATACTGGGAGAAGCCTTATCCGCAGACCATCACGCCTGAGCAGAAAAAAATCGGCATGATGACGCAAGACATGATGGGCAACCTGGCCAAGGTGGCCACTGCCAACAAGGTGAACTTCATCTGGGCCATTCACCCCGGCACCGCCTTCTTCAACACCGAGAGCGACGACGTGCTCCACAAGATCATGGAGAAATATGAGTCGATGTACAAGCTCGGCATGCGCCAGTTCGGCGTGTTCGTAGACGACTGCGGCGTGCCAGAAGACTCGGCAAGCCTCAGCATCGGCGCACAAAGGCTCACCGCCCTGCAGCAGCTCGTGGACAAGAAGTGGAACTACAAGGGAGCCGCCCCGGCCGACACCGTGAAACCGCTCAACTACGTGCCGCAGCTCTACGCCTATTCGTGGGTGAGCAAGGAGAAAGCCGGACGATTCTTCAGAGCGCTGAGCGCAACGCCACAGAAGACCGTGATCTACATCACAGGACGCAACATCTGGTCGGTGCCCAACAATGAGGACCCCGACATCGTGAGCAAATGGCTCGGACGCGAGGTAGGATGGTGGTGGAACTACCCCTGCAACGACAACGACATGGACAAGCTGTTCGTCAGCGGCATGTACGACAACTTCCGCGACGAGAAGCACATCGACAACGATGCCAAGATGCCCGACAGCCTCGGCGTGAAAACGCTCATCAGCAACCCCATGCAGCAGGGTGCGGCAAGCAAGATTGCCCTGTTCAGCATAGGCGACTACGCCTGGAACAACGCCGCATTCAACGAACCAAAGAGTTTTGAGGCTGCCGTGCCTGCCGTGGTGGGCAAGGATTATGCCGAGGCCTACTTCACCGTGCGTCCCTATCTGCGCCACTACGACTACGACTCGCCATGGCCCACGCTGGAGCAGATGCGCAAGTTGGCGACCGCATGCAAGAAGCTCAAGGCACTGGCCAACAGCGACAACGAGGGTGCACGCCTGTTCTACAACGACATTGAGCCTTGGCTGACGAAGGTGAACGACATGGCCGACTGCGCCATTGTGCTCCTCACCAAGGACAGCCAGACCAAAGAGGCGGTGAACAACGCCATAGAGACCGTGAAGAAGATCGACGGCAACAAGAAGTACGACGTGGAGATTCTCAACGGCATGGGCAAGGACATCAAGATTGGCTCAACACAGGCCAACCCCGCCCATAAGGTGCTGCTGCCCATGCTGCAGAAACTTGCCGCTGAATGACACGACAACAATAATCACACATTAATATAACTATCATGTCGATTTCAAAGAAAACATTATCATTGCTGGCCCTTCTGATGGCTACCTTCATGGCTCCGTCGTTAGGCTTTGCACAATTCAACTGGCCTTACCACATCGAAAAGGGCGTGGCCGTTACCGACGTGCCGCAACGCGAGAGCGGACAGGAGAACGTGCTCAACTTCACCACACCAAAGATGAACGTGGTGCGCGTGGCATTCGTAGGACTGGGCATGCGCGGCCCCGGTGCCGTGGAGCGCTGGACCTATATTCCCGGCACACAGATCATGGCCCTCTGCGACCACGAGAAGGAGCGCGCCGAGCGCTGCAACGACATCCTGGAGAAAGCCAGCCTGCCTGCAGCCGATGTCTACTATGGCGAGGAGGGCTACAAGAAGCTCTGCGAGCGCAAGGACATCGACCTCGTGTATATCGCAACCGACTGGCTGCACCACTTCATCGTGGCCAAGTATGCGCTGGAGCATGGCAAGAACGTGGCCATTGAGGTGCCTTCGGCTATGAACCTCGACGAGATATGGCAGCTCATCAACCTCAGCGAGAAGAACCGTCTGCACGTGATGATGCTCGAGAACTGCTGCTACGACTTCTTTGAGCTCAACACCCTCAACATGGCTCAGCACGGCGTGTTCGGCGAGGTTGAGTATGTGGCAGGAGCTTACCGCCACGACCTCTCACCCTACTGGGACGAGTACTGGAAGAACGGCGAGAGCGACAAGCTGGGCTGGCGTCTCGACTACAACCAGAAGTTCCGCGGCGACGTGTATGCCACACACGGACTCGGCCCCATCGCACAGGATCTCAACATCCACCGCGGCGACCGCATGAAGACACTCGTGGCTATGGACACAAAGAGCATCAACGGCAAGGCCTGGGTGGAGAAGATGTCGGGACAGAAGTGCGACAAGTTTGCCAACGGCGACCACACCGTGACTCTCATCAGCACTGAGAACGGCAAAATCATCGAGGTGCAGCACAACACCATGACTCCGGAGCCTTACAACCGCATGTACCAGGTGGTAGGCACAAAGGGCTTTGCCAACAAGTATCCTACTGAGGGCTACGCTCTCTCAAGCGCACAGATGAAGGCAAGCGGCGTGCAGCCTTCAAAGGAGATGAGCGGCCACGGCTACATGGAGAAGGCTGACTTCGACGCCCTGGTGGCCAAGTATCGCTCACCCATTGTGACAAAATATGAGACTATGGCCAAGAAGGTTGGCGGACACGGTGGCATGGACTTCATCATGGACAGCCGCCTCGTCTACTGCCTGCAGCACGGTCTGCCTCTCGACATGGACGTCTACGACCTGGCCGAGTGGTGCTGCCTTGCCGAGCTGGGCTCTATCTCTATGGACAACGGCAACATCCCCGTACAGGTTCCCGACTTCACACGCGGCGCATGGAACAAGCAGAAGGGTTTCCACCACGCTTATGCCTCCAAGGAAGATGAGGAGGCCGTGGACAAAGCCAACGAGGAGTTCACTGCCAAGCTGAAGGAGAAGGGTGCAAAGTACTGGAAGAAGCACTCTACGAAGAAAGCTGACAGCAAGAGCCGCCAAATGGGCATCTAAGAAAAGCCTATAAGAGCTTGACCATATACACAAACAAAACATCCCGTGCGGGTTTTCCTGCACGGGATGTTTTGTTTGTGTTTTTGCTTTATTTTTCTCTCATCTCACTTGAGCGTGAAGCCGAGCTTCTGCACGTCGCGGCTATTGGGGCCTACCATTACCTGGAAGTCGCCCGGTTCGCAAACATATTCGAGGTCGGAATTATAGAACTTCAGGGTCTCGGCGGTGATGTCGAAGCTCACCGTCTTGGTCTCGCCCTTGGCAAGGCGGACACGCTTGAAGCCGCGGAGCTCCTCTACCGGACGCGACACTGAACCGACCATGTCGCGGATATACATCTGCACCGTCTCGTCGGCGTCGCGGCTGCCAGTGTTGGTAACGTCGACCGATACCGTCAGCTTGCCCTGGGCGTCCATGGTCTGCGCGCTGATGCGTGGTTTGCCATAGCTGAAAGTGGTGTAGCTCAGGCCGTAGCCGAACGGGAAGAGCGGCTCGTTGTCGATGTCGAGATAGTTTGACTTGAACTTCGTGAACCACTTGTTGTCGCCCAACGGCCGTCCGGTGTTGAGGTGGTTGTAGTAGATGGGTATCTGTCCCATGCTCTTGGGCATGGTGAACGACAGTTTGCCGCCCGGCACCTGGTCGCCGAAGAGCACATCGCATATTGCATCGCCCGCCTCAGAGCCACCGAACCACACGTTGAGGATGGACGGGAAGCGCTCGGTCTCCCACGTCATCACAGTGGCACGGCCGCTGAAGTTGACAAGCACTATCGGCTTGTCGGTCTTCTTCAGAGCCTCCAGCATGGTGCGCTGCGTCTCGGGCAGCGATATGTCGGAACGGCTGCTGCACTCGCCGCTCATCTCCGAAGTCTCGCCTATGGCAGCTATTATGACATCGGCATTGGCAGCCGTGGCAAGGGCTTCGTCGAGGATGACTGCCGCGGGGCGCGGGTCACGTATCTCGCGGCCGAACATCGAGCCGTTGGCCTCAAGCACGGAGTCGGCAGTGATGTTGCATCCCTTGGCATACACCACGTCGGCCTTGCCCTTGAGGTTGTCACGGATGGCCTCGTATAGCGACTTGTACTTCTCGAAAGCCGCAGCCACGCTCCATGTGCCGGGCATGTTGGCACGGGTGTTGCCCATTGGGCCAATCACTGCTACACGGCCTTTCTTGGCGAGAGGCAGGATGCCGCCGTCGTTTTTCAGCAGCACGAAGCTCTCGGCGGCTATGCGCCGTGCCTCCTGGCGATGCTGCTCGTTGTAGACCTCCTTCTTGGCACGCTTCTCGTCGAGATAGCGGTAGGGGTCGTCGAAGAGTCCGAGCTTGTATTTGGCCTCAAGCACACGGCGGCAAGCGGCATCGATGGCCCCGACGCTCACCTTGCCCTCCTTCACCGACTCCTCGAGAGTGCCGATGTAACCGTCAGCGACCATGTCCATGTCGGTGCCGGCGTTGAGGGCCAAGGCAGAGACCTGTTTCAGGTCGCCCATGCCATGGTTCGTCATCTCGGCGATGGCGGTGTAGTCGGTCACCACAAAGCCGTCCCATCCCCACCGCTTGCGCAGCACGTCGGTGAGAAGCCACCGGTTGCCCGAAGCCGGTATGCCGTCGACGACATTGAACGACGTCATGAAAGAGCCGGCGCCAGCCTTGGCTGCTGCCTCGTAAGGCGGGAAATAATAGTTGAACATGCGCCAACGGCTCATGTCCACGGTGTTGTAGTCGCGTCCGGCCTCCGCACCGCCATAAAGGGCGAAGTGCTTCACGCAGGCCATGACGGTGTTGTTCAGCCCGAGGTCGTCGCCTTGATAGCCGCGTATCATAGCCTTGGCTATCTCCGAGCCGAGATACGGGTCTTCGCCGTTGCCCTCCGACATGCGGCCCCAACGCGGGTCGCGGCAGATGTCGACCATGGGCGAGAACGTCCAGCAGATGCCGTCGGCACTCGCCTCGGTTGCGGCTATGCGTGCCGACTTCTCAATGGCGTCCATGTCCCACGTGCACGACATGGCAAGAGGTATGGGGAACACCGTCTCGTAGCCGTGGATGACGTCCATACCGAAGATCAACGGTATCTTGAGCCTCGACCGCTTCACGGCCAGCTCCTGCACCTGCTTTATGGCCTTCACGCCTTTCAGGTTGAAGAGACCGCCCACCTGACCGTTCTCTATCTTCTCTGCTATGCCAGAGCTCTTTGCCGCGCCGGTGACTATCTCGCCGGTAACGGGCAGGTTGAGCTGACCTATCTTCTCTTTCAGCGTCATCTTGGCCATAAGGCCGTCGATGAAGCTTTTCATGTTGCCCTTTGACTGCGACTGCGCCGCGGCCGGCACAAGGGCGAGGCAGAGCGCCGCAGCCGCAATGAATTGTTTTACCATAACACAATATATTATTATTTGTATTTGAAACCAAGCTTGGTGAGTCCCTGCTGTATCTCAGGACAACTCATGAAGAGATTCCACAGGAGTCCCGAACGGTAGTTCTCTATCATGGGCGCGACGGTGCATTGGTCAATGGCGAGATAGCGTGGCAGAACCCATGCTGCATTCTCGGAGAAAGCATCGTAAAACCCGTATTTGCCCCAGATGCGCGTTCCCTTGCTGTAGAAGCCCTTGAGCGCTGCCATCGACTGCTCGGGAGTGTAGGGGAACGACGACAGGGCTGCCGTGGGCGATATTACCCCAAGATCGTTGCCCGGACTGTGGGCACAGTAGCCGTCGACGGAGTAGCTCGCGGTGAGTCCCCAGCAGTCTTTGCCATAGCCGGCATAATGCTTTGGATTGTCCACGCAGTAGGCATAGTTGCTCATGGCATGGTTGCGCACCACATCCCAGTAGTCGGCATACTTGTCGCTCAAGTGGCGCGGGTCAAGCCCTATCCACGAATAGTGGGCCCAGAAGAGCGGACCGCCCGTCTGCTCGGCACCGTTGTGCTTGAGCCTGAGCGCATAGCCATAGGGCGAGGCGCTGCTCACGATGCCGCCACTGCGTGCCCAGCACTTATGGTAGGCATCCGCACCGACTGGATGCGTCGGCGACGATGCGGCGAGGACATACACAATGAGACACTCGTTGTAACCCTCAAGCGGGAAGTTCATCTCCCAGCCATAGTCGGGTGACCAATGCCAATAAATGGAATCCTTTCCGCCACGCGTATACCAGTCGAACTCCATGTCCTTCCACAGATTGTCTATCTTTGATGCGAGCGAGCGCTCAGCGTCGCTGCCGTCCTGGAAATACTGTCTTGCACAGAGCAGCGAGACCATAAGGAACGAGCTCTCCACGAGGTCGCCGCCGTTGTCTTTCTGCCCGAAGGGTTTCACCTTGCCCGTGGGGCCGTAGAGCCAATGGGGCCACACGCCATGGAAACGGTCGGCACTGCCAAGGTAGTCGACAATCTTTGTCAGCCTTTCCACGCCTTTGTCGCGCGCAATGAACCCGCGGTTGATGCCTGCCAGCAGTCCTGCCACGCCAAAGCCGCTGCCTCCCAAGGTTACCACGTCTTCGTCGTGCTCAGGATAGTCGCCGTCGAGGTGGATACGCTCACGGGCGAGGCCTGACACAGGCTCGGCTCCATCCCACATGTAGTTGAGATGCACGCGCTGCACATAGTCGAGCATGACAGAGTCGGAAGCAAACGACTCGGGACGCGCATCATCGGTTTTCTTCTCTACGCTGCCGCCGCTCTCTGCCGAGGCACAGGCACAGAGCGCGAAAGCTGCGAACAGCGTAAGGAACATCACTTTCTTTGTCTTGTTCATGTCATTATCGGATTACGAGTCAATCCTTAGGATCGTTTTTCAGTGCGGAGACCTCGCTGAGCTGAGTGAATGGCACTGGATAATAGGTCTTGTCTTCTGTCCATCCTGCCGAGCCGAGCACATCCCTGGCCTTGCCGGTGCGCACGAGGTCGTTGTAGCGTTCTCCCCACTCTCCGGCAAGCTCTATGCGGCGCTCGTCGATGATTTGGTCTACGGTGACGTTGCTGATGTCCGCCATCTTGGCACGGCGCCTTACGAGGTTGAACGGCTCGTCACCGCTCTTGCCCTGTCTCACCTTGGCCTCGGCGTTTGTCAGAAGCACGTCGGCATAGCGGAACACACGCACGTTGTTGTTGGCGCCATACTTGGTCCGGCCCTCCGTGAGTTCGTTGGTCGGGGTATAAGCCTTTCCGTTGTAGTATTCGCCGCTCTTGCCGCCCACGTTGTCACCGCTCGGCGTGGTGGAATTGCCCTCCATGAAGATGGTGGTCGCACGCACGCTCTCGCCGCGCTGGTCAGCCCACTGCTTGAACTCCGGCTGATAGCGCATGAAGTTCCAGCCG
This sequence comes from uncultured Prevotella sp., assembly GCA_964640415.1. GTDB lineage: Bacteria > Bacteroidota > Bacteroidia > Bacteroidales > Bacteroidaceae > Prevotella. The sequence goes on from CAZXGQ010000036.1 coordinate 14,693, forward strand.
CCCAAGGTGCCGGGGCCCTGGAACACGAACCACTGGTCTACGTCGACCATGTCGCCGGAGCTTTGTCCGAAGTCGGTGCACTGCACCTCGAAGAGCGACTCGTCGCATTCTTTGCCCTTGATCTTGAAGAGTTCATAGTAGTCGGCATAGAGGCTGAACTTGCCGCTGCTTATTATGTCGTTGGTCAGCGTTTCCGCCTCGCTCCACTCTTCACGTTCGAGACGCACCTTGGCTGCAAGCAGTTCGGCGGTGTATGCCGTAACCGCGCCGTAGTGTTCCATCTCGTTGGGACGCTTGCGCTCGCAGTTGTCGATGGCATACTGCAGGTCTTCGAGCATGTACTTCTGCACGGAGGCACGCTTTGAGCGCGTGAGGTCCACCTGGCTGTTGCTCTCAAGAATGGTCACGTCGCCAAAGGCCTGCGAGAGGCGGTAGTAGGAGTAAGCCCTTAGGAAACGCACCTCGCCGCAATATGAGCGGTACTGCTTGAGCAAGCTCTCGCTCTGTGTATTGGCGGCATAGCTGTCGAGGCTCTCAAGAGCCGAGTTGGCAACCTTGATGATGCCGTAGTATTGGTTCCACATTTCGTTCAACCCCCAGAACGTGTTGTCGTACTTGTAGTTGCCGTAGTCGACAAGGAGCTGCTGGTCGTCGGTGCGGCCCGACCACATGTCGTCGTCGCGCACGTTCGACAGGGGCCAGATGACCCAGTGGCACGCTCCCGTGCGTATCTTGGCGTAGACGCCCGACACGGGCATATACATGTTGTCGGTATCGGTGTAGTCGACCTCTGTCTCCGGGGTCTTGTTCTCGGGGTCGATGTCAAGATAGTCGCTGCAGCCAGTCATGGAGACTGTCATTACTCCAAGGGCGATAGCCGGAATTATATTTCTCAGTTTCATGTTGTTCTTGATTTACAGGTGTAGACATTAGAAGTTTATTTGAACGCCGAAGGTATAGGTTGCCGTGAGAGGATAGACATTGGTGTCCCATCCCGATGCATCGCTAATCTCCGGAGAGAAGGCATGTGCGGAGAATGTGGTGAACGGTCTGTCGGCTGTGAGGCTGAGCCTTATCTTCGGCAACACGTAGTTGCCCATGCGTATGTTGCGGAAGCTGTATCCGAGCGTCACGTTCTGTATGCGGAAATAGTTGGCGCTTTCCACGAAGTAGGAGTTAACGCGCTGGTCGCTGACGTTCCATCCCTTGATGAGGGCCTTGGCTGAAGGATTGGTGTTTGTGGAGCCCTCGCCGGTCCAGCGGTCATTATACTGTGCCTCGTCGAAGTTGTAGTTGCTCTGTGCATATCTCAAGGCACGCTTGCGGTTATACATCTGTGCGCCGGCCTGTCCGTAGGTTGAGATGGCAAAGTCGAGGTTCTTCCACTCGGCACCGAAGTTGATGCCATAGGTGAAGTTGGGCAGATAGCTGCCGAGCACCTGACGGTCGTCACCGTCGAGCTCGCCGTTGTTGTTCTTGTCTTCATAGATGAAGTCGCCGGGCTCGCAACCGTTGGCCTTGGCTATCGGGTCGGCGTCTATCTGCGCCTGGTTCTGGTATATGCCAATGACCTTGTAGCCATAGAAAGAGTTCATCTCCTCGCCGACGATGTTGTAGGTCTTGCCGTCGCTGACCATGTTGGCACCGTTCAGGCTCTTCACCTTGTTCCAGAGGAAGCTGACGTTAGCGCCGATGTTGTACTTGAAGTCTGAGCCGATGTTATCGCGCCAACCTGTGGTGATGTCGACACCCTGATTGAGTATCTTGCCATAGTTGCCGGCGAGAGTGTCGTTTTGGAACGGCAGCTTTGTAGAGATGACGGCGTTCTTCGTCATGCGGTGGTAGTAGTCGGCGTCGAAGCTGAGGCGGTTGTGGAAAGCGTTGAGTGCGATACCTATGTTGGTCTCCTCCACAAGCTCCCATTTGAGCCAGCTGTAATAAGTTGTGTTCTGGTATCCGGCATAGGTGCTGTTGCCGAAGACGCCGCTTGCCGAGTTGCCGGTGGTTATGGAAGCAAAACCGTCGCTTGCGGCCACATGGTCGTTGCCGAGCTTACCCCAGCTTGCGCGAAGCTTGAGGTAGTCGATGCCCTTGACATTGTTCTTGAAGAACGGCTCCTCGCTGATCACCCACGATGCGCCGACCGAAGGGAAGTAGCCCCAATGCTCCTGATACTTGGAACTGCCGTCGGCACGGAAGGTCAGCATAAGGTAGTATTTGCTGGCATAGTTGTAGTTGATTCTGCCAAACCAGCTGAGTCCGCGGTAGCGGTAAGCGTCCTCGCTCGACTTGCGCGTGTTCTCGTCGCCCTGGTTGACATACCAATATTGCTCCTGGTCTTCCGGTACGTTGTTGGCCGTGGCGGTGATGAGGTGATACTTTTCCTGACGCATAGACTGGCCAAGCATCACGCCGAGGCTATGCTTGCCCCACGAGTCGTTGTAGTTGAGGGTATTGTCCCACACATAATTATTATATGTGGTCGCCGTCTTCGACAAGCTGTTGCTGTCGAGGTGAATCTGCTCGCTGATGTAATATTTCGGGGTGAACACATATCCCTCAACCGTTGAATGGTCAAAGCTCACCGATGTCTTGAAATGAAGTTTCGACGGCACGATGGTGAAATCGGCATAATAGGTGTTGAGAAACTGCTGCGTGCGGTTCTTGCTGTTATAATAGTAAGCCGTGGCAACGGGGTTGTAGAAGTTGTTGGTAAAGCCCACCGACGACGGCGAGGCGAACTTCTCAGGCGTAGCGGCCGAGTTGTTCTCGTCGTAGACTGGGTATATGCCGGGAGCGTTGAAGGCCTGCTGCCATGTTGTAGTGTTGGGGTTTGCCTGGTTCGAGCTGGAGTAAACGGCGTTGACGCCTACCTTGAGCCACGGCGTGGCATCGTAGTCGAGCGAGGTGCGGAAGTTCAGACGCGAGTAGTCGTTCTTTGTGTCCATTATACCGTTTTGGTAGAGATAGCTCATGCCTACAGAATAGGCAACCTTGTCGGAGCCGCCGCTAACGGTGAGGGCGTGGTTGGTGATGATGGCCTGACGCAGCAGCTCGTCATACCAGTCGGTGTCGGAGCCATAGGTCCAGTTGTGGAAATCGGAGTCGGCATGGCTTCCACCATAGCGGTCGATACTTGCAGTGAAGTAAGGACTGTAGGTGTCGTAGTCGGCCTCCATGAGCATCTGGGCATACTGGCTCGAGTTGGCCATCTTCAACTTGTTTGTCGCAGTCTGCACACCTACGTAACCGTCGTAGCTTATCTGAGTCTTCTGATTGCGCGTTCCGTTCTTTGTGGTGATGATGACCACACCGTTGGCTGCACGCACGCCATAGATGGCAGCGGCAGAAGCGTCCTTGAGCACGCTCATGTCCTTAATGTCGCCAGTGTTGAGGAAATCGATGTTGTCGTAGAACATTCCGTCGACGACGTAAAGGGGATTTGAATTGCTGAAAGAGCCGTTGCCGCGTATGCGCACTGTAGGGCCAGCGCCCGGTGTACCGTTGCTCACCACATTCACACCGGCAACCTTGCCTTGGATGGCTGCCATGGGCGAAGAGGCCGGGACGGAGGCTATGTCCTCTGCCTTCACCACAGCGATAGGCGACGTGAGGTCCTTGGCCTTGGCGGAACCGTAACCTATTGCCACAACCTCATCAAGCATCTTGGAGTCGTCGGCAAGACTGATGTTCATATTGGCAGCCGCCTTCACCGTCTGCGACTTCATGCCTATATACGACACATCTACAATAGAGCCCTCCGGTACGCCGGAAAGCGTAAAGCGGCCGTCGATGTCGGTAACGACGGCAATCTTGGTACCCTTCACTTGTACCGTGGCACCTATCACAGGTTCACCTGATTTGTCCACAACGGTACCCTTGACGGTTTGCGACTGTGCCCAAATGCCTTGGGAACTCAATGCAACGAGCATTGATAGAAGTAATCGTTTCATATTAATTTTAGTTGATTGGTTTTGTGCCGCAAAATTAATGCTGTTTCAGCCTCCCAGCAAATATCCGTCTACACTACTACCACTTATTGCTAAAAACGCACTACGCTTTTAGTACGCTTTCCTTTATAACGCATTAATACTCAGAATGAAACGAAATACTTATAAAATTAGGAAGAGAAGCATAAATCGTAGTCTTTTCCTTGTTTAATACACGGGAAATAGTTACTTTTGCTGAACGAATCTAAAAACTCCATTATGCGTAAGTCCCCTCTGCAACTGTGTTTCATGCCACCTGCTCTGCAACAGCTCCTGTTGTGCATCACTATGGCTTGCTCATGGCTCATGACGGCAAAAGCCCAACGGTTCATGCCTGTGTTGACCAACTACGGCCCTACGCAATATGAGGGCGGACTGCAGAACTGGTCGGTAACGCAAGACTGCCGGGGCGTGATGCACATCGGCAACAACCGCGGCATGCTTTCGTTCGATGGCTACACATGGACGCAAACGCCATTGCCGAACAACACCATAGTGCGCTCGGTGATGGCAGACGGCGACAGGATTTACGCCGGCAGCTATGAGGAATTCGGATTTTTCCAGCGCGACGGGTTCGGCACATGGAAATACACCAGCCTTTGGGAACAACTGAAGAACTACAAGCCACACAACGACGAGATATGGAAAATCTTGAAACTGAGCAACGGCAAAGTCATCTTCCAGTCGTTTTGCTCTTGGTTTGAATACGACGGCAAGAAGGTGACGGCGCATTACAATTCAGATATTCTGCCTTTGTATTTCTTCAGCTGCCGCGGCTCGGTATATGCCCAACTGATGGGACACGGGATATACAGGCTTGAAGGCGACCGTCTGATGCCCTTGACAAGTCGGCAAGCAGTGGGCGACGACGACGTGGTGGCGATGCTGGCCTGGGGCGACAAGACCGTGCTGTGCACAGTTTCCCACGGGTTGTTCCTGCTTGAGGGCAACAAGGTCAGCCCTTTCCACACCGACATCGACAAGAAACTGTCGAGTTCGGGCGTGAACCGCGCCACGGTGACAAGAAACGGGAGCGCGATAGTGATAGGCACCATCCTCAACGGCATGATGGCGATAGACAAATCGGGGCATGAGCTGTGGAGCTACGACACCAACAGCATGCTCCGCAACAACACCGTGCTCGACCTGTTCTCCGACAAAGACAACAACGTGTGGGCGGCACTCGACAACGGCATCGCACTGGTACGTCATGGCAGCGGCTCGTTGTCGCTTCTACGCTGTCCGTTCGGCATGGTCTACGACGTGTACGACAGCCCCAGCGGCCTCATCATGGCCACAAACCAGAACGCATTGCTATACAACGGTCAAGGTTTCAAAACCATACCGGGCACACACGGGCAAAACTGGCACGTGTCACGCTTTGGCAACGACCTCATAATCGGCAACAACCACGGTCCATTGCTGCTGCGAGGCTTGAATCCGTTGCCATTGGACGGCAACATTTCGGCAAGCAGCACCTGCATATGCCGGCACATGGTGAACGAGGACAACGACTATCTCGTGGAGTCGAGCTACACCGATATGCGTGTGTATAAGCACATTGGCGGCTCGTGGCGGTTTCTGACCAAGGTCAATGGCTTTTGCGCACCGGTGCGCCAGCTCGAAGTCGACGGCCACGGCACCATCTGGGCTGCCAACATGAACAAGGGCTTCTACCGCATAGAGATGAGCGGCGACATGAAACGTGCCCTGCGCATAGACTATTTTACCCATGTGCCAAAATCGAACAACGGCGCATTCTTCCACGTGATGAAAATAGACGGTGAGGTGGTGCTCGCGCAAGGCAGACACCTCTACCGCGCCGAAGCGGGAATGGGGCGCATGGCACAACTTGAGAGACTGACAGGCGCTGATGTGGTGGCGGCATCAACGGTAGACAGCCACCGATTCTGGCTGTCCACCATAAAAGGATATGAGCTCTACTCCATTGCCGAAAAGTGCGGCAAGAGGGTCTACAAGAAGATACTCGACGTGCCGGCTGCGTATTTCGGCCTCGACTGCAGCGACAACCTCAACACGGCGAGGGTGTTCGGGCAATATGTATATTTCTGCATGAACGAGGGCGTGGGAAGGATAGACATGGCTGCGGCTTCGGCCGGCAAGGCTCCGGCCAGGAACAAGCTGTGGCTCGACAGGGCGTGGTGCGTCAGCCCGTCGCACGGAGAGACGGTCGTGGACATCAGCAAGGACAAGCCGACCGTGGACGGTGACCTCACGGTGCGCTTCAGCTTTGCCAACTACAACGACATGGCCATGCGCTTCACGTTTGTCCTTGAAGGTGGAGGACTGCTCGCCACATCGCATTCCGGCAAGCCCGTTGTGCACTACGGCAGCCTGCCTTACGGCAGTTTTGAGTTGAGATGTGAGGCAAGAGACGCTCTCGGCAACCTTGTCGACAGCAAGACGTTCTGCTTTCAACACCCCACGCCTTGGTGCATGACCGTACCTATGATTCTGCTCTACTGCGTAGCGCTCGGGCTCATGGCCTATTACATAGCCCGCTGGAAAGAGCGCAGGGCCGTAAGAAGGCAGATGATAGAGATGAAGGAGGAACGGTTGCGGAAAGACCTGGAACTCTCGGAGAAGCAACGGATAATAGAAACCCAGCAGAAGCAACTGCTCGAACGTCAGTTGCAGGACAAGGGAAAGGAGATTGCGTCGATGGCACTGCAGGGCATTATGGACAGAAAGGGACGCGCAAGCGAAACATGGAAACTCTACCAAGAGAACTTCGACCTTATCCACCAGCAGTTTTTCCGTCATCTCCGCGAGAAATACCCAATGCTGACCGCCACCGACCTCAAGTTTTGCGCCTACCTGCGCCTGAACCTCAACACCAAGGAGATAGCAGAGCTGACCGGCCTCAGCGTCCGTGGCGTGGAGGGAGCACGATACAGGCTTAGAAAAAAGCTTCAACTGAAAGAAAACGAAGACCTCGTGGCTTTTCTCGTCGACTTCAAATAATGGCAAAGAGGCTCTGCAAGCCTCTTCCGAAAAAACTCATACAATATGCGAACACTTCATTTTGCGCTGTCTGCGCTTCTCTGGGCTTCCGTACTGACCTCCACGCAAGCCCAAACCGGTGACCTCCCGCGCACGCTCCCCGAGCGTTGCGGCATCTCCTCATACGAGATTGTGCGTCTCACCGACTCTCTCATGGCTCTGCCCAAGACCAGCATCCACAGCTTGATGGTGCTCAGGCACGACAGCGTCGTCGGCGAGGTGTATCCCGCACCATGGAGCAGGGAGAGCATGCACACGATGTATTCGTGTTCCAAGACTTTCGTGTCGGCGGCAGTGGGCATGGCCATAGGCGACGGCAAACTGAAACTGGACAGCCGCGTGGCCGACTTCTTCCCGAAATCGTTCAACCGCTCTGCCAACTACAAGCGCATGACGGTGAGACACTTGCTCACTATGGCATCGGGCATAGAGCCCGACTGGGAGATGCGCAACAATGGCGACCAATGGTGCAAGACATGGCTTGGAAAGCCTGTGGCGATGCCCGGGAAGCAATTCAAATACGACTCAATGTGCACCTATCTCCTCAGCGTGATAGTGGAAAAGGCGGTGGGGACAAAGTTGCTCGACTACCTCAAGGCACGCCTGTTCAACCCCATGCACATCACGGAAGTGGAATGGGAAACGAGCCCCGAGGGCTTCAACACGGGTGGCTGGGGACTTCGCATACAGACGGAGTCGCTTGCCAAGTTCGGGCTCCTGCTTCTTCACGACGGTGCATGGCATGGCAGGCAACTCATACCCGCCGACTGGGCTAAGGCGATGAAGGAGAAGCAGATCGACAATGGGGCCTTCGGGTATGGCTACCAGATGTGGTGCTGCGAATATCAGGGAGCATCACGCGCCGACGGTGCCTACGGACAGTATATCCTCATCATACCCGACAAAGACATGGTTGCCGTCGTCACGGAGTGCACGGCCATCGACGGTATCAACCAGCGCCGGCTGTTCTGGCGGCAGCTTCTGCCAACCGTTGCCGACAAGGCTCTTGCACCAGCCGTTGCCCCCGAGCTCTACACCCGTCGCATGAACGGCTACGAACTGACGCCGGCCCAAGGCAAGGCCATTGGCGGACGTCTGCAAGCCCCTCTCTGCCTCTCGTTGGGCAAAAACCAATTGGGATGGTCGGAGATATCGGTGCAGCGTTCTACGCGCCCCGGAGAGATAGTGTTCAGCTACGTCCAGGGCGGCGACACGGTGACGCTTAATCTATATAATAATGTGTGGACAACGGTGCGCACACCGGTCACACCCGTCTACTCTGTCGAGGCGCGCGGAAGGTTCAACGGCCTGAGCCGCAACTTCGACGTGGCAGGAAGCTACGGCGTGACCGGCGACACGCTGCACATTGCGCTGCAATATGCAGGTTGGGTCACAACGCTGAACCTTGACATTCCGCTCGACGGGCCTGACGGCAGCATAAAGGTTACAAGAAACCACGAACAAGCCGCAACTGTGGCAACGGCGAGAAAATAACCGGCAAAACATTTCACTATGAGATGAAATATCAATATCTTTGCAGAAACACAAGGGAAACTTCTTAAAGCCAAGACCAAAAACAACTGATTATAGTAATGCACAACATAAATCGCAACATCATCTCGACAGTGCTGGGGGTGACGCTTGCCGTCACAGCACAGGCGCAAGACCACTACAACCGCGGGATTGGTCTCTACCCCGGAAGCACGGCTGAGTACACCGCACCGCAGCTCGTCGCCGACAACGAGTATCGCGACCTGGCCATCAACAGAATGGCGACAGCGTCGTCGAGCATCGACTACAACCTCACGGCGCAGCTCGCCACCGACGGACTCCTGACCAAGGGCAAGCCCACAACGCTAACGGTATCGACAAACAAGGGCGTGGACACCTCGCGCGACAGGCTCAAGGCCATCGACGGTGCCTGCGTCTCGCCCTACTACGTATACGGCTCCGATGCATGGCTGCAATACCTCTGGCAGGGCATCACCGTGCATGCCGACACCCTCTGCCTATGCTTCGAGACGGCTTACGACGCAAAACTGCCGACAGGTTGGCGCATCGACATCGAAGGCACCGCCAACGGCAAGACGTGGAGCACCATAGGCTCCAGCAAGGGCGACGGTCTGCCCGGCTACAAGACCAGGCAGACTGTATCCACCGACCCCAACAAGCAGACCGGCCTGACCAACCTTCCGCTGCGCCGCGGCATCATTGCCATTCCGCTCAACCGCAAAGGTGTGGCATGGCAGGGACTGAGGTTCCGCTTCACAATGCCTTCGGCGGTATGGTGGAGGATTTACGAGATAGACAAGGCTCCGTCAAGCAACATACCTGAGAAATTCGACTTGCCCACGCTGCCATGGAAGGCGGGCAACAAGAGCTGGCTGCCGTCGGAGCAGTTCTACAGCGCATGGGTGGCAAAACCCGACAAGGTCAGCCAACCGCAATGGCTGCAAGTGGACCTCGGCACGAAAGCCGACATCGACCGCCTGCGCATACACTGGATCTATGCGGCCAAGGCGGGCAAAGCGCAAGTCTCTGACGACGGGACCCACTGGAGCGACATAGCCACCCTCTCGCCTGCCAAAGACGGCAGCGTGGCGACGGTACCCTTCAAGGCGCAGGGACGCTACGTCAGGCTTTGGCTCACCGAGCCGCAGGGCAGCACCTACGGCGTGGCAGAGCTGGAAGTGCTTGGACGCGGCGGTTGGGTGGCGAAGCCGAGCAACAGCATCGACTTGGGCGACGGCAAGCTGTCGATCAACAACTGGCTGATACGCCGCGACAGCAAGACTGGGACAAGCCCGCTAAAAGGCACGTCGCCATGGATAGAGGCCACCGTACCGGGAACAGCACTGACAAGCTATATCAACATTGGTGCAGTGCCGGAGACAACCATTGCCAACAACATGAGGCAGGTGTCTGAATCGTTCTTCAATTCCGACTTCACCTACAAGGCCGACATCATGGTGAGCAACGGGGCAATAAGCAACGGCCATGCCACCTTTGCCGACACAAAGCCGCACAAGTATCTGTGCTTCGACGGCATCGACTGGCGCGCCACTGTGGAACTCAACGGCCAACACGTGGGCAACATCGACGGTGCCTTCACCCGTGCCCGCTTCGACGTTTCCAACCTCTTGAAAGATGGCCATAACGAACTTGTGGTGCATGTGCAGAAGAACGCCAACCCCGGACCCGTGAAGATAAAAGAGGCACGCTCTACCGACCTCAACGGTGGTGCGATTGCTGCCGACAACCCGACGTTCACACCCACGATAGGCTGGGACTGGATCACTTCCACGCCAGGCCGCTGCATGGGCATATGGAACGACGTGTACCTGACGCAGGACGACGGACTTTGCCTCACCGACCCGCTCGTGACCACCGAACTGGCACAGACTGATACTCTCGCCACTATGACGCCCACGGTGAAGGTTGTCTCCACACGCAAAGAGCCCACTAAGGTGACGCTCAACGGATGGATCGGCTCGCTGCATTTCTCCAAGGACATCACGGTTGAGGCAGGCGAGAGCCGCGACGTGAGTTTCTCACCGGCCGAATACAGTCAGCTCGCTCGCCAGCAGATGAAGCTGTGGTGGCCCAACGGCTACGGCACGCCTTACCTCTACAATGCCGGTTTCTCGCTGACCAACGGCACCGACACGCTCTGCACGCTCCGCTACAAGGCAGGACTGCGGCAGATGAGCTCCACACTCGAGGCTTCGCCCGACGGCCACGGCAAGCGGCTGCAGCTCTTCGTCAACGGCAAGCGCGTGGACCCGATGGGCGGCAACTGGGGATTCTCCGAGACCAACCTGCGCTTACGCGGACGCGAGTACGACGCCACTGTGCGCTATCACCGCGACATGCATTTCAACATGATTCGCAACTGGGTGGGACAGATTGGCGACGAGGAGTTCTACAACGCCTGCGACAAATACGGCATCATGGTGTGGCAGGACTTCTGGCTCGCCAACCCATGGGACGGACCTGACCCCGACGACGAAACGATGTTCATGCAGAACGCACGCGACCTCATAAGCCACATCAGGCAACACCCGTCGATAGCCCTCTACTGTGGCCGCAACGAGGGATTCCCGCCTGCCACACTGCACGAGGCACTGCAGAGCAGCATCAAGACTATGCACCCGCAGCTCTCCTACATCGGCTCTTCTGCCGACGACGTGGTGACGGGCCACGGCCCCTACTGCATGAAGCCCACGGCTTTCTATTTCAAGAACCTCTCCCACAAGTTCCACACCGAGGAGGGCATGCCCAATATCCCTACATGGGAGAGCTTCAGCCGTTTCCTTAACCCAACGGGCCTGTCTACGGAAGACGGCGACACATGGGGGCAGCACGACTACTGCATGGAGGGCGCACCGCGCTGCAAGGACTTCAACGCCATAATGGAGCAGCACTTCGGCAAGCCGGCCACACCGCAGCAGTTCACCGAATGGGCACAATGGCTCAACTACGACGGCCACCGCGCCATGTTCGAGAGCCGCCAGACCGACCGTCAGGGTCTGGTGATGTGGATGAGCCATCCTTGCTGGCCGAGCATGGTGTGGCAGACCTACGACTATTACCTCGAACCAACTGCGGCTTATTTCGCCATAAAGAAGGCTTGCGAGCCGTTGCACATACAGTGGAACCCGGCCGAGCGCGAAGTTGAAGTGGTGAATGTCTGCCGCGACTTGCAGAAGCCTTTGACTGCCGAGATGACCTTAATGGACACCAAGGGCAACGCCATAACTACGAAGACCGTGGAGACACAGCCCGACCGCGACACCACCATAGCCGTCTTCACCGACGTGGCGGCTCCCGACATGGACGTGTGGTTCCTCAGGCTCCGCCTTCTGGACGGCACAACAGTGGTGTCGGACAACTTCTACGTGGAAGGCCGCGAACCCGACAACCTGCAGTCGCTCGCCAAAACCATGGGCAAGCCACAGCTCAGCACGGCCAAGCACTTCGAGAGACAAGGCGACGAATGGCTCGGGAAAATTGAGGTGAACAACACTGGCGACTCCCCTGCCCTGCTCGTAAGGCTCAACCTCGTGGGCAATGACGGCGAGCAGATTCTGCCGGTGCTCTATTCCGACAACTATTTCGCACTCATGCCGGGCGAGAAGAAAACGGTGGAGGTGAGGTTCAGCCATGCCGACAGCCGCGGAACAACTCCCGACATTGTCTGCCGCCCTTTCACCATTGGCGAATAAAGCCATTTGATGGCCAGAAATAAGATGGCATAGAAATCGGAAGACATTAAAATGGGATAACGTAAATATCGGATGCTATACAGGATGCGCCCCCTGTAGCCGTCCGCAACCGCAAAGGTACAAAGAAGGACAGACAGTACCGAGCGGTTGTGGACGGCCACGGGGGGCGCTTGCATTTCATGCCCTTATTATTAGTGAACAAATATTCACCGTATCTCCTAATATGGTTCTATGCTGATTCGTGTGGGTGTTTTCTTTCTCACATTTCTTTTTCCACAC
>CAZXGQ010000037.1:0-26859 GCA_964640415.1 uncultured Prevotella sp.
AATAAGAAAGATTATAACGCAATATTTCACCCACACAAATCAACATAGACCCAAAATTTCCAGCAATGACGTTTCCGGCTTATCCGGCATCCTGAATGACGTGCCGTTTGCCTACAGTTTTAGACTGGCCCCGTGAATTGCGCTCCACAGAGTTTGCCGGATGCGCCAAATTCATTATCTTTGCAGCATACAATCCTTATCCAAACAAGTATCATGGAAAACGAACTGGAAAAGAAGAAACTACAGGAGCAAAGATATCAGGAGGAGGTAGCAAGGCTTGAAGCAACCCGCAAAAGGATGTTGGCTGAAGCCAACGAGATAATCAGCGCCCTGATGGAATCGCAAAAGAGAAGCTACTCCACAAACCCTAATATGAAAAACCAGAAAAAGCCCCAGAGTGCCATTGGCGGAAATCACGCTTCAGAAGCGCAGCAAAGCAACCATGCATCACAAAAGAGAGGCACCCGCTTGGGCTTTTGGGGAAACCTGTGTGCATTGTTCATGGGCCACAAATTGGGCGATATGGTTTCGGACAGCGAAGACACGGACAAGAAACTTTCAGACGAATACCACACTGACCTTTCCGACGATTACAGTGCAAACATTTCCGACGATTACGGCGCAGACTTTTCCGACAGATTTGACCCAATCAAAATGGACGACTATATAGAGGAAGAGGAGGAGTATTGAAACCGGAACATGCCTCTTTATATGACAAAGATATAAAACCTTAGAAAAGTCTTTGCCAATTGAAAGAATGTGAGTACCTTTGCACTCCATTTAAAAGACATGTTTAACAATTGTGGAAGGATTTGGCTGCTTGCAACCACACAAAAAAATGCTAAAACTGGGAAATAGCCCTCAGATTTCACAGTTACTTGCGTTGGTCCACGTAAAAAAGTAATGCAACAATGAGTTATTTGTTTTCTTCAGAGTCAGTGTCGGAAGGGCATCCCGACAAGGTAGCGGATCAGATTAGCGACGCGCTTCTCGACCAGTTTCTCGCTTACGATTCACAGTCGCACTGCGCTATCGAGACTTTCAACACCACTGGTCAGGTAATAATCATGGGCGAAGTCCGCTCTACGGAGTATATTGACCTGCAAACGATAGCCCGCAAAACCATCAACAAGATTGGCTACACCAAGTCGGAATACCAGTTCGACGGCAACAGCTGCGGCGTTCTCACCGCCATCCACGAGCAGAGCGACGACATTAACCGCGGTGTGTCGCGCCAGGAGGAGGACAACCAGGGCGCCGGCGACCAAGGCATGATGTTCGGCTATGCCGTCAACGAGACAGAGAACTACATGCCCGCAACGCTCGACCTCGCCCACCTCATCATGCGCACCCTTGCCGACATTCGCAAGGAGGGCAAGGAGATGACTTACCTCCGCCCCGACTCAAAGAGCCAGGTGACAATAGAATACAGCGACAACGGCGTGCCACAGCGCATAGACACCATCGTGGTGTCGACACAGCACGACGACTTCGTGAAACCCGCCGACGACACGCCCGAGGCACAGCTCAAGGCCGACGAGGAGATGTTGGGCAAGATTCGCGAAGACGTGCTCAACATTCTCATACCACGCGTAAAAGCACAGCTCGGCGAGAAAGTGCTCGCACTGTTCAACGACGACATTAAATATTATGTCAACCCTACCGGCAAGTTCGTAATCGGAGGCCCTCACGGCGATACCGGACTCACTGGCCGCAAAATCATTGTGGACACCTATGGAGGCAAGGGCGCCCACGGCGGCGGTGCCTTCTCGGGCAAGGACCCGTCGAAGGTGGACCGTTCGGCTGCCTACGCCGCACGCTACATAGCCAAGAACATGGTGGCAGCAGGCGTGGCCGACGAGATGCTCGTGCAGCTGGCTTACGCCATTGGTGTGGCTGAGCCGGTGAGCGTATATGTTGACACCTATGGCAAGAGCCATGTCGGCATGAGCGACGGCGAAATAGCCCAAAAGATAAAAGAGATGTTCGACCTGAGGCCGCACGCCATTGAGCGCACGCTCAAACTGAGACAGCCTATGTATCTCGAGACTGCAGCCTATGGCCACATGGGAAGGAAAAACGAAGTGGTGGACAAAACCTTCACCTCACGCTACCATGAGACAAAGACCATAAAGGTAGAACTCTTCACTTGGGAGAAACTCGACCAAGTGGACAAGATAAAGAAAGAGTTTGGCTTGTAGGACCCAATCAAGGCCTGCAAACAAATAAACGGAAATGATAACAGAGCAAGACTCAACACAAGTGGCCGTGCAAACCGAGGCTCCCTCGACGAGCACGGCCCCTTCTCACCACAACGGATACCACTCGCCAGCACAGATCCTCTCTTGGCTGCCCGAGACAGCGACGCCCTGGCAACAAGACTCGGCGATAAGGGCCAACTATAAGTTTGTGGAAAAAGACTGGCTGCACATGCACAACCCCATGCGCACGCCAACAACGAAGGCTGACCCGAAAATATCGGGCAACCTGACCAAGCCCCTCTACCACAGCCACTCGCTCGTGCAGCCCGACTCGGTTTACCGTCCGGAATATGCCGTCTACCGACGTGGAGTGGCGGGCGACCCCGTGCCATACACCATAGCGGGCGACTCGCTGGTCACCTCAGTGCTGTTGTTTTGCTTTGTCATAGCCACTATAACCATAGCACAAGCAGGACACTTCCTGGAACGACAACTAAAAAACTTCTTCCGCACGCAAAGGGAAGGAACAACGGTCATAACGGAAACCAGCAACGAGATGAGATTCCAGCTCTTCCTCGTGGCACAGACATGCATGCTGCTGGCGCTCATACTTTTCATCTATTCGCACGACTTCGCCAGAGAGTCGTTCGCAATAGCCCATTACCAGATGCTGGGGCTCTTCACAGCCATCAACATGGCCTATTTCGTTGTGAAATTCCTGCTCTACAGCATCGTGGACTGGGTGTTTTTTGACAGGAAAAAAAATATACAATGGATGAAGTCGTTCCTCTTCATCATATCAACGGAGGGAATACTCCTTTTCCCAATAGTATTGCTGTTTGCATTTTTCCACATAAGCGTCAGCAGTGCGGTAATTTACACTCTTTTTGTAGTGCTCGCGGCAAAGATTCTTTCTTTTTACAAGACTTACATTATCTTTTTCGCCAAAGAGACCGCCATTCTGCAAAGTTTTTTGTACTTTTGTGCGCTTGAACTGATGCCGTTAGGAATGCTATATGGTATAATGACGGCAGCCAGTGGCTATTTAAAGACAATTTTTTAGGACAAAAATAGGATAATTTGTAGAGTTCATTTCAAGATGATAAAGAAGATTCTGATATCCCAACCGAAACCGACAAGCGAGACCTCGCCTTATTTTTCTTTGGAGAAAGAATATGGGGTGGAACTGGTGTTCAGACCATTCATCAAGGTGGAAGGTCTTACCAACTTGGAATTCCGCCAGCAGAAAGTCAGCATTCTCTCACACACAGCCGTGGTGTTCACATCGCGCCATGCCATCGACTTCTTCTTCAAGTTGGCAAAAGAGCTGCGTCTCAACATCCCGGAGGAGATGAAATATTTCTGCGTAACGGAAACGATCTCACTTTACATCCAGAAATATGTGCAATACCGCAAGCGTAAGGTATTCTTTGGCACCTCTGGCCGCATCGACGACCTCATCCCACTGATGGTCAAGCACAAGACGGAGAACTATCTCGTGCCACTGAGCAGCGTGCACAACGAAGACTTGGCAAAGAAACTCACCGCTAAGGGACTGCGCTTCACCGAGTGCGTGATGTACCGCACACTCTCCGACCCGTTCACCGAAGAAGAGATCAAGAATTTCGACTACGACATGCTGATCTTCTCCACACCCACAGGCGTGAAATATCTTACACAGGCCTTCCCTGACATGAAGAAGGGCCAGGTAAAGATAGGTGTCTTCGGTCCTGCCACGGCAAAGGCCGTAGAAGACGTCAACCTCAACGTAGACCTCATGGCCGGTACCCCGGAGTATCCTTCCATGATCAGCGCACTGAAGGCTTTCCTCGACAAGGAGAACGGCAAGAAAGCATAAAGCATCAAGTCTGCCATGGGTAACACATTGCCAAAAACAGAGCGGCTGTACCACAAAAAGGAAATAGACAGTCTCTTCAAGGGCGGCAAGAGCAAAAGCATGACAGCCTTTCCGCTCCGCTTGGTGTATATGCCCATGGAAAGCGGCGACTGCTGCGAGATGCTGGTCTCGGTGCCGAAACGCAACCTTCACCGCGCCAACAAGCGCAACCGCGTGAAAAGGCAGGTGAGGGAGGCCTACCGCATTCATAAGGACATAGTGGGCGACAAATGCCTTGCCTTGGCGTTTATCTGGCTCGACACAAAACTGTGGGACAGTGACAACGTGGAACAACGTATGGTGAACTTGCTCAACAGGGTAAAGGAGAAGATAGATGGAAACGGCTAAAAGAATCATGCAAACCGTCAGCCGCGCCATATCATGGCTGCTCGTCCTGCCGATAATCTTCTACCAAAAGTTCATCACTCCTTATACCCCGGCCTCATGCCGGTTTACACCGACGTGCTCGGAATATGCAAGACAAGCTATACTGAAGCACGGACCAATAAAGGGGCTCGCCCTCACCATCTGGCGCATACTGAGATGCAACCCGTGGGGAGGCAGCGGCTACGACCCGGTGCCATGACACAATATCAGCCAGACGCTACGACACAGCTATTATAAAAATTCCCGCCTCGCAATGGGGGGAGCATAAACAAAAACCAATATCAATGAAAAATTTTGTTGAAGAACTGAAATGGCGCGGCATGCTCGCACAGATAATGCCAGGCACTGAGGAGTATCTGCAGACTCACCTCGTGTCAGCCTATCTCGGCACAGACCCTACCGCCGATTCTCTTCATATCGGTCACTTGTGCGGCATCATGATGCTCCGCCACCTGCAGAGCTGCGGACACAAGCCTTACCTGCTCGTGGGCGGTGCAACAGGCATGATCGGCGACCCTTCGGGCAAGAGCCTGGAGCGCAACCTGCTCGACAGCGCAACTCTCTACCACAACCAAGAAGCTATAAAGAAGCAAGTGGCAAAGTTCCTCGACTTCGAGAGCGATGCACCCAACAAGGCTGAACTTGTCAACAACTACGACTGGATGAAGGACTATAAGTTCCTCGACTTTGTTCGCGACGTCGGCAAACACATCACCGTGAACTACATGATGGCAAAGGAGAGCGTGCAGCAGCGCCTCAACGGTACGGCTCGCGACGGCCTCTCGTTCACCGAGTTCACATACCAGCTGCTTCAGGGCTACGACTTCCTTTACCAATACCAGCACTACGGCGTGCGCCTGCAGCTTGGCGGCAACGACCAGTGGGGCAACATGACCACTGGAACGGAGCTCATACACCGCACACTGGGCAACGATGCGGAAGCATTCTGCCTCACCTGCCCGCTCATCACCAAGGCCGACGGAAAGAAATTCGGAAAGACTGAGAGCGGCAACGTTTGGCTCGACCCGGAACGCACCACTCCATACGCCTTCTACCAGTTCTGGCTCAACGTGAGCGACGACGACGCAGAGCGTTATATCAAGATCTTCACCGACCTCGACCAGAGCACCATCATGCAGCTTGTGGAAGAACACAAGCAGGATCCCGGCCGCAGAATTCTGCAGCGCCGTCTCGCTGAGGAGGTAACCACGATGGTACACTCAAAGGAAGCTCTCGACATGGCCATTGCAGCATCTAACATTCTGTTCGGCAAAGCCACGAAAGACCAGTTGGCAAGCCTCGACGAGGCAACGCTGAACGACGTGTTCAAGGATGTGCCACACTTCGACTTGCCTAAGGAGCAGCTCGGCGGCAAGGCCGTTGACCTCTTCTGTGCCGACGGGTTCGATATCTTCCCTTCAAAGGGCGAGATGCGCAAGCTCGTAAAAGGCGGCGGCGTGAGCCTCAACAAGGAGAAACTCACGGCTTTCGACCAGGAGATTACATCGGAAGACCTCATAGACGGAAAGTACCTTCTCCTGCAAAAGGGAAAGAAGAACTATTTCCTCATCACCGTGAAGTAAAAAGAAATGCCAAACGTCCTGTTTACGGTTGGCTACAGGCAATCGTACAGGAAGTAAATGCTAATCATAAGACAATGCTCACGACGGGCATAGAAAAAACGTAAAAAGACGGGCCTCGGTCCGTCTTTTTACGTTATATTTGTGTATCTTTGCCACATCAAATAGAAAAAGTTATGAACAAAACCGTAAAAACCTTACTCGCACTTTGCCTCGCACCACTGCTCTCCTTTGCCCAGAACGGGCAATACGCCGGAGGCGACATAAGCCTGCTTCCTTCTTACGAAAACAGCAAGACCGTTTATCTCGATGCCAACGGCAATAAGATTACCGACCTCGTCACATGGCTCACCACAGAATGTGGATGGAACTCTTTCCGCGTGCGACTCTTTGTAAATCCCGACAACAGCAAATATGACGGTGTTGTGCAGGACATCGACTACGTAAAGAAACTCGGCAAGAGGATAAAGGATGCCGGTGCCTACTTCATGCTCGACATCCATTACTCCGACACCTGGGTGGACGCCACACACATCCAGTCGCCAGTAGCATGGAAGGGACTGACAGTTGCCCAAAAGGCTGAGAAAATGTACAGCTACACAAAGGAGTCGCTGGAAACACTGAAAAACTATGGTGCCACGCCAGACCTCGTGCAGGTGGGAAACGAGATAATGTACGGTCTGTGCGACGTGAAGGTGCATCCTTACGAGAACAGCGGCGACGACTGGGACGGTTACCTCTCGCTACTTTCCAACGGATGCAAGGCGGTGCGCGAGGTTTGTCCTGAAGCAAAGATCGTAATCCATACCGACCGCCCTACCAACACGGCATACAACAAGTTCTATTACCAGAAGCTTGTGGATGCAAAAATCGACTTCGACGTTATCGGCCTCAGCTACTATCCTTTCTGGCACGGATGGCTCACAGCTCATGCCGACAAATACAACTACGGTCTGTCGAACGCACTCGACCAGCTTGCCACCGACTTCCCCGACAAGAAGGTACAGATTGTGGAGACTGCATACAACTTCCAGTACTGGCCTACTTCAGGTGTCAACTACGACACTCGCGACACATGGACTTGTTCTGCTGACGGACAGTATGGCTTCGTGAAAGACCTCATAGATGCACTGGCAAAGCACGACAACGTGGACGGCCTCTTCTATTGGTGTCCGGAGGAAGCCGGCAACGGCGACAACGTTAACTGGGATACAAAGGACGGACTTGTCATCAACAGCTGGCTCAACCGCGGTCTGTGGTGGTCAACTTCTTCCAACGGACACTGGCCAATAACTTCCGGCGGCAATGCCACCTATTCCCTCATAAAGACATTCCTCAACGAAAAATATACTGCTATAGAGAAGGTGCAGGTAGAGACAACGGCTACAGAAGGCCCTTCATACAATCTTGCCGGCCAGCGAGTCAGCGACAGCTACAAGGGCATAATAGTAAGAAACGGCAAGAAGGTTCTGAAGAAGTGATACTGTCACACTCATAAGCCAATGCTCATGACGGGCATACTAATCGAAAATAGGGCGACCCTTCATCGGGCCGCCCTATTTTTATATTCTCTCAAATTTATGTTGGGGTACATTTCTGCTTACAGCTGGAACTTGTAACCAACTGTAACCTGGAACACGCTGTTCTTGCTGTCCAGACCTTCAAAGGCCTTTGTCACGCCCCAGTTGTAACGGGCATCGAGCACCACATTGTTGACCTCGTAAGAGAGACCTACAGGAATTGACAGAGCAACAGACTTGATGCCGTCATAATCCTTCTTGCTTGAGCTTGTGGTGTTGCCATCCACTGTCACGCTGTTGCCAACGTTGAAACCGGGCTGCACACCAACCTTCACTGCGAGACCCTTTACAAGGTAAACGTTAGCCAGGATTGGCACGTTGATGTAGTCGAGCTTGATCTTGTCGTCAGAGTTCTTAATCTTGAAACCCTCCTGAGAGTAGTTCACGCCAAGAGTGAGCGAGAAGATGTCTGAGGCCTGATACTCACCCTCGACGCCGCCTACGAAACCAATACGGCTTGTGGTGCCCTGAGTATCTGTCATGTCAGCGATGCTGACACCCACCTTTGGCTGAAGTGAGAATGAACCGACTGCGTGCTGTGCGAATGTCGTGGTTGATGCTGCAACGAGCATCAGAGCGGAAGCTAAAAACTTTTTCATTGTCTTGTCTCCTAAATTTTAATTATATGTTTGACTTTATTTTATCTGCGAAATGTCACTTGCTCAAAACGATTCGTACCATCTCTTTCTAAAAGACAATGCAAAGATATAACCAAAACGGGACACACATAGTGGGAAAACCCTACTTGGCGGTTGGGTTTTCCCTATCGAGGGTGGATTCTTGCTTTATGTCAATTATTCAAGACACAAACATTGCGCCATAAGCATCGGCAACCTATTTGCCGGAGAAAAAAGCATTGAGAGCGTCGGTTTGCGCAGAAGTGGGGTTTGCGGACAAACCTGCAATTTTCTTCTTGGCAAGAGCTTTGTCTGCAGCAGAAATATTCCGATCGGCCATCAACTCCTTGTAGTAACTCTTCAAATATTTGCCTCTGTTTACATCGTGCGAAACTGAATATTTGCCGTCCGTAATGGTTTCTAACGAAATTGGCAGATAGACGTTTTCATAGCCATCGAAATTGTGCTTGCCTGCACCCGTTGGGAAAGTTGTACTTGTAGGGTTCTGTTTTGTGCCCCACTGAGTCCATGTCTCCTCATAGTAGAAACCTATCTTATCATTGGCTTGCAGTTCGAGACTGCTGTATGCAGAAGCCTTGGTGCTCACTTGATAGAAGCCGTCCCAACCGGAAGTGAACGACTCAACGTCGCGGATATCACTCGCACCAGCCAATTCCTTATAGAAAATGCCCACGTTGTTTCGCCCCGAACCCGTTGGAACAGATTGCAGAGCCACGTAAAGCAGTTTTCCGTCGCTTGTGCGTTTGGCTGGCACAATAAGCATTTCGCCGTTGGTCGGGCTGTCACTGGGCGAAGCGCTTAGTCCGCTCATTGTTGCCTTCATCGCGGTTTCCCAACAGCCCTCACCTGTCTTGGTGTTGGTATAAGTGTAGAAATTAATCCATCGTCCGTTTGCCGTGCGGCTGGTTATGACGACACGCCCGTCGGGCAATTCCTCGCATTTTGGTTCGTCGCCCTTGGCAACAGGCATTGCAGACGCACCGCCAAGAGCTTTCCATGTACGGCCAAAGTCGTCGGAATAGATTACACGGTTACCATTGGGGCGTGCGGCAAGCGCGGCATACAAGCGATAGTATTCGCCCTCTTTGACAATGCGGCTTTGGAATATTTTTCCACCAGCCACAAAGGCTGCATCCATAGGGTTACCGCCATCAAACATACCGTAGATGTATTCTGTCTGGTCTATAGGCTTTTGCCAAGTTTTTCCACCGTCAAGGCTACGTATTGCCGCAATAACATTAGGGTTTTTGCGATTGGTTGTTGAGCTACTGTACACGGTGCAGCCACATACTGCCATAATCAAGGCTTCGTTGTGTTCCCTGTCCATAACCACGGCCGGGTCACCATAAGCAGCTCCCATAGGAGTTTTCACGTTGTTGATAAGCGAGGCATCACCCACGGCTACGTCAATTTCCTTCTTGCTCCAGGTCTTGCCATTGTCGTCACTGATCTTCACAACGCAGTCAACCTGACCAAAGCCCGGGTCTGTGCCGCATACCAAGCGTGCCGCAGTTGCCAAGAGCCTGCCTTTCTTGCCGCATGTGATGCCTGGAATACGATAGGGAGGAATGTCCATACCACCCGCAAGCGTGCTGAACAATGTTTGGCTTTCAGGCATTTCGACTTCCTTTCCATTGAGGAAATCTTCAAGGCGATTTACCTTTTCCGCACAATCTTTACCCTCTGTCAAGTAGTCTTGACAGTCGGCAAGCAAGGCATTGAGTTGATTAAGCTTTTCACCGTTGTTCTTATACTCTTCTTTCAGTGTCTGTATTTTTTCATACTGATGAATGCCCTCTACCAAGCGTTCAAAACGCACAGACGAGCGGTTGCCCGGATAATAGAAATAGGTGTCACCGCTGCCAAACAGGCGGAACCGGGTGTCGGTAAGTGGGGTTTCATGCCAATTGATCCACGACCAATGCAGAAAACCGTCAAGATTGTTTGCAGCGGCAAGGATAGGCAAGAACGCAGCCTCTGCCGGCAGTGAGTTGCTATAGATATTAGGCTCAACATCGGCACAACATACATAGAAAGTCGTTAACAGCTTGTTGTCTTTGCGGTATTGGAGCTGCTGTTTGGAGATTTGTTTAAACTGACCTGGAGCCAAGCTGTAATCATAGAGTTTGTTGTTGAGCGAAGAGTGATAGTTGCCCGCAAGTGCCATCTTAAATCCTTTGGCACTTGCTATGGCGTATGCATCGAGCATGGCATTTTCTCTGCGTTCGTCCATCGCTATACAAGTCTTTTCAAACCAGCCTTTCTTCTGCAGATGCTTCTTGAACGCTTCAAGGAAGTTGTTCCATATTTCCTTGTAGACGTCAGAATCAGTTGTAGTTTTTATGTCTACAACCTTTGCCGAAGCCTCGTCGTAGTAGCGGAACGTCATGTCCCACGGCACCATCGAATAGCAGTTGATTTGCTCGTTGATGCCATATTCAGCACAAAGCTCTACATACTTGTCGAAGATGGTGTAGTCGTAGCTCCAAGTGCCGTCGGTTTTCTTAGTGGAACTTACCATTGACGAGAACTTATCGTGGCTTTGGTCACCCCATGGTTCGTAGAACATTATTGTGCTTACAACCTTCTGCCCAGCTTTGCCAAGAGCCTCCAAGTAAGGACGCAATGCAGCAATATGCGCATCGCTCCACCGCTCCACACCATAGTAGCGGCTAACGGCGTAAGGCTGTTGCCAAAGGTCGAGATGGAACTTTTGGTCGGCAACCGCCGGTAAGGTGTGATTCACGACATTGATTGTCAAGCCAAGCGTTTTCACCACCTTGTCGTTTGAGTTCAATATCTGCAATCTTACCTTTTGCGCACCCGTGGCGGCATCACGCGGCACTTCTATGCTGCACCACACCGGGCGTGTTTCACGTGCAGGAACAGCATGAGGCTTGTCTTGGTCTATTACATCGGGGACCAGCCATTGCATGAGCTTCATGTCGTGCGTGCCACAGCTCTTGTAATCGTCTGTAATGATGTAATTCAGAAATCTTGCCTTGCACCACGGCAGAACGTTTGATTTGTTATCAACAAAACGCACTCTCAAGTTGCCCTGATCGCTGTTGCTGTAAATCACGGCTTCAATGTTGGCACGTTCTCCTTTCCAAGCCGTGATTTGAGCTTCAGTGGTTTCCTTGAGTTGCGGAACACTATGAATGGTGTAAAGTTCATCCCTACTGCCCCATGTTGCGTGCAATCCCTTGCCCAGTGCATTCCATTCTGCGTCCGGCGCAACGTCACCCACTCTCGGCTCCACGTAGTTGTCTATCAGATAACCGTCGGCCCATGTAGCCATTGTCACCATCAGTAATGCTGCAAGTAGCAATAAATTTCTCTTCATATAGTTATTATTATATAGGTTTCTTTAATGAAGGTCTTGGGTCTAAGCTAAAGTCACTGTCACTTGCCGACGCCCTTAACCGTTAGTACGACATATTCCGAGCGTGTGCCTATGCGGAACTTACCGCCCCAAATGCCCATGCCTGAACTGACGTAATATTGTGTCGCGCCTTTCTGCAACGGACCAAAAGCGTCCTCATAAATGGCATCGGTGACCCACGATGCCGGCCATACTTGCCCGTGATGGGTGTGACCACTGAACTGGAAATCAACACCATTTTTCTCCGCTTCCTCCAAATTGTAAGGCTGGTGGTCGAGAAGGATGGTAAAAGTGCTGTTTCTGTCAACTCCATTCGTAAGCTCCGACAACGGGCGGCGACGCAGGTTAGTGCGGTCGTCACGTCCAATGATGCTTATGCCATAGGCTGTTGCCACACTATCACGAAGCAGCTTTATACCGGCATCCTTGTAGAATTGCTGCGCCTTGGGTTCACCACTGTAATACTCGTGATTGCCAAGACAGGCGTAAACGGGAGCATTAAGACGGTGGAATTCCTCTGCCACATGTTCTTCAAAGAGCAGACGCACGCTGATATCAATTATGTCACCGCCAACGAGAATGAGGTCAGCGTGCTCGGCATTGATGCGGTCAACCCATTTCCGGAACTCAGCGCGGCGGTTGTGGTAACCGAGATGAAGGTCGCTAAGAAGCACTATCTTCAGGCTCTTCTTGCCTATATTCTTTCCGGTCTTCAGTTCGACGGGCACCCTCACCTTGTCATAGTAATGAATGTTGCCATAACCGAACAGCATTGCCATGAAAACGATTATGCCCACTGCCGTGTAGCCATTGCTGAACAGCCACGATCGCGGTACAAGATGCACAAGCCGGCACAAGTCGAGTACAAGGAAGACCATAACGAGATAAAGCAGAATGAAAATCATGGAATTACCTATCTCGTATGCCACCGTTGCCATGTTCAACGGCATTTTCTCTATTGCTCCAGAAAAGCCAAGGGACATCGAAAGAAAAAACAGCAGCGCAACGGCCACTGCTGCCCACCGCCAAGGATTGGCAAAAGGCAAGAGTTGCCAGATGTGCCACAACACATAAGACAAGCCTATGATGGGCAGCACCAGGAATATCATCATCCACATTAATTTCATATTTGGTTTGTACGTTTCTTCACCTTGCCATTTACGACCGTATACAGACGGTCAAACTCTTCCTTGGTGCGCTTCCATCTATTGTGTGTCCAAAGGTAATAAGCAGGAGCCTCCTGTATTGATTGCTCCAGCATCTTGAAGAACCGGCGCGTCACCTCGCCCTCCGGCAGACTTGCCGGGTCATCAGTGATGGGCACATACTCCACATCGTAATAGCCACGACGAGGACGCGTCATCTTCACGTAGTAAACGGCATCATTCATCTTGCGCGAAATGCGCTCCGCACCTGTAAACACGGGTGTTTCCGGATGGTTGAGGAATGGCAGCCAAAGATGAATGTTCTCCCACTTGGGAGATTGGTCAGCAATGTATCCGGAAAGGCTGTACCTTCCCTCCCGCCTCCAAGTCACAAGTTGCCTTAATATGTCCTTCTTTGGCGTCGGCACGCCCGTTGGAGCATAAGAACGCAGACGAAGAAACAAATAATCTATAGCCTTACTGTGGAGCGGGTCGTAGATAAGACAAACACGACGCTCGGGGTTCATGTCTTTTCCCACACGCGACAGCCACTCCCAGTTGCAATAATGGCCAAGGAATCCAGCCGTGTTCTTGCCTTTAAGATACCATTGCTCATGAACCTCAGGATTCTTGACGTGCAGCCTGCGGTTCAGTTCCTTGTCGCTGATGCTCAACAGCTTTATCGACTCAAGGAAATAGTCGCAAAACCAATGATAAAACTCTTTCTCTATGGCCACCACTTCGCCCTCCGACTTTTCCGGGAAGGTAGATACGATATTTTGCCTTACGATGCCACGCCTATACCTTATTATATAATAAAGCAAAGGCATGAGCAAATCAGAAATGGCATACAGCACCTTGAAAGGCAAGGTGCTGATGCCATAGAATATGCAATATACAAGTTTTGTCATGTAAAGGGATTAATCTATTTGTTGACAGCTTCCTGTCCTTCCGACTTAATGAGCCTCAGCAAATGGTCCACTGCCTCGCCCTCGGGTATGTTGTGCTCCACGCAATCCTTACCTTTATAGAGCGAAATCTTTCCCGGACCTGCGCCCACGTAGCCATAATCGGCATCGGCCATCTCGCCAGGACCATTGACTATACATCCCATGATGCCAATCTTCAGGCCCTTCATGTCCTTGGTGGCCTCATGTATGCGCTTGATTGTGTCGCGCAAGTCGTAAAGCGTACGGCCACAACCCGGGCAACTGATGTACTCGGTCTTCGACGTGCGCAAACGTCCGGCCTGCAATATACCAAAAGCAGTGTCTTCTACTGTCGTTGTCGCGATGCTGCCGTCGTTCATGAGCCATATTCCGTCGCAAAGTCCGTCTATCATCAGTGCACCCATGTCTGCTGCCGCCTCAAGCTGGAATTCCTCAGAGTCGTTCAAACGATACATTTGTGCAAAGACCACGGGATTCTCCACGCCTGCAATCATCATCTCGTGTACCAAAGCACGCTGGAATCCGAGACGGTTCTGATGATTACCCACGCAAACGACCACAATCTCCGGATGTGCCTTCAGGCAAGCGAGATATTCGTCGGACGGTGTACCATACTGCAACACCAAAAACTTCAGATTTGCCTGCACCATGCTAATAAACGGCATGGCCGTAACAGGGAAAATAGGATAAAGTTGCGATTTGTCCTCTGTCTGCACATACAGTTGATAATCCACGACATATCTCTTGCCTTCCGTCTTCTCATTTGGAAGATTGGAGCCGACATAGATATAATCGGCCTTCGAAAGGCTGTCATCACAAGTAGTGTTATCACTGTTCCCGCTTACCATTACCACGGGCACGTTACCGCCGCCGATGTTGTCCACCACTTTTGTGGCCCTTCGCTCAGGCCTAAGCCAATCGAAACCATCATAGGTCTTGGCAGGAATCATCTTGTGTCCGGCCTTGCGGTCAATGTAGTCTACCAAGTGGCGGGCCACAGGAATTTCTGCCTCTGGCTCCTCAGTCAACGACACGCGGATGGTATCGCCTATGCCGTCGGCAAGAAGTGCGCCTATGCCAACGGCGCTCTTTATGCGTCCGTCCTCGCCTTCGCCAGCCTCTGTAACGCCAAGGTGCAAGGGATAATGCATGTTTTCCTTGTCCATCGTGTCTACCAACAGGCGTACCGAGCGCACCATCACGACGGTGTTGCTCGACTTGATGGAGATTACCACGTTGTTGAAGTCGTGCTTCTTGCAAATGCGCAGGAACTCCATACAACTCTCCACAATACCCTCCGGTGTGTCACCATAGCGGTTGCGTATGCGGTCTGACAATGAGCCATGGTTCACACCTATGCGAATGGCAGTGTGGTTCTCTTTGCAGATGTCGAGGAACGGCACCAGCCGCTCCTCTATCTTCTTCAGTTCATTGGCATATTCCTCATCGGTGTAGTCGTGTTTCACAAACTTACGCGCAGGATCCACATAGTTGCCAGGATTGATGCGCACCTTCTCGGCATACAGCGCAGCCACATCAGCCACACGAGGATTGAAATGCACATCGGCTACAAGAGGAGTAGAGAAGCCGTCGCGGCGTATTCCAGCGTTGATGTTCTTCAGATTCTCAGCCTCTTTCACGCCTTGCGTAGTGAGCCTCACGAGTTCTCCGCCGGCCTTGATTATCCGCTCAGCCTGGGCAACGCTGCCCTCGGTGTCGTCGGTGCTCGTCGTTGTCATCGACTGTATGCGCACGGGGTTGTCGCCACCCATGTCCAAGGCACCGATATGCACCACGGAAGACTCACGGCGCTGATAATTGAACAAGTCCATTCAGCACTTGAATTTATAGTCGGTTATTGAAGCCAAATCTGCGTTGGCCTTTTCTATCTTCTTGCCGAGTCCGGCTTTCCAGGCATCCACCTTCTTTGCTATGGTCTCATCGCCCAATGCCATCATCTCCGCTGCAAGAATAGCTGCGTTCTGCGCTCCGTTCACGCCCACCGTGGCCACCGGAATCCCCGGAGGCATCTGGATGATGGAGAGCATGGCATCCAAGCCATCGAGCATACCCTTTATTGGCACGCCAATGACAGGCAGTGGCGTAGATGCCGCTATAACGCCCGGCAGGGCTGCGGCCATGCCTGCGCCGGCGATGATGACCTTTACGCCACGAGCCTTGGCTCCTTTGGCAAACTGCTCCACGGCATCCGGGGTGCGGTGGGCGGAAAGGGCGTTCATCTCAAAAGGAATCTCCTGTTCCTCAAGCCATTTGCAAGCTTTCTCCATTACAGGAAGGTCGCTTGTGGAACCCATGATAATACTAACTAACGGCTTCATACTATACTGTATATTATATCGTTTAATTCTGGTTATTGTTTCTTGTTTGTCAAATTATCGCCCAAAAGCCTATCACTGTTCCCGCCAGAAAGCCCGTTACGACCTGCGACAGAGAGTGTTGCCTCAGTATCATACGGCTCGTGCCCACAGTCCCGGCAATGACAAGGATGACGCAGAACCACCATAGCGGATTGAAGGCGAAGAGTATGGAAAAGGCCACCAGGGCACCTTCAAACCCTCCTATCGCCGCCGTATGGCTGGAAATCTTCCACCACACGTTGACCACTGCGCACACTATCTGTATTAGCAGCGCCGCCACGAGGATGTTTGCCATGAACTGCGGTATGTGGAAATAGCTCATCACGAAATAGCACAACGTGTAGCAGATGATGGCAATGATATAAGGCACCATGCGGCTCTCGCGTTTGCCGAGTTGCCAGCGCGACCATCCCTGATAGTTACGGTAGGCATGGATCAAGAGCGTTGGCAGGAGGATAGTGAAGAGATACACCATCAGCAACAGCAAGCTCTTGTAGAAAAGGGGCATAAGGCTCATGTAGCTGAAGATGAACAGCGCCAACAATCCTGCCAACGGCAGGTAGAACGGCGTGAACACCATGCTTACGGCCCTTGCCGCTATTATAATGTCTTTTTCTCGCATATCATTATTTACTGATTAACATCTCCGCAGCCTTGCCACCGGCAGTCCCAACTGCTCACGGTATTTCGCCACAGTTCTCCTTGCCAGCGGATAACCCATCTTCTTCATCTCCTTGGCAAGCACGTCATCGCTGAGAGGCTTGCTCTTGTCCTCTTGGTTGATAAGGTCTTTCAGCGCCAGCTTCATCTTGCGTGTCGACATCTCCTCTCCGTCCTTGGTGACATATCCGTCAGTAAAGAAGAATCGCAACGGGAACGTTCCCCATCGTGTCTGGGCATACTTCATGTTGCTTACGCGCGATATTGTAGAACTGTCAAGGCCAGTCTTGTCTTCAATGTCCTTGAGCTTCATCGGCTTGAGCTCGGCCTCATCGCCGTTCTGGAAGAACTTCATCTGCCAGTTTATTATGGCTTTCATCGTGACATAGAGCGTGTGCCTCCGCTGCTTCACCGCCTCGATATATCCTTGCGCCTTGTCCACCTTCTCCTTGGCGTAGAGCAGGGCTTCTTTCTCCTTGCGGTTCATGTTGTGCTTGTTGGTGCGGTAGGTGTCTACCATTTCCGTAAACGAAGGCGAGACCTTGAGATCGGGTATGCGTCCGTCGTTGATGGTGAAGGTCACGTTGCCGTCGTCGTCGGTGTCGACAATGAAGTCGGGCGTTATCTGCTGCAGGCTTCTGCCTTCCGTCTCTCCGAGCGCCGCTCCGGGCTTTGGGTTGAGCTTTCTTATCTCGTCGTGTACGATGGAAGCCTGGTCTGTGGTGAGCCCCATCGATTGCGCTATCCTGTCCCAATGCTTCTTTATGAAATCATCGAAATGATGGCCGACGACCGCCTTCATCAGGTCCTTCAGCCTGCCTTCGGGCCGCCGCGCTATCTGCAGCGACAGGCATTCCTGGAGCGAGCGTGCGCCGATGCCTGCCGGGTCAAACGACTGCAGAATGCGAAGCACCTTCACAATTTCTTCCACCGGCACGTCTATGCCTTGGTATATAGCCAGCTCGTCGTCGATGTCGTCAAGGTCTTTCCTCAACAAGCCGTCTCCGTCTAGCGAACCGATGAGATATTCCATTATCTGCCGTTGCTGTTCGGTGAGCTCGGTCTCGCCCATCTGCTCCTTTAGCTTGTCGTAGAACGAAGTGGTGTCTCCCCACACTATCTCCTCGTAGTCGGCGTCTTGATTGTCTTGCGAGCCTCCACGCGTTGGCTCTGGCATCTCGTCGTCGCTGCCCAGGTCTTCCAGCGCATTGTCAAGGGCTTCCTCGCGTTCCTCACGCTCTGTCTTGTCCTCGTAAGAGTCGTCGCCAGGGGTGTCGCCAGTGTCCTCACCGCAAGCGTTGTCCAGATCCGCCGCATCGTCATCACGTTTCTCCTCAAGGGCGGGGTTGTCGTCAAGTTCAGCGCTGATGCTCTGCTCCAGTTCGGCGAGCGGCATCTCCAACAGCTTCACCTGCAGCAACTGCTGCTGCGAGAGCCGCTGCTGCTGAACCTGTTGCTGGGTCTGCGCTTGTATGAGTTTCTGTTCCATTATTTAAAATAGTCGGTAAGTTGGGCTGCCTGCGTGGCCAGCATCTCCGGGTCTTCGTTGCCGTATCGTCTCCACACGTCGGCACACGAGTCGAGGAGCGGCGAGTCGGTGGATGTGTGCTGGCTGACATAAGGGTCGCAAACCAGGAACACGTCCATCACGTCCACCACCTGCCGCGGTGTCTCGCGTATGAGCTTGGCGAGCTCTTTCACCTCGGGGGTGTCCTCCACCATCGTTATTGGCGTGAGACGGAAATACAGGTCAAGAATCATTATGAGCTTCACGGGGGTCAGCTTTCCGATGCCTATGGGCATGAAGTCTCTCTCCCACGAGCCGCTCACCTCCACGCCCGCATAGAAAGCCTGGGCGTTGCCAAAGCCGCTCATCTGCCTCAGCAGCGCAATGCCGCGCCGCAACTTGGCTGGGTTGCCGGCATACTCGTCCCACAACCGCTGCAGACGGGGCGTGTCTATCTGGCGCAGCCTGAACAGGCGGCGGTGGATTTGAGCCGGATGGATATGAAGCTCCATTGCCACATCCACGAGTGCGCGGCTATAGAGGCGTTTCACGCCTTGCGGATGTCTGAGATAAAGCTGTATGAGCAACAACCAATAGTCATCGTGCCATTCTTCCCTTCGTGCCATAAGCAAACCTTGTATTGATAAGGCTACAAAATTACAAAATTATCCGCAATTACTACTCTCTATATCCTGCTAAAATAGGTTATCACTTCCTCCCACGTCTTGAACTCGTCGCTGCCAAGCTGTATCGCCGTAGCAAGGAGGTTGTCGGCTGGGTGCATGTCTATGAAGAAATCGCCGTAAAGCAATTGCTTCTGGTTGGTGTAGACCACATGGTCGTGGGCCGGTGTAGAGAGATACTGCTCTATCCATGAGGCGTTTGCGGCATAGCTGTCGTGCCCGTTGGTTGGCGAGGGTTCCACTATGTAGACTTGGTATCTCTCTATCAGTTTGCGGAAAGCCTTCTGCAAGCTCGCGCGCGGCTTGCCATAGCTGTCGGCAAGGCAACTGCTGTCTATATACACTATCTGTCGCTCGCGGCTTTCCTGACGGTCGTCTATCCAACGAATCACGGGCACTACTCCGCCAATGAAGCTCTTGTCGTCCATGCGGTGACCGCCATGGAAATGGGCGGCATGCGTGTAGTGGGAGCGGAAAAGGTCCCAGGTGTTCACCACGTTGTCTTCGTCGCCAAACAGTCCCCATACACGGCCCTGCTCCTTGGCCTTGTCTTGTTGGTTCATCTCCTCAAGGGCGGTGAAGCACCTGTCGGTCACGTCCTTGTATTCTTTCTCCAGGGCTTTCGTTACCATGAACTCTGTCTCGCCGTCTTGCCTCAGGTTCTGCCAGGTCTGCTTTCCGGTCTTGCCGTGCTCTTTCATGGTCTTTGCCATCTCGAAGGCAGGATTCACGCAGATGCGGTCGAAACCGTAGAGCATCTCGGTGTACATGGCACCCATCGACGTGCCTATTATGAGGTCGGGCTTCTCCGTCTCGACCTTCTCTTTCAACAGTGCCAGACCTTCATCTGGATGGAGCGGAATATCGAAAGCCACGACCTCTGCGTTGGGGAACGTCTGGCGGATGAGCTTCACCGTTCCCGAAGCTGCCGACGAACAGAAACCATGGTTATACATTATTTTCTTGCCCTGCATCAGGTCGGGGTATTGTGTGACAAACGGATTTTCTTTCTCCATAATACATTAATGTTTACGACTGCAAAAGTAACGCTTTTCTCAAACTTAGCACCGCTATTTCTCAAGTTTGGCGTCTTAAACTCCACATTTGCCACCCTACCCTTAATATCACTTAAAAAATCAGGCTCCTGAAAACCACTATGGCTTTTTATTCCTATCTTTGTAAGGGAAACTAAAGTATATAAACTATAATTTTTATGAAACAACGCAAAGCTCATTTTTTGTTCCTCATTGCCACCGCTGCCATGCTGTCAGTGCCTTGCATTGGGGATGCGGCGCCCGCCAAGGCCAAAACCAAGGCTAATGTCAAGATTGAACACGCAGTTGAGACAATGCCGACATGGACAGAGTGGCACGACTTGCAAGTGAACGAGGTGAACCGCTACCGCCTGCACACCAACTTCTTCGCCTATGCCAACGAGGAAGAGGCCAAGGCCGGCGACATAGAAAAATCGTCGCGCTACCTCTCGCTGGAGGGCGCATGGAAGTTCAATTGGGTGAAAAACGCCAACGAGCGCCCGCAGGATTTCTACAAGGTTGAACTCGACGACTCGTCGTGGAAGACCATGAACGTGCCTGCCAACTGGGAACTGAACGGCTATGGCGATCCTGAATACGTAAACATCGGCCTGGCATGGAGATATATGTTCAACGGTGATGTTAACGGTGGCTGGAAGCCGGAGTATGCTCCCGAGAACGCCACCAAGACAAGCGTGCCCGTGAAGGACAACCATGTGGGCTCATACCGCCGGGTCATCGACCTGCCGGCATCATGGGACGGCAAGCAGGTCATAGCCCACTTCGGTAGCGTAACGTCAAACATGTACCTGTTTGTCAACGGCAAGTATGTGGGCTACACCGAGGACTCCAAGGTTGCCGCAGAATTTGACATAACCAAATATCTCCAGCCCGGCAAGAACCTCATTGCCTTCCAGACCTTCCGCTGGTGCGACGGCTCCATGAGCGAGGACCAGGACTTCTGGCGTCTCTCGGGCGTGGCACGCCAGTGCTACCTGTATGCAAAGGATACTAACGTGCAGATGGAGAACATCCGCGTCACTCCCGACCTTGAAAACGACTACAAGGACGGCGAGCTGCTCGTCGATGCCTGGGTCAAGGGCCAGCCTATAGTGGAGTTCCGCCTGCTCAACGCCAACGGCAATGTAGTGGCAAGACAGAACGCCGACTTCCGCGGACGCGAAGAGGCCACCGTGCGCTTCATGGTACGCAACGTGAAGAAGTGGACGGCTGAGACTCCTTATCTTTTCACGCTCGAAGCAGTGGTGAAAGACCGCAAAGGCAACGTCCTGGAGGTGATTCCGCAAAAGGTGGGATTCCGCAAGGTGGAAATCAAGAACTCTCAACTGCTCGTCAACGGCCAGCCTGTGCTCATAAAGGGTGCCGACCGCCACGAGATGGATCCCGACGGCGGCTATGTGGTGACGGTGGAGCGCATGATACAGGACATCAAGATCATGAAGCGCCTCAACATCAACGCCGTGCGCACGTGCCACTATCCCGACGACCCACGGTGGTACGACCTGTGCGACCAGTATGGTCTCTACCTCACCGCAGAGGCCAACCAGGAGGGACACGCCTTCGGATACAGCGAAGACCAGTCGAGAGCCACAGCGCAGCCTGAGTTTGCAAAACAGATTCTGGAACGCAACCAGCACAACGTGGAGATGCAGTTCAACCATCCGTCCATCATCGTGTGGAGCCTTGGCAACGAGACCGACAACAGCAACAACTTCCTCGCTGCCTACAACTGGATAAAGAACCTCGACGCATCTCGCCCCGTGCAATATGAGCGTGGTGTCTGGATGGGTCCGGACGACACCGACATCTACTGCCCGATGTATTACTCGGTGGATGATTGCGAAAAATACTGCAAGAATCCTGACAGCACCAAACCGCTCATCCAGTGTGAGTACAACCACACCATGGGCAACTCGGGCGGAAACCTCGCCGAGTATTGGCAGCTTATACGCAAGTATCCCAAGTTCCAGGGCGGCTACGACTGGGACTTCGTAGACCAGGCCCTGCACCGCAAACCCGACTTCAAGGCTTCGCGCACCGTGGCCGACTACGATGCCATAAGCTCGAAATATGAGCCAGGAACAGGCGGCATGACACCGCTCTACACCTACGGCGGCGACTACAACAAGACCGATGCGTCTGACAACAACTTCAACTGCAACGGCATCATCGGTCCCGACCGACAGCTCAACCCTCATGCCAAGGAGGTGGCTTACCAATACCAGAACATCTGGGTCAAACCCATTGACATGACACAAGGCACCATTGCCGTCCACAACGAGTACTTCTTCCGCAACTTGAGCAACTACCGCATGGAATGGTCGTTGATGAAAAACGGCAAGTGCGTGCAAACCGGCAGCGTGGACGACCTCGAGGTAGAGCCGCAGCAAACCGCCAAGATCTCGCTCCCTGTCAGCATACCAAGCGACGGCGAGGTGATGCTCAACATCGACTTCAAGACCAAGAGCGAAGAGCCGCTCATAGCCGAAGGACAGACCGTGGCTTACCAGCAGATTGCGCTCAACGAGGCCACTCCAGTGAGCAATGTGGAGAACTCCACCACGGAGAAGGTGAAAATTCAGAACAAGAAAAACGATCCGACAATCGTCATAGCCTCAACAAAGGCCACCGTCGCCTTCGACAGAGCTACCGGACTTCTTTGCCAATACACCGTCGGCGGCAAGAGCCTTATCGGCGAGGGTGGCACGCTGAAGCCTAACTTCTGGCGCGCCGTGACCGACAACGACATGGGCGCCGGATTGCAGAAGAGTCTTGCCGCATGGCACAACCCGAAGATGACGCTCACCTCTGTTGCCGTGGAGAAGAACAAGGAAAGCAAGGGCACTGCCGCCACCGTCACCGCCAGCTACGACATGCCTGAGGTGAACGCCAAGCTGCGCCTTACCTACAAGGTCGACGGCGACGGAACCATCGACGTGGAACAAGCCATGACCAAGGCAACAGCCAACGCCAAGGCTCCTAACCTGCTGCGCTTCGGCATGGTGATGGATCTGCCTTACAACATGGACAAGAGCCAGTGGTACGGTCGCGGACCGATAGAGAACTACAGCGACCGAAAGCTCTCCGAGCGCATCGGTGTGTACAGTCTCACTGCCGACCAGCAGTTCTTCCCGTACATGCGTCCGCAGGAGTGCGGCACGAAGAGCGACATTCGCTGGTGGAAGCAGAGCAATGCACAAGGTGCCGGCATGAGCATCAAGCCTGTCAACTCATGGATGTATGCCGGCGCGCTCCACTACAACATCGCCGACCTCGACGAGGGATTGGAGAAGGCACAGCGCCACTCTCCTGAGGTGCCAAAGAGCAAGTTCACGGAACTGACCATCGACTTCGCACATCAAGGCTTGGGCGGAACCGACAGTTGGGGTGCCCAACCCTTGGAGAAATACCGCATACCTTTCGGCAACATGACCTTCCACTTCGTCATTACGCCGATAAAATAAGAGCACACAATAAGAAAAAAGCCGCACGTCCGATCCAACGGGCGTGCGGCTTTTTGTATTGGATTGGTATACATCAATTGTCTACCTCACCACGAAACGTGGAGGCGGGCAGACCGTCTTTGTTTACCAGATTGGCCCTGGTGAAAGGCTGCCAGGCATATCTCACGTATCGCGGAGATTTCAGCTCAGGGCAAGTGAGCCGAACCTTGTTGCCCTCTATCTCTGCCTGAGCAGGATAATAGAGGCCGTCTTCCTCTGCTATCTCGAAGCATGATGGCGACCTGCCGTCAGAAGTGCGGAGGCCGTCGCCATAGGCAAACTGCACTACCAAAGCCTCTCCGTCTTGCGCCACGCTTTCAAAGACAGGACCCGACGGGGTGACGGCATGGCCGTAAGTGCAGTTCAATGCCCAGCGTGCCAACCGTTCGCCTACAGGTTGCTTGTTCACGGGATGCACGTTGAGCGAGTCGCCATAGTCTGACGACACTGCCATGCCCGTGTTAGGGATGGATTTCATCAGCCGGAGCTGACTGTCGCGGAACCAAGTCCACGACGGACGGTTCAGGCTCGACAACTGCACAAAGTAGAATGGCATTTGCTGATTCTTCCAGTTGGCTCTCCAGCTGTCGACCAACAGACGGAACAACTGCTCGTGAGCCTCCATGTTGTGCGCGTTCGACTCTCCCTGATACCATATCACGCCCTTTATGGGGTACTGCTGCAATGGCAGGATGCCACTCTCGTAGAGATAGCACGGTTCGTAAGGATGGCGCCCCAGACGGGTACTGTCGTTGGCGAGGTTCTTTGCCGCTCTGCCACGCACCCACCCCTGGATGAAGTCGTTGTGCAACCAGTCTTTCAGAATGGCTGGGAACTGAGTCTCCAGTGTGTTGCGGTCTATCCACGATTCGGCAGGGGACCCGCCTACGGCGTTGCATATCAGTCCCACAGGCACTTTCAGGCTATCCCTTAGCATCTTTCCGTAATAGTAGGCAATGGCAGAGAAGCGGGCGGCTGTCTCCGGCGTAGTGCCATTCCAAGAGGTCTCATGGAAATATTGCAGATGGTTGAGAGAGTCGAGACATGAGGCAGGCCACGCCACATCGTAAGTCTCCCATCTGGCCTTCATGTCGAAGAGGCGCAAGTCGGGGTCGTTAGCCAAGGCAATGTCCCTCTTGCCCGTTACCGCCTGGTCAAGCCGGAACGCCATGTTTGATTGTCCCGAGCACAGCCACACCTCACCTGCTGCCACATGGCGAAACTCCTTCTTCTGTTTGCCAGCCTGAACGGTGAGGGTGTAGTCGGTGCCCACGGACAGAGGCTGCAGCCTGACGCTCCACTCGCCGCGGTTGTTGGCCACCGCCGTCACCTTTTGCAAGGCAATGCTAACGGTCACCTTCTCGCCCGTGTTGGCCGTGCCGTGGATGTCGAGAGGCGTATCGCGCTGCAACACCATGTTGTCGGTATAGATACACGGCAGCTGCAGTCCGCCATAGTCGCCGGTGATGCCTCCATACACCGTCTTTGCCAGGATGCCAGCCCCCTCAGGATTGGGATGAATGGCATCGGGCAACAGGTTGGGGTACGGGTAAAGAGGAGCATGGAAATCTATCAGTTCAGCTCCACTCACCTTTGCCACGGTCTTGATAGCCTCCTGTATCTCGTCGTGCCAGCACTTGGTACCCGATATGAACCGCGGATGGCGGTCGGCAATGGGGGTCATGCAAGCCAGGATAAAGCGCACCTTAGGGTTGGCGGAGCGCAGCGAGTCCATCAGCGAGAGATAGTCTCTCACGAACTCGTCGCGATAGTTGGGCCAGTTTCGCGGGTCGGTGTCGTTGATACCAAGGTGGATCACGGCGATGTCGCCCTTGAAAGCCATAGCCTGCCTGAACTCCTCCTGCCGCATGTATGGGCGATGCCCATGATTCAACAGTGTGGCACCGGGCTTGCCGAAATTGCCCACTTCATACTTGTCGCCCAGCATCTTTTGTAGTTGCACCGGATATGAGAAATGTTCCCTGTCCTTGATGCCGGTGCCGTAAGTGATGCTGTTGCCCACGCAAGCCACCTTGATTTTACTTACAGTTTTCTTGCCGACTGCCGATACCGTGAGAAAGCTCACCGAAAGCAGCAACACGGCCAGTGTCCTAATAGGAAATTTAAATCTTTCTAACAACATAATTTATAGTTAATATCTCTATAAGTATTTCCTCTCTTGCACCATACTTATGCAATCACAGCCTATAGCTAATCTGCTCCTTTGGCGGTCAGAGACCAAGCATATTCCGACAGTACAGGCATGTTTTCGGCGAGGTGCCAACAGAGGTTGCATTAGTGGCCCTTTAAAATCGTAATCCTTAATGAACTTATACATATCTTCAAACGGTAAATCCTTTGGAGAAACCAAACTGAGTCGACCTTACCATTTGAATTCACTATAAAGTTCACGAAAACGCTATTTTGAATCTTGAGTACAGTTTCGATGCATTGTGTAGCAAGGTAATGAAGAAGGCTGTCGGTAAACAGTTTTCTCTTCCTCGCGTATTCTTCTTCGTTGATTTCAGAATCTGTTTCAAATAATTCATTGTCCAAAGTATCAACAATTATATTCTTGGTCTTTACTGGGCTTGCCCATATCATTGAGGTATGGGCTGACATAAATAAAAATAAAATAAAGCCTTTCATATTCGTATCATTTTATTCTTGTACCAGAAATCACAACGCCATCCAACAAAATAGCACCATTGACCACGTTTTGTCCATGTATTGTTTGTTTTAAGGTAGTATTGGTGAATCCGATTAAGCCAATATTTAAAAAACAGACACACATGCAGGGTGTGTCAGGTTATTTTTTGATGATTTTCCCAATGGTTGATTTGTTGTTGATGGTTATTCTGAGTAGATAGATACCAGCAGGCTGGTTACTGACATTGATTTCAAAGCTGTCCTTGTTCACATTATTTGTTACAATCTGTGTCCCTTGTGTCGTATAGAAATTCATAGAACATTTGTCATTATTCTTCAATCCTTGAATACAGACTTTTAGAAAACCGTATGTGAGATTGGGATATATCTTGATGTCGTGTTCGTTAAGCATATCCGAGAAAATATGTCCTTCTGTATCAAAGGATTGTGATCTTGTCTTGGCTTTTGGGGTCTGCATGATAATTTCTCGTCTAATACGGTTGCCAGCGGCGTCATAGGCGTATACAATCTTGGATTGAGCCATTGAAAGTAATGGAAAAAAAGAAGTGTCAGACAAATGTATATTTTCTTCATAACTGGTATTTACTCAAGTTTCGGATTTGTCATTTAGCAAGTGTCCCCGAAGGGGGCAAACTCTGCA
>CAZXGQ010000038.1:0-26801 GCA_964640415.1 uncultured Prevotella sp.
AGTGTAATTCGTGGTTAAGTATTTACGGACATCATATAGTTATTCAACCACGAATCACACAAATTACACGATATTTGTCGAAGACCCACTGACCAAGGGAAGCAATGGCTTTCGCGTTGTTTAATCGTGTAATTAGTGGAATTCGTGGTTAAGTCTCCACTGGCAGTCTATATATAGCCCTGCTCTTTTTATCGTGTCACGGCAAAACTATGCAGCTTGCAGAGCGACTTGTTCTTTGTGGCCGAACTGAACACGAAGTACAGGGCGTGCTTGCCGTTGAAGTGCTTCAGTGCATCGATGTCTGTGGTGACGGTGCGGACGGTGCCCGACGCAGCAGGAATGTCTATCTGCCCAATCTTCACGCCGCCTTCACCCTCTGTGGGGCAGTCGAGCATTATGTCGATGCGTCCGGCAGTGCCCTCCGGCTCGTAGGTCAGCGCAAAGCGCAGATGCTTCTGGCCATAAGTGTGGGCCAGGTTGAAATATTTGTATCCCACTACCGAGCCGGCTGTGTTGTTTACCATGGGGCAACTGTTCAGGCTGAGGTCGTAGGGATTGGCCACGCCCTTATAGTTCTGGCGCACCACTTGTGTATGCGATCCTGAATATTCCACCTTCGGCCACACATGGCGCGCACCCTGCGGTCCGGTGTAGTAGCAGGCCAGTCCGGCGGGAGTTGTTGTATAGGGGTTGAGTCCGTCGGTGGCGAAGCCCTCGGATGTGTACTCTGCCTGGCTTATCTTCACATATCCGTCCTCACCCTCAATCACCTCCACATCGATAGGAGCGACCATGGCCTGGCGCGAATATTCGTCGGTGCCGGCCTGGCGGTGATAGAACACATACCAGCGTCCCTTTATCTGGCATATGCTGCCGTGGGTGTTGCCGTTGGGCGTGGCGGTGTATGTGAATGTGCCGTCGGGACGGCGCTCCAGTGCACGGCCGTCGATGATGGTGCCGCCGTAGGTCCACGGTCCCAGCGGATGCATGCTGTAGGCATAGGCCAGGGTGTAGTTGGATGCGGGCAGCCCCTGCTCGCCGTCGTTGGTCGTGCGGCTGTAGATGAAGATGTATTTGTCTTTCACCTTGCGTATCGATGAAGCCTCGTAGAAGCGGAACATGTGATCGTTCTCAAATCCGCCTACCATGTCCTTCACAATTTCCGTCCCCGGTTTCACCGAGCTCATGGTGGCCGTATCCAGCTCTGCGGCACACGAGTGGCCGAAGCCCCAGTAGCCGTAGGCACGGCCGTCGCTGTCGATGAAGGCAGCAGGATCGAACCCGAACATGCCTGTGGTGGCCTGCGGGTTGTCCTTGTCCCAGTTTATAGCGGTGAACGGTCCGTCGGGCCTGTCGGAGCGGCACACCATGGTGTTGCGTCCGCCCTCTTGGTTGTTGGGGTAGAGATAGTAGACGTGTTTGCCGCCGGGCAGCGTGCGTTCCACCACATCGGGAGCATAGATCACGTCGCCCGAGCCGTCCTTGTGCAGCAGATTGCCCTTGGCGTCGGTCTTCGACTCGAATATCACCCCGTCGTAGCGCCAGTGCAGCAGGTCATCGACCGATGCCGACCACACCACCTGTTCGCGTCCGCAGTAGCCCGACACCATGGAGTCGTGAGAACCGTAGACGTAGACGCGCTGGCTCCCGGGATGGTCGGGGTCTTCAAACACATAGGGTTCACCGTCGGGGATACACTCGCCCAACGGCAGATAGGGGTTCTGGCTCGCCGCCGGAAGACTGAAAAGCAGCGAGAGGAGGATGGAAAACAAAGAAATGTGCTTCATTTGTATGCTTTTAGGTTGAATTCTACGTCCAAAGTTAAACAAAAAATCCGGTTCCGGCTACCTTATTGACAGAAAAATATTGTTTACAATGTCATTTCAAGATTTCCGCCAGACATTGCACACGAAAAAAGCGACAGATGCACGGGCAATAAGCCCACTGCATCTGTCGCTTTATTGTTAAAGGGTAATGCCGTTTCAAGTTTTGCATTGGCAGGCGTCAACAGCTTGTTTCGCCAAGCTCTATGCGGAAGGTGGTGCCGGCTCCCACCTCC
Organism: uncultured Prevotella sp.; assembly: GCA_964640415.1. Taxonomy (GTDB): domain Bacteria; phylum Bacteroidota; class Bacteroidia; order Bacteroidales; family Bacteroidaceae; genus Prevotella. The sequence goes on from CAZXGQ010000038.1 coordinate 2,060, forward strand.
GACGACTTGACGAATATCCGGCCTTGGTGGTATTCCTCTATGATGCGCTTGGCGAGTGACAGACCGAGACCCCAACCACGCTTCTTGGTGGTGAACCCGGGTCGGAACACGTTCTTGATGTTTTTCTTGCTGATGCCCTTGCCCGTGTCGGCCACGTCTATTGTCACCTTCTGCTCCGCCTCCGCCACTGCGATGGTTATTGTTCCTGGACCGCCGTTCATGGCATCGACGGCATTCTTGCACAGGTTTTCTATGACCCACTCGAAGAGGGCAGCATTGATGTTGACCATCACGTCGTGGTCGGGCAACCGGCAACTGATGACAACGTTGTGGCTTGTGCGTCGGTCGATGTAGTCCACCACATGGGCAAGCACTTCCGAGAGGCTCGTCAGGGTCAGCTCCGGCTTGGAGCCTATCTTCGAGAATCGGTCGCTGATGAGCTGCAGTCGGCTTACGTCCTTGTCGAGTTCGGGAATGAGTTCGTCGTCGGGATACTCTTCTTTCAGCACCTCCACCCACGCCATGAGCGAACTGATGGGCGTGCCGAGCTGATGGGCTGTCTCCTTCGACAATCCTGCCCAAACCTTGTTCTGCTCCGCACGCTTCGAGGCAAGCAGGGCGAATACCGCCAAGACCACGAAGACGAGAACCACGGCGAGCTGCACAAACGGGAATATGGTGAGCCGCTTGAGGATGAGCGACTCGTCGTAGCACACATTAATATAATTGTGGTTTGCATCGTCTATCGCCAGCCTGATGGCGTGGCCCTCAGAAATCCACCCGAGCGCCAACTGGCGTGCCTCGCGCAGGCTGTCGACCCGGTTGTCGGCATGCAGACTCACGTTGCGAAAGTCGGTAACGTTACCGCTACGGTCGAGCAGCACAATGGGTATGTAGTCGTTCTCGTTCATAACCTTCAGCACAAGGCTGAGGTCGGTGTTGGCGTCGGCCTTGCCTAGCGACTTCATTGCCTCCGCCCACACTTCCATGCGGCCCTGCTCCTCACGCTTGAGATTGTCGGTAAGCGTTTTGGAGACAATGAGCGAACTGACGGCTACAAGGATAGCCGCCAGCACGAAAACAATCTTTATCCGCCTTATCTTGTCTGTCCACTCCATACGTTAATAGAACGAACCGCAGGCCCAATTTATTGCATGGCAGAGCATGAACCGAAAACGCGGGCAAACGCTTTCTGCGAACACTCTATCGGGTCGCCTTGCGCCTCACAGGGATAGGCATTGTGCCGGAGCGTCCACTTCTCGTCCATGGCGTAGAAGTCGAACTGCTTCATGGACTTGCCGTCGAACGTAGCGTCGAGGGCATCGAAATAAGCCTTCCACCGTGGATAGTAGTAGTCGCGGAGCACGCCGTTCCACTCCTTGTGGGCATATTCGCGCAGGCCGCCGCGCTCTGCCGCATGGCGGTTGCCCCATGTGGTTATCTGCACTCGCGCGTTCCATTCGTAATGATCGCTCTCCGAGGCATTGGTCCCCAGCGAACGGGCCTGGCTCAGCCTCGTGCCGACCATGAAGTCGGGCATCGACGACAACAGGCTGTCTTGCTGCAGCAGGATGTCGAGAAACCGCTTGGCGGAGTGCCTGAACAGGGTGCGGTCCTTGGCTTTGTATGCAGCCACTATCTCATCGTAAACATACCGCGCCTGCTCGGCAATGGCCTGGCGCGTGATGTCTACAAGGTCGTAGCAGAAGTTGGCATTAGGCTTGATGTCGTGCGACGCCTCAACCATAAGCCGCGCGGCACGTATCACGTCGTCGGGGTTATAGTATTCTTCCCTCTCCGACCATGAAGACACCTGGTAGACATCGAGCGCGGGACGGGCGCAGAGCACCGTCTCGTGGCATCCCTGCTGCACTATCTTAGCCCCGGCACCGTAAACCGAGTTGGCAAGAAGCATCCATGCCTCGTCCACCTTGGCGTTGTGCACATTGCCGTAGCGCGCCTCTATGTAACCGCGCAGCCAGCCATCCCACGCAAACTTCTCGCTGCGCCACGGCAGTTCGCTGACGAGCTCATACATCACGGGGTTGTTTTCTATGCCTTCCATCGTGAGGCCAACGCCTTTCATCGTCGAAGCGAACTTGCTCTGGCGTGCCTTGTAGTATTCCTCGATGACGTGCTGGATCTTGCCGAAGAGTCCGACGTTGGCGCCGAAATTCAGCAACATGCAGAATGTCCAGTCGTGGCCGTTGAAGCCATCCTTGCGGTACCATGTCGACGACGGGTCGCCCCACTGCGGACGGTTCTCCGAGTAAAGGTCGAGCACGAGCATGTCGCCGTTTTTCAAGTCGCGTATCATGGAAGGATAAGGGCACGCTCCCCACGCCTGCACCACCCACACGGCCTTGGGGTTTACGGCCTTCATGGCAGCCATTATGGCCTTGCCGGCCGCCTTCAGGTCTACGCCTTCGGCATTGCCTCCCTCGTGGAACGGGTCCATGCTGTAGAAGTCGGCCTTGCCGAAAAGTCTCTCCTGCTCTTTATAGTATAATGATGCTATCTCCGCAAACCGCTTGTCGGTGGGCAGCAGAAATGCCGGCCGCTTGTAGTCGCACCACAAGCCCGGGTCCGCCACGTCAAGCCCGAGCCGCTGCTTGGCATCGTGGGGCACCATGCCAGAATATCCGGGCAGACAGGCGTGTATGCCCAGTTCCTTCATGCGCTTCAGTATCTGCTTCTGCAGAGTTTCGCGCTGGCGGTACCAGTTGTCGGAGTTGGGGCCGCCCCACCCTTCCAGGTTGTTCATCAGCCACCACGCCTGAAACGCCGGTCCTGCCACGAACTCATTGGCCTCGGCCTTGGTATAGCCAAGCTTCATAAGCACGTTGCGCCACACCACATCGGTGCCCACAATGTCGAGGCAGAGGTTTATGCCATGCAGCGCCATCCAGTCAAGCTCCTGTTCCCACCGCTTCCAGTCCCAGAAAGCCATTGAATAGGAATGGGTGCAATAGTTCAAGTAGTAGCGGTGCTTTATGTCGGTGTCGTGACGTTCGGTCTCGCTCACGAGCGGCAGCACTGCCGGAAGCGTTGCGTGCATGGAGTTCCACGCAAGATGCACCCCCAGGTGATATTTCAAGTACCAGTTTATGCCCGAGGCTATACTGACATAGTTGTTGCCACGCACGAGCACTTTGCCGTTGCGGTTGCCTATCTCGAAGAAGTCGTGGTCCGACTTCACCGTCTCCGTAACAAACTTGCGCGACGCACCCTTGTCGATGCGTTCCAGAAGTCCGTCTATCGGCGTCGCGGCAAGCGCCGGCACGGCAACTATAAGAACCAGCAGACAGAATATTGCTTTTCTCAGTTTCATATTATATATGTTTTAATTTCACACACTTCAATTGTCAAGCCGCTATTCGTCCGGCCACGGGCAGGGCTTCATCGTTGCCGCCACAGTGGGTCTCTGCGCCTGCATTTTCCTGAGCGCACTGCCGAGGGCGGCCGACAGGTCGTTGACCTTTTCGGGATACCGGTCTGCCAAGTCGTTGGTCTCGCCTATGTCCTGCGGTATGTTGTAGAGTTCTTTCTTCCGCGTCTGGTAGTTGTATATAAGTTTCCAGTCGCCACGGCGTATGGCACAGTTGAGGTTTATGCCGGGTCCCGAGTTGTCCCAGATGTTGGGGAAGTTCCATATTATGCTCCTGTCGTTGAAAGTCTTGTTGCTTTTGCCCTGAAGCAGAGGCACGATGTCTTTTCCGTCAACGGTCTGCGGCACCTTGTAGTCGCCGATGCCCGCCATGTCGAGAATGGTCGGGAACAAGTCCTCTATCATTATAGCGGTGTTGTTGCGCGTTTTGGGCTCGGCCACGCCGTTCCATTTGACAATGAACGGCACCCTTATTCCGCCCTCATACAGCGAACCCTTGCCACACCTCAGAGGTGAGTTCTGCGTGTAGAGAGGTCCGTCGCGCCATTCGCTGGAAGTGGCAAGGCCGCCATTGTCGCCCAGGAACACTATGACGGTGTTTTCTGCCTCTCCGTTTTTGTCGAGCCAGTCCATTATGTCGCCCAGGCTCTTGTCCATGCCTTCCACCAAAGAGGCGTAGGCGGCATCCTTGTCGGAGAGGCCCTTACGCACATACTTCGGGAAGAAACGCATGTCCTTGTCGATGGGGATGTGTACAGCATAGTGCGACATGTAGAGATAGAAAGGCTGCCCGTATTTCTTGGCTTTGTCGAGAGCCTTGACAGCCTCCTGCGTAAGGGCTTCGGTCGCGAAGGTGCCGGTTCCCCAATATGCCTCAAGGCCGGGTATGGAATTGAGCGCATAGGGCTTGCCGTCGCGTGTATGGCCATAGTTCAGCTCACTCAGGTAGGTGGCGAGGCCGCCCGCCGCCGTCCCCGTGATGTTGACGTCGAAACCGAAATGGCAAGGATTCTCGCCGGGAGTGTCTATCGCACCCCAATGGGCCTTGCCGCAGTGTATGGTATGGTAACCGCTGTCCTTGAGCAGTTGGACGAAAGACTTTGCCACGGCAGTGTGCGGCACGGTTGCCACTTGCGAGATGCCGTTGCAGTTCCATTCGGGCAGAACGACGGCGTCGCTCGGGTCGTCGGTGGGTCGGTCGCGTTGCAGTGTCCAGTTGGTCACCCGGTGGCGCGCCATGTTCATGCCCGTCATGAGGCTGCAGCGCGTGGGCGAACTCACGGGGCAGGCATAGGCTTGGGTAAACATGACACCCTGGCTTGCCAGGCGTTCCATGTTGGGGGTCTCGTACATTTCGTTGTATCGGGTCCGCGTGTCCCAGAATGGCAGCGACGTGTCTTGCCAGCCCATATCGTCAACTATAAACACTATGATATTGGGCCGGCAAGATTGCCGGGCATACAACCCCGCACACTCCAAAACGGATACAGCGGCAAGCGCGCCCAAGTATTTGCAGTTCATGTTTTCTGATATTATTACGACAGATTGTTCCGGTTTTACCTCTGTTGTGTTTTGGGGTATAAAGTTACAAAAAACCGACTAAACACGATTGCTTTCCACGAAAAACATTCAAGAAAATACGCATTCTCTTATCCTCGACAGACGCAAATGGCAAACTTCTTTTCCATGCCACTTGTCTCATGCAGAGCCACAGAGGTTATTGAGCCGCTGAGAACACAGGCTGATGACTTCCTGAGACTTGGAGTATTTGGGAGAGGTCCAAAGACCTAACAGAGAAAAGCCCACCTCTGAAAGTTCTCAATAGCCGAAGGCATCTCTTAGCATCGTTACATTCATGGTTCGTTTTAACCACAAATCTTACAAATTTTATTTTATTGCAATTGCTTTGTATTGCCGGAAATCTAATTTTGCGAACAAAACAGGATAAAACATGAAAAGATTTCTTCTGTCGTTTGTTTGCTTCTCAACGCCGGCTTTGGCATTGATGGCAAACGGCATTTCCATTAAAGAAAACAACACCGCCGACACTACGGATATGCGCAAGGTGCAATTGGGCGACGTGGTAGTCAATGCATCGTATGCAAGGTCTGTGGCATCACATGCCCCGTTAAACACGAGCTATGACAAACTGGCCTTGTTCGGCATTCAAGGACGCACTATGCCCGAGACTTTGCAGGGCATGACCGGTGTGTGGGTGCAACAAACCGACCATGGTGGCGGCTCACCCATAATAAGAGGTATGATAGGTTATCAGACCATTATGCTTGTCGACGGCATACGTCTGAACAATGCTGCCTTTCAGTCGGGTCCTTTGCCTTATCTTAATACTATCGACGGAATGATGATGGAGCGGGTTGACGTAGTGCCAGGAGCTGCTTCTGTGGCTTACGGCAGCGATGCCATGGGAGGAGTGATATATATGCAAAGCCAGTCGGCACCCTTTGTTGACTCGCCCAAGCTAGCGTGGCACGGCAACGTGACCGGACGTGCCCAAACCTGCGGTATGGAATATACAGGCCGCATTGAACAGAACATATCAAACAGGGTATGGGCAATACATGTTGGAGTGGACGGCAAACGCTTCGGCGACGTGCATGCCGGCAAAGGACTTGGCATAGAGCGCCCTTCCGGCTACACAGAATGGGCAGGGGATGTGAAGGTGAAACGCAAGATAGGAAGCAGGTCCATATTGACGGCAGCCTATCAGGGCAAAAGACAATATCACATTCCGACATTCCTGCAGATACAAAGCGGCAAGTATGACAAGTATGAGACAAAAAGCCAAGCCAGAGACTTGGGATATCTGACCTACGCTTTCCACCCCGACAGCAGGTTGCTGAAGTATTGGGAGGCTTCGTTGTCGTATGCGCGTCTGAACACGGTGTCGTGCCGTATACCCCATGCCAAAAGCATCGCTTCGTACAACACGAATGACGTGAGGAGTACGGGATTCGTATCCGACGTTGGCCTGAAACCTGTCTCATGGATGACGCTCAAAGCCGGAGCTGATGTTTACCGTGACAAGATACACAGCCATGCGGAAAAAGTGGACTTGGAGCAAAATACGCAACAAACGGCAAAGGCGAGCCTGCCGGACGGTTCGTCGATGTTGTCGTATGCTGCCTTTGCCGAGGCCGAAGCTACATTAGGAAAGTTGAAAGCTGGGGCAGGCGCAAGATATTCGGGGCATCAGCTCCAGATCTCCACCAACGATTTCGGAGAGGTGAAACTCAAGCCGCATGCTTTCGTTGCCGACTTCCACGTGGCCTACGAAGTTCTGCCCCACTTCACTATGGCTTATATCATGGCTACATCTTTCCGTGCACCAAACATCAACGACCTAGCCAAACTCGGAGCAGAAGACAGCTGGTACTTTGTGCCCAACTATGGGCTGAGTCCGGAAAAGGGATTCAACAAAGAGCTCAGTTTGAAATTCGACAATGGCGGCACCAAATTCTCTGTCAACCTGTACCATAATGCCCTTAGCAACATGATGGCTCTGGTGTCGGGAAAAACAGAAGACGGAAAAACCGAAGTGGACGGTGCACCCGTACGCATGCGTTCGAATGTAGACGAAGCCTACATCATGGGCACAGAAGCGGCTATTGAGCAGCAGCTGGGACGGCATTTCTGCGTGAAGGGGAACATGACATATACCTACGGCGAGAACAAGACGGAGGATATTCCATTGTCAAAAATTCCACCACTATTCGGTACAGTGTCTGTCAATTACCGATACCGCCGATTGTCTATGTCGCTGGTTGGAGGCTGGGCCTGCAAGCAAACCCGACTGTCGAGCCAAGACAAGGAGGACGCACGCATTCCGGAAGGAGGAACACCGGGATGGATGGCTTTCAGCCTGAATGCCACTTATGAGTTGCGACATGTGAAGTTGGCCGGTACATGGGGCAATATCTTCAACAAAGCCTACCGGTATCATGCCTCCGGTATAGACGCACCGGGAATGAATGCCAAGCTTACGGTAACCTATTCTTATTGACAGAATGAATGTATCGGATTCTTAAAATAGCCGTCACGGGGTTGAAATATATTTACATTTATTTTGCACTCGCAAAAGAAAACTTATCAATGTGAACGATATGAAAAGAATTGTATTCAGTATTTCCGTATTTTTAGTTGCATGTGTCAATGTAGCCTTGGCCGGCGGCAAGGGCAGCAATGCGACAGAAACGGCGCCCATGCCCAAAATTCTGGTTGTAGCCCCTGCCAACAATGTCAACTCCGACTATTATGTCACAGACATGCTTACGGAGGGGACTGGCATCAACAGAGACAGCGTGAGCTATGTATATAATAATGTGATAGCAAACGTGATGCAGCAAGTGGCCAACAAGGAAAACATCATCGTGCTGAACGGATGCTGCAACGCCAAGAGTTCTTTGCTGAAAGACATAGACATCTGTGGCAAGGGAGAGGACGCAATGGTCGACATGTCGAAGGTGGACAAAGCGGAACTGCAACAGGAGATGCAGCGGGTGGGTGCTTCCTACCTCTTGATACTGGACCAGCATTTCCTGAAATACCAAGAGCAACCTTTCCGCACAATGTTCCACTTCATCAACTATTCTTTTTATGATGCGAACGAGAAAAAGCTTGGAGACGGGAAAAGCTATTTCACATCTTTCAACCCACAGAATGCCAAGGACATGACAAAGTCAAGCCTGAAAAGCACAAAGAAAATAATGGCCGACATCTCAAAGCTGATAGTGCATTAAGACGAAGAACGACAGATTGTTTCTAACATAAATCAAGACGAAAATGAAAACAAAATCGAAAGCAAAAAGAATATTCCTGATATTCTTTTTGTCTGTCTGCAGTGCAATTGGTGCCTTGGCACAGAGTACACGCGCAACCATCTCCGGACTTGTTACCGATGACAAAGGCGAACCGATTATTGGTGCCGTAGTCATGGTAAAGAATGAATCTACAGGTTTTCAGGTCAATGCCACAACAGGACCTGACGGCTTCTACAACATAAGGGAGATTCCTCTGGGTTCTCCATATACAATCTCCACACAATATATCGGATACGGCAACCAAAAGAAGACTGGCTATGCCCTCAACCAGGGAGACGCCCTGCGCGTAGACTTCAAGATGAGCGACAAAGCCATGGAGCTCAAGACTGTCGAGGTGGTGGCAAACTCTCTGAAAAAGGGTATCCAGGCTGAAGGTTCGGGCACATCGGTTTCGGCCAATGACATTAAGCGACTGCCGGTGAACGGACGCAACTTCACTTCCTTGATGGACCTCTCGCCACTTGCCAACGGCAGCAATATCGGTGGCCAGCTGGCATCCTCGACCAACTACACCATCGACGGCATGACCGCCAAAGGTACCGTAAGCGGCGGATCCACATCAGGCGCCTATGCCATCTCCATGGAGGCCCTGCGCGAGTTTAAGGTCCTGACCAACCTGTACGATGTCACACAGGGACGTTCCGGCGGCGGTACGGTGAGCGCCGTTACCAAGTCGGGCACCAACACGCTGACTGGCTCTGCCTTCGTATACGGCCGAACAAACTGGTTGTCAAGCCCTTACAACATTCGCGGCAACAAGACAAGTTCCGACTACTCCACCTTCCAGTATGGTTTCTCTCTGGCCGGCCCTATCATCAAAGACCGCCTGCACTTCTTTGTGACATGGGACCATCAGGCCGATGCCCGCCCTATCACCATCGCCAACCTGCAGACTGCATCAGACGAGAGCCTCTACAACATCACACAGGCTACCGAGGACAGATTCCTGGAAATAGCCCGCAGCAAATACGGCGTCTCAAACAACGACCAGTTTGGCGAATTTGACAAGAAGAAAAACACGGATGCCGTCTTCGCAAAGATTGACTGGCAGATCAACCCTACCAACTTGTTTACCCTGCAAGACAACTATATCTCCGAATACAACGAGAAGAGTGAATCAGACAACACGTCCATCAACATTTTTGAAGTGTGGCCGGACCGCATGAGCCACAACAATGCCTTGATGGCTTCCCTGCGTTCAGTACTTGGACCAAAAATGACAAACGAGCTGAAAGCCCAGCACTTCCTGGTATACGAGGGTACCAAACCAAATTCGGAGCTTCCTTCTTCAAGCATACCAAGAGCTATCGTGGAGAATGTGGAGTCGACCAATTCCACTACGGGCAAGACAATGACCACCTCTATACAGCTTGGCGGACAGCGTTATGTGCCGGAGAAATTCACCGACCAGGTAGTACAGTTGGTTGACAACCTATACTACAACACCGGCAAGCTGAACTTCACCTTCGGTGCCGACTTGATGTATACCTACATGCACTCCAAGTATGGCAGCGAGATGAACGGCCGCTTCTACTTCACAGGACTCGACAACTTCGAGAATCTGAAACCTTACCGCTATGCACGCGAAGTACTGCTGGCCGACGACCCTTATGTGAACATGCACACTCTGAGTTCAGCAATCTACGGACAGGTGGAAACCCGTCTGGCCAAAGGCCTTGACCTTACAGCCGGTCTGCGCTTCGACTATACACGCTATTTCGACCGTGCCAATTTCAACCAGACCGTTTATGACGAGCTCGGACTCCGCACAGACAATGCGATTTCAACTTTCCAGCCTTCGCCACGCGTTCAGCTGACATGGGATGTTGATGACCGCCATACCGACATTTTCCGCCTGGGCGGAGGTATCTTCGGTTCCGACATCAACAATTACCTGATGATCAACAACATGCTCTTCGACGGCACAAAGGTGGCTTCGGTAGACATACAGGGCGATCAGGTACCGACTCCTGATTTCACCTCCTACCGTAAGGACCCTTCCACTGCACCTGGCAAGGAACTGTTTGACAACCCCAACATCTCCAAACTGACAACCATCAACACCAATGGCAAGGATGCTCGCGTGCCGGTGGTGTACAAGCTCAACGGTTCTTATACCCACTTCTTCTCCGACCGCCTGAAGGTGGGTGTGAACTTATATGCCAACTGGGGACGCCACAACTATTTCTATGCCGACAGAAACATGGTGGACGAACCTTACTTCACTATTGCTGCAGAGGCTAACCGCCCTGTATATGTACCGGCTGAGAGCATCAATACTTCAAACGGTGCCACCGACTGGACCAAGGGACGCAAAACCGACAAGGTGGGACGCGTGCTCGAACTGATAAGCGACGGAAAGGTCAACCAGTATGCTTTCGTAATCGATGCGGCCTACCGCTACTACAAAGACGGCGAGGTGTCGGTAAGCTATACATGGAATGACGCCAAGGACAATGTCTCCTACAATGGAAACGTGGCCAACTCGTCAACCTTATACTACTATGTACCAGGTGACCCACGCGACTTGAGCAAGATGTCTTATTCCAGCAACCAGTTCCGCCACAAAGTGGTGGTTTACGGCACAGCTCCTACTTTCTGGGGCATCAACGTAGGTCTGCGATTCTCCGGTATAGGCGGTTCACGCTACTCTCTCTGTGTGAACGGCAATGTGAACGGCGACTTCGTGTCTACCAACGACCTGGCTTACATATACGACCCCAACTCTTCTGACACTCCAGACTATCTCCGCGAGGGCATCAATGCCATCCTTGACAATCCTGAAGTGTCGGGAAGCCTGAAAAAATATATCCGCAAGAGTTTCGGCAAAATAGCAGAGCGCAACGGCGGCGTCAACGGTTTCTATGGCGTATTCGACCTGCATATCGGCAAGGATTTCAAAATCTACAAGAAACAGAAGCTGAGCCTCTCCGTCGACATCTTCAATGTTGCCAACCTTCTCAACAAGAATTGGGGCGTAGGCCGTGACCTGAGCAAGATCTACCTGTATAACGTGAAAGGATTTGATGCAGAGAAGAAACAGTTTACTTACTCTGTCAACACCAATGCAGGTATTCCTTCATGCAACGGCAACCCTTATCAGTTCCAGATTGGTTTGAGATACGGATTCTAAGCAGAACCGATATGCTCTGAAATAGAAATATGAAAAAAAGAATTATGCTTATGCTGGTTCTGCTATCGGCCTTCACCCTGGTGAAGGCACAGGTAGCAGAACCCGTTTTGCTTCCCAACGGATGGAAGCTGACGCCTGCGGGAAAACAGTTGCCGCTTGAAGATTTACCACTCAACATGGCGGTGTCGCCAGACAAGAAATGGCTTGCCGTAACCAACAACGGCTATGGCAGACAATGTGTCAAGATGTTTGACCTGCAGAAACAACGCGAGACCGACGACCAGACGATAGCCAAGAGCTGGTACGGCCTGTGCTTTGGTCTCGACGGGAAGCATCTGTATGCCTCTGCCGGCAACGACAACCAAGTGAAAATATATGATGTCAGCAGAGAGGGCAGACTGACCCTTTCCGACAGTATCGTGATGGGCAAGCCTTGGGATGACCAGCGCATTTCTCCGGCTGGCATGGCCGTATGTCCTGCCACCAGCCAACTGTTTGTCGTGACCCGTTGGGACAACTCGCTCTACATCTATGACCTGCCTTCAAAGCGGCTGGCAAAGAAGACCCCGTTGGGCAGCGAAGGTTACCAGGTGGCGTTCTCCAAAGACGGCGGAGAGGCGTATGTCTCTTGCTGGGGCAGCGGCGAGGTGGCCGTATGGGACGTAAAGGAGAGCCGATGGAAACAACGGATACCGGTGGGCAGCCATCCCAACGAACTGTGCATGGACGAAAGGCACAACCGCCTGTTTGTGGCAAACGCCAACGACAACAGCGTCTCGGTAATCAACCTCTCTGACGGACGTGTGGAGGAGACTCTGAATGCCGCCTTGTATCCGGGAGCACTGCAAGGCAGCACGACCAACGGACTGTGCCTGATGAAAAAGGGAAAACAACTGGCCATAGCCAATGCCGACAACAATTGCATCACGGTGTTCGATGTATCGGAAAAAGGCAAGAGCAGGGCTGTCGGGTTCATACCCGTGGGCTGGTACCCTACAAACGTGAAATGTGTTGACAACCATCTGTGGGTGACCAACGGAAAAGGACTGCGCTCTATGGCAAACCCTAACGGACCGGTGCCTTTGGAGAAGGACCAGAAATTCGGACACCACAAGGGAGATGCCAACCACACAAAGATAGAATACATCGGCGGACTGTTTCTCGGAGCCCTGTCGGTGATAGATGTACCGAACGCAAAGCAGCTTGCGGCCTACTCAAAGCAAGTGTATGCCAACACCCCGTATGACAAGTCGAAGGAGCTCGTTGCTGACGGAGAAGACAACAACCCCATACCGTTCAGAGTAGGAGATGCAAGCCCTATAAAACACGTCTTCTATGTTATCAAGGAGAACAGGACCTATGACCAGGTGCTGGGAGATATAGCCAAAGGCAACGGCGACTCAACGCTTACTCTGTTCGGTGCCTATTATACCCCCAACCTGCACAAAATTGCCAATGACTTCGTGTTGCTCGACAACTTCTATGTCAATGCGGAGGTGAGCTGCGACGGACACAACTGGACAATGGGAGCTTATGCCAATGACTATCTGGAGAAGGTATGGCCCACCAATTACAGCGGCCGCGGAGACTTGTATCCGGCGGAGGGCAATATGGCGATGGGAAACAACAAAGGAGGATTCCTCTGGGATATGTGCAAACGGTTTGGCGTGAGCTATCGCACTTACGGCGAGTTCTGCAACGGCACTACTGTAGCCGACAAAAAAGGCAAGAAAGGCAACACCGTGCAGCCGACGCTAAAATCGCTTGAGGGACATTTTTGCGAGAACTACGAACCGTTCAACATGGACATACGTGACACCCTGCGCTATCGCCAATGGGAGGCCGACTTCGACACGCTGATGGTAAAAGGGAAGGTTCCGCAGTTCTGCACGGTGCGCATGGGCAACGACCATACCAAGGGAATGAGGTTGGGCGCCCATACCCCATACGCCTATATTGCCGACAACGACCTGGCCGTAGGCATGTTTCTTGACCATCTGAGCCATTCGCCTATATGGAAGGAGACGGTTGTCTTTATCATTGAGGATGATGCCCAGAACGGCTGCGACCATGTGGATGCCCACCGCAGCACTGCCTATGTGGCAGGAGGCATGGTGAAGCGCAACTATGTGGACCACACTCCCTATACGACAACCTCCATGCTCCGCACTATAGAACTGATACTTGGACTTCCGCCAATGAGCCAATACGACGCCGCTGCCACAAGCATGTGGAGATGTTTCACCAACGAGGCTGACGCAACACCGTTCGAATGCCAGAAAGAGAATGTGTCGCTCGACGATGTCAATGTCGAGAAAAACAAGTGGCAGGCGATGAGTGAAAAATATGATTTCTCCATCGAAGACAATGTTCCTGATGTAGAATTCAACCAAGTGTTATGGTATGGCATCAAAGGCGACATGGCTGTTTACCCGCCTTTGCACCGCTCTGCTTTCTTGTCGTATACCATCGATGACGACGATGATTAAGAGAAAGGTTGGCTTCTTGTTCGGAAGCCAACCTTTCTGGTTCATCCGACATTTGGAGTGGAGTGCCGGATAAAACAAAAACGTCTCCTTGTGCTGTAAATGTAAAGATTTATAGCAAGATTTTAACACTTGGGGGGCACACCATCTAGAACGGCCACAGAGGCTCAGAAGTGTTAAAAAGGGCACCTTCAAGCCAAATTTAGCCTCCAAAAGCAAGAAATCGCGTCGCGATAGTAGCCATATCGCGACGCGATTCTAACGTAAAGGCAACGCGATTCTAACGTAAAGGCGTCGCGATTCTAACGTAAAGCCGACTCAAGAGTTTAAACCGAGGCCATGTTTTAGACCACAAAAAGTATAACTACCTACCTATCAAAGCGTTATGAAAAACTCGCAAAAATAGCTTCAAATCGCACGAGAGGAAAAGTTTTTCAAAAAAATCGATTCTCAGAGAGCCTTTTGTTGTGATTTTTCATCATTCCATTTTCCGGAAGAACCACAAAAATGCCCGGAGGCATGCCTCCGGGCTATAAGCGGTAGTCCACTACTGGACGCGTTGAATGAGGTATTTCTACCTGTCAACAAAAAGGCGCTTCTTACTTCTTGCGCTCACGGCGCAGGATGTTCTGCATGTCGTAGACCACCTGCGGATTCTTGTCGGCAACATTGTCGCCTTCCCACTGGCTCGAACTGATGTCGTAGAGCTGCGGCGACGGACTGTTGCCAGTCTCTATCTTCGGACCCCACGTTATCATCTTGGGACCGTCGTTCGGCTCGATGTATTTCCACTTCTTGGTGCGAGCAGATAGCACATGGTTGGAGGCGAGCTCCAGCACATAGTCGCGGCCGGCGGTGTCTTCGCCAAGCAGGGTCTGCATGTGGTCCTGGCTGTCGGGAGCACTCCCCTGAGGCAGACGGGCACCGATAAGGCTTCTGAACGAACTGAAGAAGTCAATCTGTGACACAAGCGCATCGGAGGTCTGGCCGCCCTTCACCTTTCCGGGCCAGCACACGATGGCGGGCACGCAGGTGCCGCCCTCAAAGGAGCTGTATTTGTTGCCGCGCCACGGACCTGCAGGCTTGTGGCCGTTGAGCAGTTCTTCGGCACGGTCCTGATAGCCGTCGTCGACCACTGGGCCGTTGTCGCTCGTGAGCAGGATAAGGGTGTTGTCGGCAATGCCGAGTTGCTCGAGGGTAGACATTATCTGGCCTACACTCCAGTCGAACTGCACGATGGCATCGCCACGGTGTCCCATGCCGCTCTTGCCGCGGAAACGCTGGTGGGGGAAACGTGGCACGTGGACGTCGTTGGTAGCGAAATACATGAAGAACGGATTGTCCTTGTTGGCCTTGATGAAGTTGACGGCATGCGACGTTATGGAGTCGGCTATGTTCTCGTCTTTCCACAGAGCCTTGCCGCCGCCCTTCATGTAGCCTATGCGGCCGATGCCGTTGACTATCGACATGTTGTGTCCGTGGCTTGACTTCAGGTTATAGCACAGTTCCGGATTATCCTTGCCAGTGGGCTCGCCCGGGAAGTTGCGACGGTAGCTCACCTCTATCGGCGCGGAAGCGTCCCAGTTGGCCACACTGCCGTTCTCGATAAACACACACGGCACACGGTCTGCCGTGGCTGCCATGATGTAGTGGTAGTCGAAACCTATGTCGGCAAGCGAGGCCGGCAACGGAGCGTTCCAGTCTTGCTCGCCCGTCTTGTCGCCAAGGCCGAGATGCCACTTGCCTATGGCGCAGGTGCGGTAGCCCTGACTGCGGAACATGTCGGCCATGGTGTATTGCTCCGGGCGGATTATCATGCCTGCATTGCCGGCTGCCACGTCGGTGTCGGGACGCCGCCAGGCATACTCGCCGGTAAGCAACGAATATCTCGACGGGGTGCTCGTGGCTGCCACGGCATGGGTATCGGTGAACCGTATGCCCTGCCGGGCGAGGCGGTCCACATTGGGCGTTTTCACATTCTTGGCGCCATAGCATCCAAGATCGCCATAGCCAAGGTCGTCGGCGAGGATTATTATCACATTCGGCCGTTTGGGGTCAGTGTTTGCTTTCGGCTTCTTGGCACCGTAGGCCTGGGCAGCGAACGGCACCAAGAGTCCAATTGCGAAATATGTCTTGTTCATAGTTCTGTTGGTTTACTCATCGCGCAGATTAGGATTGATGTTTTGCTCCGACAGCGGCACCGGCCACGTGTAGTCTTGCGGCGAACGGAAGTCGCGGCGTCCCACATACCAGCGCCCGTTGCCTGTCGGGTCTTGCTTCTTGCTGTTGCCGAGCTTGGCCGCATCGGGATAGGGAGCTCCCCAAATCTCACCCACGAGAACCTGGTCGGCTATCTTCCAGCGGAAGATGTCCCAAAGGCGTATGCCCTCGTAGGCAAGTTCTATGCGGCGTTCATGACGCACTTTCGCGCGCAGCTTGTCGATATTTGTTTCGGTGACAGCCGGCATCTTAACATCAGAACGGCCGCGCACCTTATTTATTGTGGCATCAAGCAAATTTTGGTTTACCTGCTGGCCACTCTCCAACATGCTTTCGAGATAGCTAAGCAAGACCTCGGCATAGCGGATGATCGGCGTTACGGCCGAATAGCTCGTCAGGTCGTTGATCGGGTCCTCGGTGTAATACTTACGCCACATGAAGCCTGTGCGCGAAGCCTCCGATGAGTAGTCGAGACGCTCTTTCTTTCCTGCCTCATAGTCGGGACTGAGTCTATACTCCGAACCGCGGAACATGGCGCCGTTGTAATAGATGGTATAGTCGAGGCGCGGGTCGCGGTTTTCGCCAAGATTGTTCTTGTTGTAGCGTGGGTCAGAATAGCTGAACGGCGTGCCGTCGTTGAACTCGTAAGCCTCGAACAAGCCAGCCGAAGGATTTGAAAGACTCCAGCCGCCGTCCTTGGCCGACAGGCCATGCTGCGGGAGTCCGCACCCGAAGTAGTTTTCGAGGTATGAAATATAGAAGATGTTTTCCTTGTTGCCGACTCCTGTTCCCGGCAAGAACAAGTTGGGATAGCTTGCCTCTATGTCGTTGTCGCCATAGTCTATTATTTCCTTGTAGACCTTGGCGGCTTCGTCCCACTTCTGCTCGAACATGTAGGTACGCCCGAGGAAGGCCAATGCGGCCTGTTTGCAGGCACGTCCTGTTTCCGAAGAGGTAATGTCTTTGAAACGCGGCAGGTCTTCGGCCGCCTCTCTGAATTCCTTTTCACAGAACGCGAACACGTTGGTTTGCGTCTCCTTCTCTACATTGTTGGCCTCCTCGCCGGAAAGGGACGTCGTCACAAGGGGTACATCGTGGAAGTAGCTCGCCAGATAATGGTATTGCGTGGCACGCAGGAAACGGGCCTCTGCTATCATTCGCTTGCGGTCGGTGAAATCGCTGCCGCTCTCTATTCCCTCAAGGAACCTGTTGCACTTTCCGATGCGCGAATAAGCCGACTTCCAATACTGGGCAATGAAGTTGTTGTTGTTGACAAGCTGGCCGCTGGTTATCTTGAAGAAGGCATTGTTCTCGCCACGGCGGTCGAAAGCGTTGTCGGTTAGGTGCTCCGTGAAAAGCAGTCCGTGATACGACCAGAAGTCGCTCGGGGTATACTCCACTCCGTTTGTTATGCTTCCCCGGTAGAGCGGAGTAAGGGCCATCTTTGCCTTTGCCTCAATGTCTGACCCGCTCCAATAAGTAGTGTTGGGCAAGTCGGTGAGGGGCGAACGCTCCAATTCGCATGAGTTCAGGCAGAGCATAGAAGCCAACGCGATGCCTATATATAATGTCTTGGTTTTCATGATTTGTTAAAAAGCTAAAGTTAGACCGAATGTATATGAAGACATGACGGGATAGTAGGAGCCGTTGTTGTTGGTGTTTTCAGGATCCCATCCCTTGCGATAGCCCTTGAAGGTGAAAGGATTGTCCATGGATATATAGGCACGCATACTGCTCACGCCAATCTTGCCGATAAAGCTCTTTGGCAACTTGTAACCGAACTGTATGTTTCTGACCTTGACAAACGAGGCATCAAGAATCCAGAAGTCGGAAGTGATGGTATTGTTGCTGCCTGCATTGGACATGATTTCCAAACGCGGATAGCCAGGGTAACGGTTTGTGGGGTCATTGTTCCAGCATTCCTGCATCTGCCACTTCTGTATGTTGCCCTCCTGGAAGAACGCGAGGCCTGCCCAGTTGGACAGACGACCCTTTACACCGGCCACGCCCTGAAGCAGCACACTGAAGTCGAATCCCTTGTATTCGCCGCCAAAGCTCAATCCGAAGTTATACTTTGGTATGGAAGAGCCAAGGTAGGTGCGGTCTTTAGTAGTAACCTTGTTGTCGCCGTCGAGGTCAACATACCTGATGTCGCCAGCTTTCGACTTAGGGGCAATAGAGCTTTGGTCGTACCACTCGCTCACTTCATCATCGGTGAGGAACACGCCGTCGGTCTTATAGCCGTAGAACACCTGCATGGGATAGCCAATAAACAAAGTGCTGCCGTTGCCTATCATGCCGTTGTCCTGTTCCACATTGCCCATGCCGAGGGTGAGAACCTTGTTCTTTATAATCGAGAAGTTGCCGTTGACCCAATAGTTGAACGCTCCGGCATGGTCGCGATAGCCCACTTCGAACTCCCAGCCTTTGTTCTCCACGGCACCTGTGTTGACCTGCGAGACGCTAAGACCGAAGATTGAAGAATAACTGGCCGAAGGCGTATAGAGCACGTCTGTGGTCTTACGGTAGAAATAGCTTGCGTTGAGCGTGAGCTTGTTCTTGAAGAACCCTGTCTCAACGCCAATGTCTGATGTGCGCGTCTTCTCCCACTTGAGATTGGAATCCACATACGTGGTTATTGACGCTCCCGTGGTATACACGCCACCAAATACGTAATTCTGCCCCTGGCCCAAGGTATAAACCGACTGGTAGGGATAGTTTCCTATGTTGTTGTTGCCAAGCACACCGGTAGAGGCTTTTATCTTTAAGTTGGAGAACAACGACGAGCCTGCCCAGTCTTTCCAGAACTTTTCTTCCGACACGCGCCAACCCACGGCTGCCGACGGGAAGAAGCCATACTTGGAGTTGGTAGGGAAGCGCGAAGAGCCGTCGTAACGCATTGTTGTCTCAAAGAGGTAGCGTTCGTCGTAGTTGTAGGTCAATCGTCCGAACACCGACTGTATGGCCCAGTCGTAGCCTCCGCCCGAATTGAGCTGAGTATCGGCGCCACCTGCGCTGAGATAAGGAACATCGTTGGAGGGAAAGTTCTGGCGGGTGCCACTGACCGTGCGTTGGCCCTGATCCTCCCACGTGTAACCCGCAAGGACGTTGAGCATGTGCTTCTTGGCTATCGTGGTATTATAATCGGCAGTGAACTGAAAGGTCTTGTACACAGTGCGGTACATGCCATCGGTCAGCGACGAAGGACCATTGGTGTTGCCGCTGGCAACTGTAAATTCGGAACGGTAGTTCCTGACGTGCTCAAGAGAGTATTTGTAACCGCCAATGCCCTTGATTGTAAGCCCCTTGATGGGTTTATAGGTCAGCTCGGCATTGCCAGAAAACTTGTCATAATCATCACGATAGAACGAAGCACAACTGTTTACCCACGCCACCGGTGTGCCGCTGCCCTTGAGTCCGTTGCCTGGTGTGCCGTCCTGCATATACGAAGGCAACAGTCCGGGGTAGCGCAATGCGGCGAGCATGATTCCCGAGTATCCGCCACTGTCGAGCTGGCCCGGAGTGGAAGGTTCGTGGCGATCGCTTGACATGCCGCTCACTTGCAGGCTCATGGAGAGCTTTTTGGTGAGTTTGGCATTAAGGTTAATTCGCGCGTTGTATTTGTTGAAATAGTTGTTTTTCAACAATCCGTTCTGACGCAGATACCCGGCTGATGCCATATACTGTACACGATCGTTGCCGCCACTGACGTTGAGCATGTGCTTGGTGAGGAGCGCGTGACCGCCAAACAATTCGTCAAGATAGTTCTCGTCGGCATAATTGTCGGGGTCTGAACCATCCTTATATTTCTGGATGTCCTCGGCAGTGTACGTGTCTGTACCCATGGCCTTGTTATAGTACTCGGCATACTCATACGAGTGGGCCATCTCGGGCAGTTCGAGAGCCTTGCTGAATCCGACCGAACCATTGTAAGTCACCTTTGCGCGGCCTTCCTTGCCACGCTTGGTCGTTACAAGTATGACACCGTTGGCTGCACGTGAGCCATAAATAGCGGCTGACGAAGCATCCTTAAGCACAGATATGTTGTCGATGTCGTTAGGGTTCAGATCGCTGAGCGAACCCGGCATGCCGTCAATAAGCACAAGTGGGCTCGGGGTTGCGCCAAACGAGCCGACACCACGCACGCGAATGGTACCACCGTCCTGTCCTGGATTACCACTGGTTTGGGTGATGGTGACGCCCGACATCTGACCCGTGAGCATATTGCTGACATCGCTTGACGACCTGGCTTCAAGCGATTTGGAGTCTACTGTCGCAATAGAGCCAATGACGTCTACTTTCTTTTGCGAACCATAGCCTACCACAACAAGTTCGTCAAGACTCTGGGCATTCTCGCGCAGTGTGACCGAATGAGTTTGTCCTACGCGAACCTTTACATTCCGGGTGTCAAAACCTATATACGAGATGTTGAGTACGGGCGACTCCTGGCTGGCGTAAACTGTATAGTTGCCGTCGGCATCGGTTATCGCCCCGTTTTTCGTTCCGCTCTCAAGCACCGACGCACCAATGATTGGCTCACCGCTTTCATCCAGTACCTGCCCGGTGATTTTATACTTGCCATTGCTTGCCGATGTCGGCTGAGAGCTCTGGCTCTGCGAGGTTCTGCCATCCTTCACTACTATGATGTGCCGGTCTACTATCTTGTAGGTAAGGTTGTCGCCTCCTTTCAAGATCAGGCTCATCAGTTCACCAAGGGTTGGGGTTTTCGACTTCAGGTGAATGGTCTTGGTCAGATTGACAGAGTTTTGCGAAAAGTCAACAGACATCTGTGTCTGCTTCTCAATGGCCTTGATGATCGACGACACCGTGGCACTTGTCTGAGGCAGATGAATCACCTGATTCTGTCCAAATGTTGCTACCGACATCGACAGGCAGAGGACGAGCGTTGCGGCAGTCTTTTTGTTCACAAAGGGTTTCATTGTTTACCAGTTTACGTTAATAATAGAGTTAATTGTTTCGGTGCTAATATATCAATATGGCGTTACCGTCTTTCTTGTATCTCTTGTTTCCCAATGCTATGGAGACCACTCTCATAACGTTTTCTATGGGTTCTTCCTTCTTGAAGTTCATGGTGTAGTGACTATTCAGATCAATCCCCGAAGCCACACGTATCTTCACGTTGTAGCGCCGCCCAAGAACCTTCAGCATTTCCGAAAGCGGCTGGTCTAAGAAATCTATGTCTCCTTTAACCCATGAATTGAAAGTCAAAGCATCTACACGGTTCTTGGTCATTTTCCCGTCGCTCCGGTCGTAGACCATTTGTTCATTAGGGTATAATGTCATAGAATGGCTCTCGTCTGACACTTTCACAAGACCTTCCTCAAGCGTTACCGTAACCTTGTCCTCATCAGTGTACGAGTCTACGCTGAAATGCGTTCCAAGCACTTTCACCTTCAGATTGCCCATGTTCACCACAAAAGGACGGGTGGTATCTCTTGCCACATCAAAGTGGCAACAACCATTCACATACACTTTGCGGTAAGCATCCTGTGTGCTGAACGAAGTTGGATAAATAAGTGAGGAGCCGGCATTGACTATCACCTTCGTGCCGTCGGAAAGCCACAAGCTGTCTATCTTGCCTTTGGACACATAACACTGTTCCATCCCGTTTCCTGCCGCATGGTATTCAGCGGAGCAGGTCCATGCTACCCATGCTGTCAGGACCGGGAAAATGAACAACGCTGCATACTTGAACATCTTCCTGAAACGATGCTTGCGGCAAATTGCCATTTCGTACATGTCACGATGCTCGCGGAATGTCTCAAGAGCACGGTTCAGTTCATTGTCTGGCAACTGTGCCACGTCCTCATGCCACAGCTTCCGCAACATGTCATCGCCAGGTTGCTGGTCAACGGGTGTCTTATCGTCTTTTTGCATGTAGTTTCTTTTCTTTCTGTTTAAAGGAGAGAAAAAACGGCATGCACACGCAATGTAGTTCAGTTAAGCAATGTTAAGAATACGATTAACGGCCATATTTTCCTCAGCGTAGCCAATGCCAAGGACAAATGAGACTCTACTGTGCGTTTGCTGATTCCCAAACGCTCGGCAATTTTAGCATTGCTTAGTCCCTCAAAACGACTCATCAAGAATATGCGGCGCCGTTGCTCCGGCATGGAATTTATCTCATGCATCACGAAACCATATAGCTCTTCATAACATAGCTTCATGTCACCACTGAGTAAGTCCGACGGCATGTCGTTTGCAATATTGCCGTCACAATAAATAAGAGAATGCTTTACAAGACGAATGGCTGCGTTGCGGGCGGAGACATAAAGGTAATTATCCAGATTCTTAACCTCGCCAAGCTTGTCCCGCTTTATCCACAAATTCATAAAGAGGTCTTGTACCAAACTTTCAGCTTCTTGCTTGTCAACGCAAAAGTGCATGACAAACTGTAATATCTTGGGATAATATGCCTTAAAAAATGCATCAAATGCCATCTTACTGCCCATAGAAAGTGACGACAACACAAAAGCATCTTCTGTATCTATGTCATTCATACGCCATTCAATTTCAAAAACACTACAAAAGTAATAAAAATGTGGGTAGCAAGCAATTTATACTAACAAAAAAAATGACCGGGAGCGAAAGTTCCCTCGCTCCTAGTCATTGCCAATTATTTCTTTCTTATACTATGTTTTTGCACTTAGATGCATTCAACTACAAAAACACCAAAACGTATCACTCTTTCACCAACCGGTCAAGCACTGGTGTCTCAACGCCAATCAGTTCTGTCTTTTTCTCATCGTTAAGTTGCTCAAACACGACCACCGTGTTTTGGCCTTTATGCAGATAACATCCTGGAAGATAGAGTGTTTGTTGAGGACCAACTTTCCAGTAACGGCCAAGATTAACGCCATTGACGAAGACGATGCCCTTGCCCCATTTCTCCATATCAAGGAATGTGTCTCCAACCTTGTCAAGCTCAAACGTGCCAAAGTAGAGAGTCGGCAGACCCTTTACGTAAGGCGAACGAATCTTAGGCATCACAGGCATAACGTCCATTGGTACACCATACATCTGCCAGTTACCTGTAATCTCGTTGCCATCAATAGTTATCGGCTGAGTTATACCCTTGAGGTTGGAATTGATACGCGCACCATAGTTAATGCGACCCAAGTTCTCAACTAGAATGTCGAGAGTAGAGTTGAACGGCACTGAAATGTCTATGCTATCCTTGCCCGTGAGACGATTTAGCTCGCCCACCTTCTCACCATTGACATATACTGTGGCAAAGTCGGCTATGCCCGGTACACGCATAACACCACTGATTGGTTGGTTGAAACGGCGGCGATAGAGCATATAACCATGACCCTGGTTCATGTCCTCAAAAGTAAGCAACGTATCGCTCTCAACAGGTTCGACTGACTCAATAAGGTCAAAAAGATTCACTGTGTTAGGCAACTTTATGCTTGGAATAGAAATCACAGGAATACGTTCTGGAACGTCTGGTACAGTGTACTTTACGTATTGCTTCATAAGATTGCGAAGGGCGTCATATTTTGGCGTTGTCCATCCAGCCTCACTAATAGGAGCATCGTAATCATAGCTCGTGATATCCGGCTGGATATTCTTGCTGTTATTATAGTTGGCACCTGATGTAAAGCCAAAGTTGGTTCCACCATGTACCATATAATAATTGAAATTGACTCCAGCATCAAGATATTTCTTGGTTTGCTTCTCTACTTGTGCAGGGGTAACCTTTACGAAAGCTTCGTTCCAATGGTCTAACCAACCCGGATAGAACTCAGCAACCATATAAGGTCCTACTCCACCGTGGTATTGGTCAACCACCTTGCGCAGTTTGTTCACATCGTCCTCACCGTTTGCAGTGGGAAGTGCACCTTCAATGCAGCCACCTTCGAAAAGCCAAGAGCCGTCAGAAGTAAACATAGGAATATCAAAGCCTGCATCCAATAGCATCTGACGAATTGAAGCACTATATTTTTTATGCTCATCAAGAGGAATATCCTTACGCTGCGAAACATAAGAACCAAACTCATTCTCGGCCTGAACCATGATTATAGGTCCACCCTTAGTTATCTGATAATCAGAAACCTGCTTGGCAAGTTGATTAATATATACACGACATGAATCAAGGAATGGCTTGTTATTAGCACGAATCTGCATACCCTTCACTTTCTGCAACCACCAAGGGTAACCACCAAACTCCCACTCACCGCAAGCGTAAGGACCGGGACGCAAGATAACCATCATTCCCTCATCAGCTGCAGCCTTAAGGAAACCGCGAAGATTATGATTATCGGTAGACCAATCCCACTTGCCTGGCGCCGTCTCATGGAAATTCCAGAAAACATATGTAGCAACGGCATTCAATCCCATTGCCTTCATCATCTTCAAACGGTGATTCCAATAAGCAGCAGGCACACGCGAAAAGTGCATCTCACCAGAATGGATCTGAATAGGTTTCCCGTCATACACAAAGTTGCCACCTTTAATCTCGAACGTATGCTTAGGCTTTGCAGAAGCCGAAGCAATTGCAAAAAACTGCAACGCTACAAGAAGCAAGAAGGCTGTCAAAAAGTTACGTTTTTGATTCATAGCTTATTATTAGTATTATATAATCATTTAACATAAAACAAAAAAAGCCCCAAGGATAATGTTATCCTCGAGGCTCTATAAAAGGAGGCGGCTA
>CAZXGQ010000039.1:0-26786 GCA_964640415.1 uncultured Prevotella sp.
CGGTATATTCCCGAAAAGGTGAGTATCCGAATTACAGATAAACTTATAAATAATCCTTATAATTTGATTTTCACAGGTTGGCTGATTTCTTCTGACGCCTTTAAAACAAGGCAGCCTGCGATAAAAACAAGCGAGAGATTACTCATTCTCCGCAAATAGCGGTAACTTTGCAGTTCAATATAAAAATACAAAATGGATAACAACAAACGTCCTCTCTTGGCACACGCCTGCATCCTCTCTGCCAACATCTGCTGGGGACTCATGTCACCGATAGGCAAGGATGCCATGCTCCACGGAGTGGACAATCTCAATCTTGTGTTTATGCGCGCCTTGGGCGGAGCAACGTTTTTTTGGATAATGTCATTGTTCTTTAGCCGTGAGCACGTACCCTTGAAAGACATCTTCGCATTCTGCGGCGCAGGACTGCTCGGACTGATATTCAACCAGTGCTGCTTCACCATCGGACTGAGCATCACCTCTCCGTCCAATGCCAGCATTGTCACAACGGCGCTGCCCATATTCGCCATGATCCTGTCTGCAATCATCCTCAAGGAGCCTATAACGGGCCGCAAGGCTCTCGGTGTGTGCATAGGTTGCTCCGGTGCGCTCATACTCATTTTGAGCAGTGCTGCCGCACACGACTCGCGCGTAGGCGACATACGCGGCGACTTGATGTGCATCTTCGCCCAACTCTCCTTCGCTCTTTACCTTGCCCTCTACCGCGACTATCTGCGACGCTATTCGCCCATCACCGTGAGCAAGTGGATGTTCACTTGGGCTGCACTTATCATGTCGCCGTTCCTCGTTCCACACGCAGCACAGACCGATTGGCATCTGGTACCAGCCAAGGCTTGGGCAGAAACGGGCTTCGTGGTTCTGTTTGGCACCTGCATCGCATACATGCTCATGCAGATGGCCCAGAAGATATTGCGCCCGACCGTGGTGAGCATCTACAACTACGTGCAACCCGTGGTGGCAGTGAGTGTCAGCCTTGTGTGCGGCATGTGTGTGTTTACATGGAAACAGGCCGTTGCCGTAGTTCTCGTCTTCAGCGGAGTGTGGCTCGTAATCAAGTCGAAGTCGCGCCGCGACATGGAGACTGGTACAGAGAAGCAGTAGCCACATTTTACAATCGTATAGTTAAAGGTAATGTCCGCAAGTGAATAAATTTTATCGCTTGCGGACATTACCTTTTTGCGTTTACTCAAATTCGCTCACAATGAGAAATAAATCATCCAAGTTCCCTACATTGGTGATTATTTTCTTTTTTATATAAAAGATTTCTCTTATCTTTGCATTACATAAAACATGTAACATAAAACATGCAATAACCAAAAATGCTTATGGAACGGCTTAATAATCCATTCGTTATCTACGGTTACAAAGGAACAGATTACTTCTGTGACCGTAAGAAAGAGACGAAACAAATAATGCAAGCGTTGCTAAACGAGCGCAATGTCGTGCATTATGAGTCGCTCACAAACAATCAAGCTGCTCTTCTGTTGGCCATCGCACATGAAAAATCAGTTTCTTCCGTTCTCTCGCAAGACTTTATCAAGAGTTACGGCTTGCCAGCGACCAGCAGTGTGAACCTAGCCCTGAAGACTTTGCTCAACCGGGAGTTTGTCTATAAAGATAATGGTAACTATATCGTATATGACCGTTTCTTTGCCATGTGGCTAAGGGAAAGGCCTTGCCTTTAGGGAGTGATGCTTTTTTCAGGCTATACAACTCTTTGCGGGCGGCCAGGTATGGCAAAAATAGTTGTTGTCAGTGGGAAATACGCATTATTCGAAATATTGTTATAAAATTCATTAAGAAAGGTGGCAGATGTGGAAAATAATGCGTAATTTTACACTTTGAAAATGCGGGCAAAATCGAATCTCGTGCTTTTAAATGCCCTTAAATTGAATTCTAACACAAATAAAGATATAAAGAACAATGGATGAGAATCTGACCATCGATCAGGATCGGATTATGAAGATCAACATTGAGGAGGAGATGAAGTCTTCTTACATCGACTACTCAATGTCGGTTATCGTAGCCCGTGCCCTTCCCGATGTTAGGGACGGCTTCAAGCCTGTTCATCGCCGCATACTCTACGGCATGCTCGGACTTGGAAACACAAGTGACAAACCGTACAAGAAATGTGCGCGTGTCGTGGGTGAGGTGCTTGGTAAGTACCACCCTCACGGTGACGGTTCTGTTTATGGCGCCCTGGTGCGCATGGGACAGGAATGGAACATGCGTTACAAGCTTGTAGACGGACAGGGTAACTTCGGTAGTGTGGACGGTGACTCTCCTGCAGCCATGCGTTACACCGAGTGCCGTCTCTCGAAGATGGGTGAGCACATCATGGACGATATCGACAAGAACACTGTCGACATGGCAAACAACTTCGACGACACGTTGAAGGAGCCCACCGTGATGCCAACAAAGATTCCTAATCTGCTTGTCAATGGCGGTAACGGCATTGCCGTGGGTATGGCTACAAACATGCCGACCCACAACCTTGGTGAGGTAATCGACGCCTGCTGTGCATATATCGACGATCCCGACATCGACATCGACGGATTGATGAGATACATCCCGGCACCCGATTTCCCCACAGGAGCTTACATCTATGGTCTCCAGGGCGTGAAAGACGCTTACACCACTGGCCGCGGCCGTGTTGTCATGCGTGCCAAGGCTGAGATAGAGAGCGACGAGAACCACGACCGCATCGTGGTGACCGAGATACCTTACGGCGTAAACAAGCAGCAGCTCATCGAGTATATTGCCGACTTGGTGAAAGAGGGCAAGCTCGAGGGCATCAGCAACGTCAATGATGAGACAGGCCGTCAGGGCATGCGTATCGTCGTGGACATCAAGCGTGATGCCAACGCCAAGGTCATCCTCAACAAGCTCTTTAAGATGACCGCCCTGCAGAGCAGCTTCTCTGTCAACTGCATAGCTCTTGTGCCCAACAAGCACGACCACTCGCAACTTCGCCCGAAGCTCCTCTCCCTGAAAGAGTGCATCAGCTACTTTATAGAACACCGCCACGAGGTGACTATCCGTCGCACACAGTTTGACCTTGGCAAGGCCAAGGAGCGTGCTCATATCCTTGAGGGACTGATAATCGCAAGCGACAACATCGATGAGGTGGTGCACATCATCCGTGGCAGCGAAAGCCCTTCAGATGCCCAGCGCAACTTGGAGAAGCGTTTCGAGCTCGACGAGTTGCAGTCGAAGGCTATTGTTGACATGCGTCTCTCGCAACTCACCAAGCTGCGTCTCGATGACCTGCACGCTGAGTTCGATGAACTGGAGAAGCGCATCAATTATCTCCAGCAGATTCTCGACGACCCAGAGCTTTGCAAGAAGGTGATGAAAGACGAGCTCAATGAGGTGAAGGAGAAATACGGCGACGACCGCCGCACACAGATCATTCCCGATGAGCATGAGTTCAACGCAGAGGACTTCTATCCCAACGACCCCGTGGTCATTACTGTGAGCCATCTCGGCTACATCAAACGTACACCGCTCAAGGAGTTCCGTGAGCAGGCACGCGGCGGAGTGGGATCGAAGGGTGCCCACACAAGGGAGAAAGACTTCACCGAGTTTATCTATCCCGCAACGATGCACCAGACCATGCTCATCTTCACGCGTCTTGGCCGTTGCTACTGGCTCCACTGCTACGACATACCCGAGGGTGACAAGACATCCAAGGGCAGAGCTATCCAGAACCTTCTCAACCTGGAGCCGGGCGACAGCGTGAACGCCTTCCTCCGTCTGCGTGGCGGTGGTCTCGGCGACGAGGAGTTCACCAACTCCCACTATGTAGTCTTTGCCACGAAGAACGGAACCGTGAAGAAGACCTGTCTGAAAGAATATTCGCGTCCTCGTGCCAATGGTGTGAAGGCGTTGATTATCTCAGAGGGCGACGAGGTGGTAGACGTTCGTCTGACCAATGGCTCCAATGAGCTTATCATTGCTGACCGCAACGGCCGTGCCGTTCGCTTCGATGAGGAACAGGTGCGTCCTTCAGGCCGTGCTGCCATGGGCGTGCGTGGTATGACGCTCGACGAGGACGATGACGCCGTAGTGGGAATGATTGTCGTCAACGACGTAGACAAGGAAACTGCAATGGTGGTATCAGAGAATGGTTACGGTAAGCGCTCTGAGATTGGTGAGTATAGAAAGACAAACCGCGCCAAGAAGGGCGTGAAGACCATTGCCATCACGGAGAAGACGGGCAAGCTGGTGGCCATAAAGAATGTTACTGATGACAACGACCTCATGATCATCAACAAGAGCGGCATCGTGATTCGCATGGCCGTGGCCGATGTCCGTGTCATGGGTCGTGCCACACAAGGTGTGCGCCTGATAAACCTCGCCAAGAAGAACGACACCATAGCAAGCGTTTGCAAGGTCATGAGTTCTGAGCTTGAGGCCACTGTAGAGGAAGAGAGCCGCCAGAAGTGGAACGAGACAAACGAGAAGCTGCAACAGGGCATAGCCACTCCGACCACTGAGCCAACCGATGGTGATACCGCCATAGACACTCCGGAGGCAACAGACTCTGACAACAACAACACAACAGAATAAAAAACTCTTTTATATTATCGCTTATGAAAAAACTTATGGTTGCAGCCATGATGATGCTTGGCACATCAGCTGCTTTTGCTGGCGACAGCGATGCCTTGAAGGCCGTGCTTGCCGCTAAAGACTATGCTTCGGCTACACAGGTTCTGAAGCAGAACCTGGGCTCTATGGCTAACGCTCAGGAGAAGGCCAAGGCTTACGAGTACGTGACGAAGCTCGCCTTGAAGACTTACGACGCGCAGAGCGCTATCGAGGCCCAGAACATCCAGGCCAAGATGCTGAAGCAGAAAGAGACTCCTTACGACACTCTCGCCCTCTACCAGTCGGCCTACGATGCAATGGTCACTGGCATGGAATGTGTCAAGTATGACGCCGAGCCCAACGAGAAGGGAAAGGTTAAGCCTAAGTACACCGACGGCCTCGCCGGTTCTCTCAACAGCGCACGCATGCAGCTCGTCAACGCCGGCAACTATTATGCACAGCGCAACGATCAGGACAACATCCTCAAGTATTGGGGTATGTTCCTCGACACCGACGACAATGCACTCTTCGCCAAGGGTCGTGAGAACGAGAAGCAGTTCATCGGCCAGGTGGCTTACTATACCGCCCTCTATGCAAACCAGGCACAACAGTACGACAAGGCTGAGAAGTATGCTGACATCGCAATGCAGGACTCAGCAATGCGCAAGCAGGCTGAGACATTCAAGTATTCTATGGCTCAGATGAACCTGAAGACAAAGGCCGACTCAGTGGCTTTCGCCAACAAGATGAAGGCTACCTACGAGGCAGATCCAAAGAACGAGACTGTGTTTGGTCTTCTGTGCAACATGTACAGCGGCTTGAACATGACATCGGAGCTCAACACATTGCTCGACCAAGCTGTTGCAGCTGATCCTAACAACTTCACGGCTTGGGCCATGAAGGGCCAGACACTTGTCAACAGGCTTTCCAAGGAGCCGAATGGCAACTGGGACGAGTGCATCAGCGACTTCAAGAAGGCTGTGTCTATCAAGAACGACAACTCAGTGGTGCTCACATACCTCGGCTTCGCGCTCAACGCAAAGGCTGCTGCCATCAATGGCAACGTAGCTGAGCAGAAGCAGCTCTACACTGAGTCTATGGGCTACCTTGAGCAGGCTAAGAACATTGACCCGTCACGTTCACAGAGCAACTGGGCTTATCCTCTCTACCAGTGCTACTACACTCTCTATGGTGCTGACGACTCACGTACCAAGGAGCTTGAGAGCATGTTGAAGTAAGCATAGTTTACAAACTATATTGATAAAGTAAAGGCGCACCGGTAGCGGTGCGCCTTTTTTCTGTTTTAACGCTTGAATCGCATTGCGTTTACGCTTGAATGGTATTCCGATTACGCTTGAATAGTGGCGGGACAATGGCGCAATGGCAACACAAAAGAGGTGAAATGGCGGCAAGTCTGCATTTCACGCCTTATTTCGTTGTTTATATTTACGCTTGCGAGATGGTAAATAGCGGTAATCGAAATTTATAAAGTCTTTATTATTGTTGGCTTGGCACCTGTCAGAACTCAAACCTTACCTTTGCGTTTATCTGCCTTCGCGTGAGGTAGTTTGGCACGGCATACATTTGGTTTGTGACGTCGGTAATCCAATAATATGAGTTCACATTGCTGATGTCGAAGAGGTTGAGGCAGTCTACGCCGAGCCAAATGTTCTTGAAGACGCTCTTGCGGTGATGGTCCTCGTTGTTCAAGAGTCGGTAGGTCATGCCTATGTCTGCCCTTCTGTAGGCAGGTGCACGGAAGCCGTTGCGCTCCAGCTCGCGGTGCGGTGCCGAGAACGGCAAGCCGTCGGCGTAGGTCAGCCTTAGCGTCATCAGCCATCGGTCGGAACCCGGGAAAAAGTCGGTGTAGAAGAGGTGAGCGGCAAAACGCTGGTCGGTGGGCAGAGGCATTGTCCTGCCGTTGAGTTTCATGCCAGTGTTCATCAACGAAAGGGTAAGCCATGAGTCGGAGCCTGGCACGAACTCGCCGTAGAGTTTCATGTCGAGACCTGCGGCGTGACCGCTTGCGTTGTTGTCGCCGTAGTAGGTTATCTTCATGTTGTTGACCGAGTAGGGCACAAGATTGGAGAGAAGCTTGTAGTAAAGTTCGGTGGTGAACTTGAACGGCCTGTTGCTAATCCTGAACCTGTATTCCATGCCTCCGGTGAAATGGATCGACTGCTGGCTCTTGATATGCTGGTTTAGCGTTGCGTAGGTCATGCCCCCGACTGTTGTGG
Source organism: uncultured Prevotella sp. (assembly GCA_964640415.1). Taxonomy (GTDB): domain Bacteria; phylum Bacteroidota; class Bacteroidia; order Bacteroidales; family Bacteroidaceae; genus Prevotella. Next base: position 6,846 of record CAZXGQ010000039.1, read on the forward strand.
TGTCTCGCAGTTCCTTGAAGAAAGGCGCCTGATAGTAAAGGCCCGTAGCAATGCGGAAACTGAGGTTCTGGTTGAACGCCGGAATGATGCTCAACGATACTCTTGGCGAGACAATACTCTCCCTGGTGTAGCTCCAGTTGGAGAACCTGATGCCGTAGTTGAGGGTGTAAAGTGTTGGGTTGGAGACGTGTGCGCTGTCATCACTTTCGGTTGTCGCGCCCGACTTGAAACGCCATGTATCTTGCAGATACACCTCAAGTCGGCGGCTGTTGAGCTCGTTTTTTGCCCTCAGACTGTATATCATGTACAGGTCTTTGCCCGTGTGCGGAATCACGTATCCGGCAGAGTCGCGCATCTCATATTCGGCAGAGTTTTCCTCTACATGTTCCCATTTGTAAGTTATTGCGCCCTCAATGTCGTGTTGGCGGGCCTTGTGCTGCGCCATGAGTTTCATGCTCTCGACGTTGCCTTTGAGATAGTTGCGCGCGTGCTGGAAATACGTGCCTACGCCGAGATTCTCAGAAGTCTCGGTTTGCGTGAGCCAATATTGTCCCTCGATGTCGTATTTCTCTTGTTCGTCGGTCTTGAAAGCTGATGTGATGAGCGACACCGACGTAGAGTCGCCATAATGCCGCGTGATGTTAAGAGAGCCGAAGAACGTGCGGAAGCGGTCACGCTCCTCGCCGCTGAAGTAGACCTTGAACGAGCGCACGCTTTCCAGGGTGCCGAAGCGCGTCTCGCGGTCCTTTGGCTTGAAGTTGTAATGGTTGTCAGAGATGTCGCCTATCAGGTCGAAGCTCCATCGCTGGTTAGGTCTCCAGGACAGATAGGTCTGGTAGTCGAGGAAGTTAGGGTCGTATTCGCCGTTGGTTTCGAATGTGCCGAGCAAGTAGCGGTTTGTCTTGTAGCGCAGTCCGTTGCTCCATGAAAACTTCTTGTTGGCTATGCCCACGTAGGCCGATGCTCCCAGTAACGAAGCCTCAACGGTGGCCTCGAAATGCTTGGGCTTACGGTAAATGATGTTGAGAGCCGATGACATCTTGTCGCCATAGCGCGCCTCGTATCCGCCTGTGGAGAAGCCGATGCTGCCTACCATGTCGGGGTTGATGACTGACAGACCCTCCTGTTGGCCGCTCCTGACGAGAAACGGCCTGAACATTTCAACATTATTAATATATACGGAGTTTTCGTCGAAAGAGCCACCGCGGACGTTGTACTGTGACGACAGCTCAGAGTGGGTGCTTACGCCTGCCTGACTTTGTATGAGTTCTTCCACGGCGTTGCCAGTGGTGGAAGGCATATTCTTCATCGGCTTTGTTTTGAGCTCCTCCATCTGTCCCGACTGTATTTTCTGTCCCTGCACGCTTACTTCGTTGAGGGTGTTGTCTTCTTGGTATAAAGTCACTTGCAGCGTTTGCGTACCTTTGGGCTTGAAAAGCACACGCTTCTTTGTGCGATAGCCCAACATGGAGAATCTTATTACAACCGAGTCGGTAGAATGCAACGTGAGGCTGTAATCACCTTTAAGCGATGTGACGGTGGCTTTTCCTTGCGAGACGCAAGCCACGGAAGCCAGCTCCAAAGCCTTGCCTTCTTCGTCGACGACGCGGCCCTTGAGAGTGAACGATTGAGCAAGCATCGACAAAGGTGCAAGCAATGATATGATGATAAAAAATAGTCGGTTCATACAAGAAATAACGTTTTTTGCGCGTTATTATTTTATGGAAAGCGATTTAGGAATGAAGTTTTTTGTAACAATAGATAGTTTTAAGAATTGTATTACATCGAAAGAAGCCAATGAAGCGGCTCGGCTTGGCATTATGAACTCGAACTCCGAAGCTGAAGTCAACTGTTCCGAGGTCAGCGACGGCGGAGAAGGATTTCTTGATGCAATCAAGCCTGACGAGATAGTAAATTGTCACGTTCACGATGCCCTGATGAGGTGGCGAAATTCTGCCTTTGGCATAAAAAACGGCAAGGCCGTAATAGAAGTGGCCAAGGCGGTGGGCTTGGGTATGATAGAGCCTGAGAACAGAAATCCGCTCATTGCCACGAGCTATGGAGTGGGGGAGCTGATGGCTCAGGCAATGCGCCGCGGTCTGCGTGAGTTTGTCGTTGGTCTTGGTGGCAGTGCTACAAGCGATTGCGGTCTTGGAATGCTGAAGGCCTTGAGACATGAATGGCAAGTCACAATGCGCAAGGCATGGTATGAGCCTTTCGACACGTCGTGGCTCAAGGACATAAAGGTGATGCTTGCCACCGATGTTGATAATCCGTTGTGTGGCCCCAACGGTGCCGCACACGTTTTTGCCCCACAGAAAGGAGCGGATGTTGCTATGGTGGAGAAACTTGAACGGCGTGCCTTGACTTTTGCAAATATGGCGGCACAACATCAAGGCCGCGATTGTGCTTCTATGCCCGGAGCTGGAGCTGCAGGAGGACTGGGCTACGCTTTCATGGAGTTTATGGATGCCAAAGTGGAGAGTGGCGCAGAGACGATATTGCGGTCGGTTAGGTTTGATGACTTCCTTTCATCTCAAAAAGTGGAGATGGTCATAACAGGCGAAGGTAGTGCCGACAAACAGACCTTGATGGGGAAGTTGCCCAGCGTCGTGCTTTCACATTGTCGACTGCATGATGTTCCGGTAGTTCTTGTGGCGGGAAAGGTTGAAGACGAAAAAAGCCTGCTCAAGGCAGGCTTTTCAAGGGTTATCAATATAAATGAAGGTCTTTCGATGGAGCATGCGCTCGACAAGGATGTTGCCATGAAGCGCTTGGCTAACGCTGTCAGTGTAGCTGTTTCTTCAATTTGAGTTGGGGAATATTTATGGTTTCGCCAGCTTTCACTTCCCTTTTCCCGCCGTTGACAGCTTCAAGGTAACATTCCATGCCAGGACCGAGGGTTGACCGGCTTATTCCTGTCATGGTCTGGCCGGGGCGTACCGTAATTGTATTCTTTATGCCGATGATGGCATAGGCACCCGTGCGGATTCTCACGTCCTTGTCGTATTGGTTTTGCAAAGCAGCCTGCTTGTCATCGGCTTTCAATGTCTTTTGGTTGTTATCGGCCTGCGAAGTTTTTTGTCTGCTGTTGGTCTGCAAGGTTTCTTGATCAACATTGTCTTGCGAGGCTTGCTTGGGGACTTCCGGCTCAACATCGGCATTGGAGACTATTGAGTCCTGTGCCTGTGCTCCGACAGGTTGGGTGGTTTGGTTGACAGTGTTATTATCTTTCTTTTGGTGTTGTGCAACTATTCTCATCTGCTCCTCCAGCATCTCTATATGGCTGTCGCGTCTCTGAATCTGTGAGAAAAGATAATAGCCGCCACACAAGCATCCTACGATAATGACTGCTGCTGTAATCATGAATACTTTCATGACGTGGTTACGGTGAGCCTCTTTGTCATCTCGATATCTTCTCTCCATTTCCCACTCGTAGTCGTCTTCATCAAATAAGTCTTTTATTTTGGTGAAATCTTCCTCGGGTATATCTTCTTTATCGGCAGGCTCTTCTTCTGTGGTGTTCTCTTCAGCTATAGGTTCTTTCTCTGCGTCCTCTTCCTTTGCATTTTCTTTTTCTACGGAGTTTTCTTCTACAGCTTTTTTCCATTCAGCCTCTTTATCTTCAGCCTCTTCAACAGTGTCTTCTTCTACAGCTTCTTTCTCAGCGTTGTTATCCTCTTCTGCGGTTTCGTTTTCTGTGTTTTCTTTTTTTGTAATGTTCTCTTCCTCTACGATATTCTCTGTCTCAACAATGGTATCTTCTGTGTTTCGTTCCGTCTGTGGTTCGTTGTTTTCCTCAATAGTTGATGTGGAAGAAGCCTCAGCATTAGCCACGGAAATGATAAAATCTTCCTTTATGGCTTCCTCTTCAGCCTTGTATGCGTTGTCTGTAATGGATTGTGGCTTTGTTTCAGATCCTTTTTCAGAAGAGGTTTCTGTCCCGTTGCCATAATCATTGTCAATGCTTGAAAAATCAACACCATCGTTGATAACAACGGTCTCGAACTGTGAGAAGGGTTTGTTAACGTCATCGCGCATAGACGCATCAGGTGTAAAGCTGATCTTGTTCCGGCCTTCAATGACAATGGGCTCGCCAGTATTGACATCCACACTCTTTCGTGCGGCGACGCCAATAATCTTGAAAGCTCCCAACCCTTTCACTTTAGCGAGCTTGTCGTCTTCAAGTCCATCATTGATGACCTCGAAGATGGAAGCCACAAATCGCTCGGCATCGGCTTTGTTCAAGTCGTGCTTCTCCGAGAGTGATAAGGCGAGCTCTTTTATACTGGTTTTGCTCATTGCTGTTGTTGTTTTATTATTGTTGTGGCTTTTTCAAGTTTTCTTTAATAGCTGCTATGGGTTTGAAATTGAGCACGAGTTTTGGAGGTACGAGCATGCGTTGCTGTGTGCCTGGGCTTACAACGATACGTTCCAGCCGCTTTTTTACTTCGAAAGAGCCGAAACCGTTTATCTGTATCGTGTCGCCATCTTCAAGATGAAGTTTCATCTCGTTGATTACCGTGCGCACCATTTGTTGGGCATCGGCTTGCGTGAAACCGGTCTTAGCGGCTAGTTGTGCAATAAACTCCTTGTTGTTCATTTTATTTCGCCATATAGGTCAAACTCGTCGCTGTCTGTTATCAGCACTTTATAATAGCGGCCTGTGTGCAATTTGTGTTTGCCTACAGGGATGAGTACCTCTGGATCCACCTCTGGCGAGCATGCTTCAGTACGTCCGATATAGTAGTTGCCTTCTTTTCTGTCTATGACAACATTGAGTGTTTTTCCAACTTTTGCTGCCTCTACATCCCTACTTATATCTTCCTGGACTGCCATCAGCTTGTCTAATCGTGCTTGCTTTACGTCTGCAGGGACATCATCTTTATAATGCAACGCTGAATATGTGCCTTCTTCTTCTGAATAGGCGAAGGCGCCCATGCGCTCAAACTTCTCTTGCTTCACGAATTCAAGAAGCTCGTTGAAGTCTTCTTCTGTCTCTCCTGGGAAGCCAACCATCAGAGTTGTTCTTATGGTTATGCCTGGCACACGCTCCCTTATGTTGTGGATGAGATCAATGGTCTCTTGCTTTGTGACGTGTCTGTGCATTTGCGACAGCATATGGTCGGAAATGTGTTGCAGGGCAATGTCAAGATAATTGCAGACATTGTCGTGCTCGCGCATTACGTCAAGCAGTTTCAGTGGGAATTGGTTAGGATATGCATAATGTAGCCGGATCCATTTCACGCCCTTGATATTCGCCATCTTTTCGATGAGCTCAGCAATCCTTGTCTCGCCATAGAGGTCTCTGCCGTAATAGGTAAGTTCCTGCTCGATGACTTGGAACTCTGTAACACCTTCATTGACGAGTTCTTCCACTTCTTTCAGAATGTCTTCCATCGGTCGGCTTACGTGCTTACCCGTTATCAGCGGAATGGCACAGTAGGCGCAGTGGCGGTCGCATCCCTCGGCAATCTTAATATATGCATAGTGGGATGGGGTAGTGAGCAGTCGGCGGCTGTTTGATGTCGCTCTTCTTTCGGCAAACGTCTTGTTTTCTTGAGCAGAGTCGGTTGCAGGGCCAAGGTCGTTGAGAAGTTGGTTGTAATTGAACTTACCGTAGAACTTGTCAACCTCGGGAAGGCTTTCTTCCAGTTCCTTTTGGTATCGCTGCGACAAGCACCCCATCACGAAGAGCTTGTTGAGGCGTCCGTTGTTTTTGGCGTTTACAAACTCGAGTATGGTATTGATGCTCTCTTCCTTGGCCCTCTCAATGAAGCCACAAGTGTTTATGACGGCTATTTCGCCTTGCGGACGCTTGGGGTCGTGGTTGCAATGATAGCCTATGTTTTCAAAACGACGCATGAGCTGCTCAGAATCAACAAGATTCTTTGAACAGCCCATGGTGATAATGTCTATTTGGTTTTTCTTCATGGTGAATGTCAATCAGAACAGCGAGTCGACGAATTCTTTTTTGTTGAAAAGTTGTAAGTCTTCCATTTTCTCACCTAAGCCAATATATTTGACAGGTACTTTCAGCTGGTCGGATATTCCTATGACCACGCCGCCCTTTGCTGTGCCGTCAAGTTTGGTTATGGCGAGAGATGTTATATTGGTAACAGCCGCAAATTGTTTTGCTTGCTCAAAGGCATTCTGTCCGGTGCTGCCGTCAAGGACAAGCAACACCTCGTCAGGTGCGTTGGGTACGACCTTTTTCATGACGTCCTTGATCTTCTTCAATTCGTTCATCAGTCCTATCTTGTTGTGGAGTCGTCCGGCCGTGTCGATAATTACCACGTCTGCGCCGTTTGCTTTAGCGCTTTGCAGAGTGTCGAACGCTACGCTGGCAGGGTCTGATCCCATTTGCTGTTTTATCACAGGCACACCAACACGGTCACCCCAGATCTGTATTTGCTCAACAGCTGCGGCACGGAAAGTGTCGGCTGCCCCGAGATAAACTTTCTTTCCGGCTTTCTTGAACTGGTAAGCGAGCTTTCCGATAGTAGTTGTCTTGCCCACGCCGTTTACGCCGACTACAAGTATGACGTATGGCTTATGGTCTGCTGGCAAGTCCCAGTTGGTATTGTCGTCCGAGTTGTTTTCCGTGAGCAATGCAGCAATTTCCTCTTTCAGTATCTTGTTGAGTTCAGACGTGGATACGTATTTGTCTCTTGCCACGCGCTCCTCAATACGATTGATAATTTTGACTGTAGTGTCAACCCCGACGTCAGAGGTTATCAACACCTCCTCAAGGTTGTCGAGCACGTCGCTGTCAACCTTGGACTTTCCCGCTATGGCACGCGTTATCTTCGAGAAGACGCTCTGCTTGGTTTTCTCAAGGCCTTGGTCGAGTGTTTCCTTGTTTTTCTTGCTGAATAATCCAAAAATTCCCATGATGTGCCGTTTTTGTTTTATAAGCTTTCGTCATCTGGCCTTTGGAGCTTTCTTTTTATCTTTGGCATATGTTTTTTATTCCTTAGCCAAGCTTCTTTGCGCTCTTCGTAGTCTCTATGGTGCCTTTCGAGAAAATTGTCGGCCATGACGATTTGCTGTTTCAATAAGGTTTTTATAATAGCAGGCCTGATTTTTATCTCATGCCTGCTACTTAAACCCTCTTTTGTTATTTAAACCTTGTGTAAATGACGTCCAGCTTCAGGGGGCTGTTGTCTGTACCTGTTCCCTTGGCGAGTTTTGTACTTGTCAGTGACATGTCGTGTGACACCTTTGTGACAGTGCTGCTCGACGAAGAACTTGAACTCCCGTAATAATAGTAGTAATAATAGCTATAACTGCTACTGCTTGTTGAAGAAGTTGATGTCTTTGTCAGAGACACTGGGACAAGCACAACTTTGTTCCAATCAGCAGAACGCTTTTCTTTGTCAATGGCAGCCATCGACGTGATCATGTTAGATATATTGTCAAACGTGTAGTCGTTGGTTGACGACTTGCCTGCATATGTTGCAAGGAATGATGTGCGGTTGTTGTACATCTCCATATTCTCGAAGAAGCTATTGAGAGAATCTTTCGGTATCATCAACACGTACTCGGGAACACTGAAAGTGTATTCTGTGCTTGGTGACTCGCTGTTGATTCTTGGTATGCTTAGCGATGCACCGGCAATGTTGTCGTTCTCGTGTCCGGAGATAATTTCCTCGACAGGAAGGGTGAGCTCGGTGAAAATGCCCGATGGCGTTTTCAAGTATGTGCATGTGTTGTCGCTGGCAAGTCTTGCGAGTGTACTCTTGTCATTCGAAATATTTGATGTCTGCAGTACTTCCTCTGTGCCCCAGAAAAGGGTTATACCGTTCATCACACTGTCATTCTCTGCAAACTTGTAAGACAAGGTCAACTGTGAGGCATCAATGTAGGCCATGTTGCCTAATCCTGACTTGTGTTTGAAGTAGAAGCCGGGAACTACGTTCTTTCGGAAAGTTTGGGCATTTTTGAAATACTCGGGATGCTCATAATAAGTCTCCAGAATATATGTGCCGTAGTTGTCGTACTCCTTTCCGTTTGCGTCGGTATATTTGCCGTTGAGCTTTATTGTGATATACGGTTCATATGTTGAGGTGTCGCGTGTAGCCTCTGGCACTACGAAGTCGGTGAGAGTATATACCTTGTCTTGTGCGATGCCGCCTTCCCTCACATAGCCTTCAGCCAAAGGGTCGAAGTTACTGTAATAGTTCTTGTCCTCGGTCATTGGCTTGCCCATTTCGTATGCCGTGAGCTTCATGGTGCGTGTGCTGTCACCGTAGTGCTGTGAATAGAACAAGCGTATCTCGCAGGAGTCAGCCTTTATAAGGCCCTTGATGGTATCTCCTTGGGCATTGGTGCCGACCATGTTGCTCTTGTCGGGGAACTTATAGCCCTCAAGGTTGAAGAATTGAGCCATGAAGTTGCCGGTAATGTAGTCACCGGTTTCCATGTCTCTGACTTTTCCAAGATAACCCGTCGTATTCCTTGACAACACAGAATCTGCAAGGAGTGATTGGCTGGCGATGCCAAACGATTTTGTTTCCACGTTTACGGCATCGGTGTCTTTCGTTAGTGATGAGCCTATCTCGTCGGTTGTGTCAGAGCAAGCTGCCATTACGAGACCTGAGAGAAGAAAAAATATGGTCTTTATTTTCATGCTTTATCCTAAAGGTTGTTGTAGAAATCCTTGTAAGCTGTGACGTAGTCTTCGCCTGGATATTCCAAAAGTGGCTTGCCTGACTCCTTGGCGTAAGCGAGCAGTGTGTCGTTGACGTTCTCGGCGGCTTCTACCACGCCGTCGCTGTAGTCGATGGCAAGTTTGGCAAGGTCGATATAATCGAAGTGCTCTGAATATTTCTGCAGCAGGTCGGCCTTGGCCGATTCATATTCTACGCACTTCTTGAATTTCGTACCAAAGTTTGCCTTGAACTGTTTTGAGAACAGAGAAGTAACAACTTTTGTGTTGGCAAACGTCGGGTCTTCGTGGTAAGCCGTCTTGATGTAAAGAGGAATGACTCCGGCCATCCATCCCTGACAATGTATGATGTCTGGATCCCAACGCAGTTTCTTTACCGTTTCAAGCACACCGCGTGCGAAGAATATAGCTCTCTCGCCGTTGTCATCATACTCGTTACCATTCTCGTCCTCAGTCATGGAACGACGCTTGATGAAATAGTCCTCGTTGTCGATGAAATAGACTTGAAGCCTTGTTACTGGTATGCTCGCCACCTTGATTATCAAGGGGTGGTCGGTATCATCAATGACAATGTTGAGACCTGACAGGCGGATGACTTCATGAAGTTGTCCGCGTCGCTCGTTGATATTGCCCCATTTAGGCATGAACGTGCGTACGTCAAAACCACCCGACTGCATCTTCTGAGGCAGGTCACGTCCGAGCAAAGCCATTTCCGACTTAGGGACATAGGGTACAATCTCCTGATTGATGAATAAAATTCTCTTTTTGGCCATTATGATTTTATTCTAAAATGCTTTTGGGTGCAAAGGTATACATAATTAATGAGAAAAACGCCCGTTTTTGCATGATTTCACACAAAAACAGGCGTTTTAGTACATTAAAGTGTGGCGTGAAGCCTCATTATTCAATCACGACGAGCGCATCGTCTTCCATGACGCTCTGTCCGGCCTTTACGCAAATGGCTGTAACCTTGCCGTCCTTCTCTGCCTCAATGTTGTTTGCCATCTTCATGGCTTCCAATACGAGCAGTGTGTCGCCGGCCTTTACGTCATCGCCAACCTTGACGTTGATTGATGTGATGGTGCCAGGCAGCGGTGACTTGATTGCGTTTGCTGTGTTCACGTTAGCCGAGACTGTGGTCTCGTCGCCTTCCTCGGCAACGGGCTTGCCCAGTGTTACCTTAGGCTTGACGGTTTCCTCGGCAGGTTTCTCCATGCCCACTTCAAACTCTTCCCCGTTCACTTTGACGTTGGCGACATTGGTCTCTTCGTTGATGTCGACGATTTCGACCTCATACTCCTTGCCGGCTATTGTATATTTAAACTGCTTCATCTTTATTATGGTTTTGCGGTGAATGAAATCTGCTTGGCATCCCACAATGTGCACTTGGGCTTAATGGTGATGATGCCCGGCTCTCTGTCGTGTACGTTGTTGCCTTGGTACTCGAAGATGGCCATCGCTATTGCCGCATATATGTTCTTGTCCATTTTTCCTTCACTCATTTCTTGATTACATTGGCATGCATCCATGCTTCTTGGCTGGCAGCGACTGACGCTTGTGAGCCAACTGCGCAAGACCGCGGCAGATGCGGAAGCGTGTGTTGCGGGGTTCGATGACGTCGTCGATGTAGCCGTACTGTGCAGCTTGGTAAGGGTTGGCGAATGTCTTTGTGTATTCGTCTTCCTTCTCTGCGAGGAACGCCTTCACGTCGCCGCCCTCTTCCTTGACTTTCTTCGCCTCTTTGCCGCAAAGCACTGCCACGGCACCACTTGCGCCCATAACGGCGATCTCGGCTGTAGGCCAAGCGAAGTTGAGGTCAGAACGGAGTTGCTTGCAACCCATAACGATGTGGCTGCCACCGTAGCTCTTTCTGAGAGTGATGGTGATCTTTGGCACTGTAGCCTCGCCGTAAGCGTAGAGCAGCTGGGCTCCGTGCAGGATCACGGCGTTGTACTCCTGGCCAGTGCCTGGGAGGAATCCGGGAACGTCGACGAGCGAAACGATAGGAATGTTGAAAGCGTCGCAGAAGCGCACGAAACGGGCGCCTTTGCGAGATGCGTTAACGTCGAGCACACCGGCATAAGCTGAGGGTTGGTTGGCTACGATACCCACGCTCTGTCCGTTGAAACGGGCGAAACCGGTAATGATGTTCTTGGCGAACTTGGGCTGTACCTCAAAGAATTCACCGTTGTCGGTTACGGCAGTGATGACCTTGTACATGTCGTATGCCTTGTTCGGGTCGTCGGGCAGGATTTCATTGAGCAGGTCTGCCTTGCGGTCAACCGGGTCGGTGCACTCCACGCGTGGAGCCTCCTCTGTGTTGTTGGATGGGATATAGCTCATGAGCTTCTTGATCATCTCCATAGCCTCTTCCTCTGTCTTGGCTGTGAAGCTTGTCACGCCGCTCTTGCTTGCGTGCACGCTTGCACCGCCGAGATGCTCAGAGTCGATGTCCTCGCCCGTGACGGTCTTGACCACCTTCGGTCCTGTGAGGAACATGTAGCTTGTGCCCTCAGTCATGAGGATGAAGTCGGTGAGACCCGGTGAATAGACGGCACCACCGGCGCAAGGACCGAGAATCATGGAGATTTGAGGTATTACGCCTGAAGCGAGGATATTGCGCTCGAAGATCTCTCCGTAGCCAGCGAGGGCTGAGATGCCTTCCTGGATGCGTGCGCCGCCGGAGTCGTTCATGCAGATTACGGGAGCACCGTTTTGCATAGCCATGTCCATGACCTTGCAGATCTTTTGTGCCATGGTCTCTGAAAGCGAGCCGCCGTTGACGGTGAAGTCCTGTGCGTAAACGTATACAAGCCTGCCGTCGATAGTAGCTGAACCGGCCACGACACCGTCGCCGAGGAACTGCTTCTTCTCCATGCCGAAGTTGTGGCAGCGGTGAAGCTTGAACATGTCGTACTCCTCGAACGAGTCCTTGTCGACAAGCATCTCAATGCGCTCGCGGGCTGTGTACTTACCACGGGCGTGCTGCTTGTCGATGGCTTTCTCTCCACCTCCAAGGCGAGCTTGCTCACGCTTGGCGACAAGCTCCTTAATCTTCTCAGTTTGAATGCTCATAATTTTTATGTTATGTTCTTATATTATTGTGTTTTACTATTTTCCGTGCAAAGTTACAACTTTTTTCTGCCAATAGCTTGTTGTTAATGGAATTTTAAGTATCTTTGTGGGCGGAATTATAAACCTTTTATACATATTTAGTTATGAAACAGACAATCCTTGTCACTGGAGGCACTGGCTTCATTGGATCCCACACTTCCGTTGAGCTTATTGAAGCAGGATACAAAGTGGTGATTGTTGACGACCTCTCAAATTCCAAGATAGAGGTTCTCGACGGCATTGAGAAGATTACGGGCGTGCGTCCGGCGTTTGAGAAAGTTGACTTGCGTGACAAGGAAACTACGGAGAATGTATTCAAGAAATACCCAGACATAGAGGGAATTATACACTTTGCCGCCAGCAAGGCAGTGGGTGAGAGCGTTCAGAAGCCGCTTCTCTATTATCGCAACAACATCGTTTCGTTGGTCAATCTTCTCGAGTTGATGCCTAAGTATAATGTGAAAGGCATTATCTTCTCCTCAAGCTGCACCGTCTACGGTCAGCCCAAGCCGGAAAACTTGCCTGTCACGGAGACGGCTCCCCACCAGAAGGCCACATCGCCTTATGGCAACACCAAGGAGATAAACGAGCAGATCATTCACGATTACATCCACAGTGGTGCTCCTATCAAGAGCATCATCCTCAGATATTTCAACCCGATTGGCGCCCATCCGTCAGCACTCATCGGAGAGCTCCCCAACGGTGTGCCAAACAACCTCATCCCTTACGTTACCCAGACTGCGATAGGCATCCGCAAGCAGCTCACCATCTTCGGCAACGACTACAACACGCCCGACGGCACTTGCATCCGCGACTATATATATGTGGTTGACCTTGCAAAGGCGCACGTGGCAGCCATGAGGCGTGTCCTTGACGACGAAGACAGCCCGGTAATCGACTACTTCAACATCGGCACAGGCCGCGGCAACTCCACCCTTGAGATTGTCGAGACCTTCGAGAAAGCCACAGGCGTGAAACTCAATTGGGCATATGGACCCCGTCGTGAGGGCGACATCGAAAAGATTTGGGGCGACTGCTCAAAGGCCAACACTGTTCTCGGATGGAAGGCCGAATCATCGCTCGACGACGTGATGCGCTCTGCCTGGAAGTGGCAGCAGAAGCTCCGTGAGGACGGAGTGATGTAAGTTTTGTTAAAAAATCATAGTTATCTCATTGGGATATAAGTAAAAAGCAGTAACTTTGCACTCGCTGTCACGTGTTGGCAGCATTAAATTCAAACCTTTATAATAGTTTTTTAAACAAAATGGCAACAAAAATCAGATTGCAGCGCGGCGGCCACAAGGGCTACGCAGTTTACAGAATTGTGATCGCTGACGTTAGAGCACCACGTGATGGTAAGTTTATCGAGAAGATTGGTATGTTCAATCCTAACACCAATCCTGCTACCGTAGATTTGAATTTCGACCGTGCTCTCTACTGGGTAGAGGCAGGTGCACAGCCTACAGACACCGTACGCAACATCCTGAAGGGTGAGGGTGTCTACATGATGAAGCATCTCCGTGGCGGTGTCAAGAAGGGCGCATTCGACGAGGCTGCTTGCCAGCAGAAGTACGACGCTTGGAAGGCCAGCAAGGAGCAGAAGCTCAACGCTACTCTCGACGCACAGTCGAAGAGCCGCAAGGAGGCTGCAGAAAAGGCTCTCGAGGCTGAGAAGAAAGTCAACGAGGCTATCGCTAAGAAGGTGGCTGACAAGAAGGCTGCTGAGGCTGCTGCAAAGGCAGAGGCAGAGGCTGCTAAGGCTGCTGAGGCCGCAGAGGCTGAGAACACAGAGGCTCCTGCTGAGGCATAAGCCTTTCGTGAACATTTTATCAAGACATTCGAGCGTTGCTTTCACCATTGGTGAGGGCAACGCTTTTTTTCGTCTTGGCCTAATCTTTTCAAATAAAAGGGGGCAAGGTTAGGAATTATTTTTGTAAGTTTGCAAAACAATACCATCTACAATTATCTATGGACAACTATATTGTTTCCGCAAGGAAATACCGGCCAATGACTTTCTCGTCGGTGGTGGGGCAGGAATCGCTTACCACAACCTTGAAGAATGCCGTGAGGACAGGCAAACTGGCACATGCCTTTCTTTTTTGCGGACCGCGTGGAGTGGGAAAGACCACGTGTGCCCGTATCTTCGCAAAGGCCATCAATTGCGAGAATCCCACCAGCGACGGTGAGGCTTGCAACGAGTGCGAGAGCTGCCGTGCGTTCAATGAGGGAAGGTCTATGAATATCTTCGAACTTGACGCAGCAAGCAACAATTCCGTGGAGAACATAAAGACGCTCATGGAGCAGACCCTCATACCGCCACAGACAGGCAGGTACAAAGTTTTCATCATAGACGAGGTGCACATGCTCTCCCAAGCCGCTTTCAACGCCTTCCTTAAAACCCTGGAAGAGCCGCCTGCTCACGTGATATTCATTCTCGCTACTACTGAGAAAAACAAGATTCTACCAACCATTCTCTCCCGTTGCCAGATCTACGACTTCGAGCGCATGACAGTGCCGGAGATAGTCCGTCATTTAAGCATGGTAGCTGCGAAGGAAGGCATCACCTTTGAGGAGGAGGCCCTTAACGTTATAGCCGAGAAGGCTGATGGCGGAATGCGTGATGCGTTGTCCATTTTCGACCAGGTGTCGAGTTTCTGCCAAGGTCATATCACCTACGACAAGGTGCTTCTGGATCTGAATGTGCTTGATGCCGACAACTATTTCCAGATTGTTGACCTCTCGCTTGAGAACAAGGCTTCTGACATTATGGTATTGCTCAACGGCATCATCCAACGTGGTTTCGAAGGAAACAACGTTGTCAATGGTCTTGCCTCGCATGTGCGCAACGTGATGATGGCTAAAGATGAGCAAACGCTTCGTCTGCTTGAGGTGAGCGAAAGCCAGAAGACCAAATACAAGGAGCAGGCAAAGAAATGTCAGTTGCCGTTCCTTTACCAGGCATTGAAAATTCTCAACGAGTGTGACGTGCAATACCGCCAAAGCAGCAACAAGCGTCTTTTGGTGGAGCTCACGCTCATTCGTGTGGCTCAGATCACACAGCCGGAGGATGAAGGCGTGCCTGCTGGTGGGCGTAGCCCTATGAGACTTAAATCCCTGTTTAAGAAAAACAATGTGGTGCAGCCTAAACCGGCTATGCAGGTGGCTGGGGTTGCACGTAGACTGGTGGCGCATGCCAAATCTGCAGAAACTAAAAAAGTTGATACTGCCGAAAAACCTACTGTTGAAGAAAAGCCGGTTGTAGCCAGACCTACGCTTGGTGGCGTAGCGAATCTCCACTTTACGGGCATAGGCATGACCTTCGGTGACCTCCGGCGAAAGCCTAAAACTGGCGATGGAGTAGAGGCTGTGACGGTGGACGAGGCGGCTGCAAAGAAACTTGAGGAGAAGAAAGTTGAGGACACCTTCACCGACGATGACCTCATGAGGGAATGGGTTTCCATGTGCAACCGTATGCCTCAGAAGTTTGTCGGACTTGCCTCCCGCTTGAAAAACATAGTCCCGCGAATCACTGAATATCCTGACATAGAGGTTGTTGTGGACAATCAGTTGCTTCTCGACCAGATAACTGCCATCAAGAAAAACATCCGCGCCACCATGCGGTTGCGACTTCATAACAGCCTGATAGAGTTTTTGCCGCGTCTTGCCAAGCACAACGAGAACGAGCGTGCGCTCACCAAGTTGGAGGTCTTTGATGCAATGAGAAAGCGCAACCCTGCAATAGAGAAGTTGCGCGTCGGTTTGAAATTAGAGTTAAGCTGACATCTTGTTATGTCAGGCTATATGAAAATCCGCGTGGGGACAAATCAAAGTGAATGACAAGTCCCCACGCGGATTTTTCTGTGGATATATAATTTGTATGGATTACATGGGTAACAACACCCTTATTTTAACTCACATAGAGAGTTATAATAGGTCCTTTTAAATCAATGGCATGCCGAGGTCTGCACATTCCTTGCGCATTTCCTCCGGCCAGATGCTTGCCTGGATCTCGCCGATATGCGCCTTGTGGAGCATTACCATGCAGAGACGGCTTTGACCTATACCGCCGCCAATGCTGAGAGGCAACTTGTCGCTGAGCAGCTGTTGGTGGAAATACAGATGCTCGCGTTCTTCCTGATGCTCTGTCTTCAACTGGCGAAGCAAGCTCTCCTTGTCTACGCGAATACCCATCGAACTAAGCTCAAACGAGCGGCCAAGCACGGGATACCATATCAGGATGTCACCATTGAGTCCGGCCTTGCCGTTCTCAGATACCGTTGACCAGTCATCGTAGTCGGCTGCGCGGCCATCGTGCTTGTTGCCGTCAGACAGTTTCCCTCCGATGCCTTCCACGAACACGGCTCCATACTTCTCGCATATGGCGTTTTCACGCTCGTGGGGTGTCATGTCTGGATACATGTCGAGCAGGTCTTGCGAGTGGACGAAGTGAATCTCTCTTGGCAGGAAAGGCTTGAGTTGCGGGAAATTCTCGCAAGCAAGGAACTCTGTGCGGAGAATGGCACTGTATATTCTCTTAACTATATCCTCCAGGAAACCGACTGTTCGCTGCTCACGGGTTATCACTGCTTCCCAGTCCCATTGGTCAACATAGAGTGAGTGCAGGTTGTCGAGTTCCTCGTCGGCGCGTATGGCGTTCATGTCGGTATAGATGCCATATCCCGGCTCCACTCCGAACTTGGCGAGTGTCAGTCGTTTCCATTTTGCCAATGAGTGCACAACCTCAGCCTTCGACTCGTTCATGTCTTTGATAGGGAATGTCACTGGACGCTCTGTGCCGTTGAGGTCATCGTTGATGCCCAATCCTTTGAGCACGAACAATGGCGCCGTAGCCCTGCTAAGGCGAAGTTCGGTGGCGAGGTTTTGCTGGAAAAATTCCTTTATCATCTTGATGCCCTGTTCAGTCTGGCGACGGTCCAAGAGCGTCGTATAGTTCTTGGGTTTTATAACTTGACTCATGATTTTAGTTCTCTCTTTTTATTATGTTATAATTCTTCTGTTCTTTAACTGGAAAGCAAAGTTACTCATTTATTATTAATCGGCAATGCTTTTGCGCTATTTTTTCTTCATTTTGTCACAGAAGAATTATTATTGTTGTCTTTTTGTGATAGCATGTAAAGCGAGTCATGTAGGCGCAACTAATTAATGCGGGGCGTAGAGTTATACATTAAACTATTTATTGTACCTTTGCAATGGATAAGCAGCGGTAGGGCATACCATTCAAGCAATCATTGTGTTCGGCTCTCGCTTTGCCTTATCTTAACTACATTTTTGCACGAACTAATACATTGTTTATGATAAAATACGACCTTGAGAAAATAAAGGCTGTCATCTTCGATGTCGACGGTGTGCTCTCGGCAAGCACTGTGTCGATGGACGAAAACGGCTTGCCGTTGCGCACTCTCAACATCAAGGATGGCTATGCCATACAGCTTGCCGCAAAGATGGGGCTCAAGTGTGCCATCATTACCGGTGGTGACTCTGAGGCGATAAAGAAGCGCTACGAATATCTCGGCATGGCCGATGTGTACACGAAATGCTCGGTTAAGATCAAGACCTACGAGCAGTTTCTGGAGAAATATGGCCTTCACGACGACAATATAATATATGTGGGCGATGACATTCCCGACTATGAGATAATGCACCGTGTGGGTTGTCCGTGTTGCCCGCAGGACGCATGCGAGGAGATAAAGCAGATATCGACCTACGTGTCGCCTTTCAAAGGCGGTTACGGTTGTGCGCGCGATGTGCTTGAGCAAGTGTTGCGAGCCCAAGGCAAATGGCTCAATTCGGCCAAGGCGTTTGGTTGGTAAAAAATAATTTAAGAAAAGACATCATAGCATTGAAAAAACTGATTTTGGCGAGCAACTCACCACGCAGGCAGGAGTTGCTCAAAGGACTTGACCTCGACTTTGAGGTGAGGGTAAAACGTGGAGTGGGGGAGAGCTATCCTGCAGACTTACCGGCTGAAAACGTGGCAGAGTTTATCTCCCGGGAGAAGGCTGCCGCCTATGATATGTCCGACGATGAGATTTTGCTCACGGCCGACACTGTGGTTATACTCGACGGCGAGATAATGGGCAAGCCGAAGGATGCCGACGATGCGAGGGCCATGCTCCACAGGTTGAGTGGTCACACCCACCATGTGGTGACGGGCGTGAACATCAAGACCAAGCAGCAGTGCGAGTCTTTCTCAGACATTACGGCCGTCACTTTCAGGCAGTTGACCGACGATGAGATAGACTATTATGTAGAGCGATACAAGCCCTTCGACAAAGCCGGCTCCTATGGTGTGCAGGAATGGATTGGCTATATTGGCGTGACACGTATCGAAGGAAGCTTCTACAATGTTATGGGACTTCCAGTGGAGCGTGTTTACGAGGAACTGACCAAGTTTATGTGAGTTTTGAAAAATTGTAACAAAAGCTTCTCTGAAAATCGATTTTTTTGAAAAACATTTCCTCTCATCCGCATTTGAGCGATTTTTGAGAGGTTTTTATAATACCCTTATAGACAAGTAGTTATATTTTTGTGGTTTAAAATATGACCTGATTTTGGGCTTTTGAATCGGCTTTACGTTAGAATCGCGATGCGTTTACGTTAGAATCGCAACGGCTTTACGTTAGAATCGCGCCGCGATAGTGCTACTATCGCGGCGCGATTTCATGCTTTTTGGGCCTAAAATTGGCTTGCAGATGCCATTTTTAACAGTTCGGAGCCTCTATAGTCGTTCTAGATGGTGTGCCCTCCAAGTGTTAAAATCTTGCTAAAAATCTTTACACATTCCATCCCGATATACCATCGTATGCCTATAAACATGAAACAAAAACGCAGATTGCAAAACCGATAAACGGTTTGTGCAATCTGCGTTTATTTTATGCTCTCTGTCCCGAATGAGACAGAGAGTCATTTTCAAGTTTAAGCTTAGAGCTTAGGACCAGCAGCAACAAGAGCCTTACCAGCCTCGTTGTTGGTGTACTTGCCGAAGTTCTTGATGAAACGTGCAGCGAGGTCCTTAGCCTTCTCCTCCCACTGAGAAGCCTCAGCGTATGTATCACGAGGATCGAGGATAGCAGGATCAACACCTGGCAACTCTGTTGGCACCTTGAAGTCGAACATTGGGATCTGCTTTGTAGGAGCCTTGTCGATGTCACCGCTCAGGATGGCGTCGATGATACCACGTGTATCGCGGATAGAGATACGCTTGCCAGTACCGTTCCAACCAGTGTTGACGAGGTAAGCCTTAGCGTCGTTAGCCTCCATCTTCTTAACGAGCTCCTGAGCATACTTTGTTGGGTGCAGCTCGAGGAATGCCTGGCCGAAGCAAGCTGAGAATGTAGGAGTAGGCTCTGTGATACCGCGCTCTGTACCAGCCAGCTTAGCTGTGAAGCCAGAGAGGAAGTAGTACTGAGTCTGCTCAGGTGTCAGGATAGACACTGGAGGCAGCACGCCGAAAGCGTCAGCTGACAGGAAGATAACCTGCTTGGCAGCTGGTGCAGAAGAACCCGGCTGGATGTTTGTGATGTGGTTGATTGGGTAAGAAACACGAGTGTTCTCTGTTACGCTCTTGTCAGCGAAGTCGATCTTGCCGTTAGCGTCAACAGTAACGTTCTCAAGAAGAGCGTTGCGCTTGATAGCGTTGTAGATATCAGGCTCAGACTCCTTGTCGAGGTTGATAACCTTGGCATAGCAGCCGCCCTCGAGGTTGAACACACCCTCGTCGTCCCATCCGTGCTCGTCGTCACCGATGAGCTTACGCTTAGGATCGGTAGACAGAGTGGTCTTGCCTGTACCAGACAGACCGAAGAAGATAGCTGTGTTCTTGCCTTCCATGTCGCAGTTTGCAGAGCAGTGCATAGAAGCGATGCCCTTCAATGGCAAGTAGTAGTTCTGCATAGAGAACATACCCTTCTTCATCTCACCGCCGTACCATGTGTTGATGATAACCTGCTCGCGAGTTGTTGTGTTGAAAGCAACACAAGTCTCAGAGTTCAAGCCGAGCTCCTTGTAGTTCTCAACCTTAGCCTTAGAAGCGTTGTAGATAACGAAGTTAGGCTCGAAGTTAGCGAGCTCTTCCTCTGTAGGCTTGATGAACATGTTGGTCACGAAGTGAGCCTGCCATGCTACCTCAACGATGA
>CAZXGQ010000040.1:0-26701 GCA_964640415.1 uncultured Prevotella sp.
CAATAAGAAAGATTATAACGCAATATTTCACCCACACAAATCAACATAGACCCTAAATTTTCTCATTTTACATGTTTTTTAGTCGGTTTTGCTTGCTTTTGGAGGAGAAGTTTCATCCTAATCGCAAATTTTGGTTTGAGTTGCCGATAATGGCATCATTCTGTAGGGAACACTCGTTTCACGTCGTCCCAATAATAGTAAGGGCGCGGTAGGTTGAATGTCTTGCCGCGCTTGGCCTCTATGGCTGGTAGCGTGGTTTCGCGTTCGTTGTGCATGAATTTCACTATCACCTTGCCGTAGCCGTTGCTGAAGAACACGAGTTGGAGGTTTGCCGCCATGGGTATTATTACGTCCATACGGTTCTCGTCGGCATAAAGGCTGAGGCGCGACAGAAGCCGGTAGAGGCTCGTGTCGTGACCGAACAGCAGGTCGGCAGCGGGCCGTCTGCAGGCGATGGCGGTGTCGGCGCTCTCTATGATGTGTCTCCACAGCGATGCAGCGCAGCGCTCTGGTATGCCGTTGTTGGCGGTGTTGATGCCGTTGCAGTGTTGCATGCGGTGGTTGTTCATGTCGTAGATCTGCTGCATCTCCTCCTCGGTAAAGATGTCGTAGAGCGAGATGCCGGTGCCGGTGTTCTGCGTGTCGCTGGCTATGGTGTGCAGTTCCTGTGCCACGTCGCGCCATGAGGCCACACGTTCGGGGTGGATGAAGAGCGAGTGCATGAGACGTTCGGGCTGCATGGTCCACTCGTTGCCGGTAGCGGCTTCGAGCGCATGCTCCTCGGGTGACGTATAGGCGATGTATGCCATGTAGCGCTGTCCTGTCTCGGCGGTGATGGCGAGCGAAGGACACAGTTGGCCCAACCGTATGGTGAAGGCCGCCATACTCATGGCGCAGCGTCCCACGGTGCTCGACTGTGCCACTATCTTTGCGTTGCCTGCAAACACTTCGGGATAAGCCGTCACCATGCGTTCGGCCAAACGCCTGTGTTGGGCGGCACCTATGGCAGTGAGTCCGCCGCCGCGTCCGCGTGCATCCTCATGTATGAGAATCAGCCGGCGGCGCACGTCGCGTCCCAGCGGAGTGAGGTTGAGCGTGTCGGCAAACACGCTGTCGATGGCGTCGTAGCGGCGGTCGTCGGGCAACCAGCGCGATCCGTGACGGGCAAACATGCTTATGTAAAAAGGCTTGTAGCCTTGCGGAGCGGGTGTGTGTGCGACATTCGCAGGCTCGGGATAAGCGGCATAAACGCCACCATAGCGTTCCCATTGGGCCAAGGAGGCAGTGGCGGAGAGTAGGGCAGCGAGGAGAAATAAGGAGCGTCGTAAGAGAGTTATAAGTGTTTGGTTTTTGTGTGGACGAATTATGAAAAAAAGGGAACGGCCCATTGTATCGTAATGGACCGTTCCCTATGATGTTTCTTGTTTCCGGGCAATCAGAAACGGTATACGTGCGATTTAGTATCCTGCGTTCTGTGTCCAGTTGGTATTCTCCTTCAAGACGCTCTGCGGTATTGGCAGAATGCGGCACGTCTTGTCGAAGCGTGCATCGGGGTTGCTGTGTACGTGGAATCCGTACTCGTTCTCGAACGTACCGAAGCGTATCATGTCGTTGCGGCGCCAGTTCTCGTCGAAGAATTCGCGGCCGCGCTCGTCGAGCAGCTCTTGCAGCGAAGGCGTGTGGTCGAGTTGCGGGGCGTGTACGTAGGAGCGTATCTGGTTGAAGAGCGATTGTGCGTTGTCGCCGTTGGTGGCATTTGCACCGCGCAGGATAGCCTCAGCCTTGGTCAGCAGGATGTCGGCATAGCGGAAGATTGGCACGTCGTTGCTCTGCGAGCGGTTGTAGGCACTGTACTCGTTGGGATTAGGATAGAACTTGATAGAGCGCCATCCCTGTCGCCATCCGTCGGCCGTAGCGCCGCAGTTGAGCTGTGCCAGTCCGCCGTCCTTGAGGGTGATGGTCTTGGTGAGCTCCAGTTGGCTGCCCTTGTAGATGTATGGGTTGCCGGTGTCCTCGCCGGTGATGGCGTCGTGTATGGTGACCTTTCCGCCGAGCACGGCATCGTTGCGGTCGTCGCCTTCGAGCGAGAAGAGGTCGGCGAAGCACGTGTTCATGGCGCAGATGCCGGCGCACGACTTGCCCATCTTGCCGTTGTAGTAGCCTATGGTCTCACCGTTGTCTATCTTGCGGAAGGTGCGGTAGCGTCCGTAGTACATGCCGGTGGCGTTCACCTTGTCGTAAGGCATGGCGTAGATGAAGTCCTTTATCTGCGAACCGTTGTCGTACATGAACTTCTTGCGGTAGGCATCGCTCAGGTCGAAGAGACCGCTCTTGATGATGTCGTCGCAGTAGGCCACGCATTCGTCGAGTTTCTCGTTCTTTGTTGTGGCGGCGTCGTAGGCAGTGACATCGCTGCAGGTGTAGACACCCCAGTTGATGTATAGCTTCACGAGCAAGGCCTCAGCCATCCATTTGTTGGGCTTGCCGTAGGTGGAAGCGTCGTTGGCAGTGGAGAGGTCAGCCAGCGACTCCTTGAGCTCCTTCTCGATGAAGAGCGCCACGTCCTTTCTTGGGCTGCGCTCAATGGCTTCGTTCTCGTCTGGCAGATGGTCGAGTATTGGCACATTGCCGTAACTGTCCATAAGGATGAAGTGGTAGAAGGCGCGCATCACGCGGGCCGGAGCCATAGCCGAAGTGTTGTCGCCCAGATCTACGATGACCTTGTTGCACTTGGTTATGCCGCTGGCAAGGTCAGTCCAGTAGCTGGCCGGAGCATCCTCGGCGAGGAAGTTGTGAAGGGTAGGGTGCACGTTTTCGCCGTTGTCCCAATAGTCGCCGTCGTAGGAAACGCCTGTGGCCTCGTCAGAAGAGAAGGTCTGCACGCGGTTGTAGTTGTTGCCCAGTGCGCTGCGGAAGGCGTAGTACACGTCCGACATCTTGGCTTCGATAGCAATCTCGGAGTTGGGGTATTCCGTCATTTTCGACTTGACATCTACATCGAGGTCAGTGCAGCTTGTGGCAGCTACGGCGACGGTGGCCATGACGGCTGTCTTTATTATATTTTTCATTGTGTCGTTCTTTTTGGTGTTTTAGAAGTTCACCTTCGCACCCACCATGAATGTGCGTGTGCGTGGATAGTAGTTGTTGCGCCATACGATGCCTGGGGTCAGTCCGCCGAGGTTGACTTCAGGGTCAACACCCTTGAACTTGGTCAGCGTGAAGACATTGTTGCATGTGGCGTAGACAGAGAGCGAGTTGACCCATTCGCCAATCTTGCCGAAGTCGTACGACAGCGAGAGGGTAGAGAGGCGCAGGTAAGAACCGTCCTCGAGATAGCGGTCGGAAGGCTTCTGCGAGTTGACATCGCCGTAGCGCTGGTCGGTGAGGCACTCTGCGAGCACGTTCTTGCCCTGGGAGATGAGCGACACGGTGTTGTACTGGGCGCGCAGACCGTTGAAGATCTTGTTGCCCACTACGCCCTGGAAGAACATGCTGAGCGACCACTTGCGCCAAGAGATGTTGTTGGTCCATCCGAAGGTGAACTTAGGCTGTGCGCTTCCGGTCTTGGTGCGGTCCTTGTCCTGTGGTGTGATGGTGGTCTCGCCTGTGCGCTCGCCCGTTGTCTCGTCGTGAACGTAGTATTGTGACACGCCGTCCTCGTTGTATCCTGCCCACTCGTAGGTATAGAACTGTCCTATTGGGCAGCCCTCCATCAGGCGTTGCACGTAGACACCGGTGTTGGCGGTGATCTCGGGTTCAGCCTCGTCGATGTAGTTCACTGAGTAGGTGGCGTTTGAGAGTTTCTCTACGATGTTCTTGTTGTGCGAGATGTTGAACGACGTTGTCCATCGCCAGTCCTTGGTCTGCACCGGTGTTGCGTTGATGGTCAGCTCTATACCCTTGTTGCTTATGTCGCCCACGTTGGCCGTCATGCTGCCGTAGGGGTAGCGGTTGGTCGATACGGGATAGTCGTAGATGAGGTCAGATGTGCGCTTGTCGTAGTACTCGATGGTACCGGTCAGGCGGTTGTTGAAGAAGCCGAAGTCGAGACCTATGTTGAACATGCCTGTGCGCTCCCACTTCAGGTCAGGGTTGGAGTTGCTCAGAGCAGCGATGGTATGCATCTGTGTGGTCTGTCCGCTGGCGTCGGTGTAGGAGAACCAGCCCGAAGCGCCGTAGGTGCGGATGGCAGTGTAGGCGTCGAAGCCGAGCGAGTTGCCGCTCACACCGTAGCCCACGCGCAGTTTGAGGTCGTCGAAGACGTTGAGGTTCTTGACAAAATTCTCCTCGCTGAGGCGCCATGCGGCTGACACTGATGGGAACGTACCCCAGCGGTTGTTCTTGCCGAAGGCCGACGAACCGTCGCGGCGCAGGGTAGCCTGCAGGTTGTAGCGGCTGTTGAACGAGTAGTTGATACGTCCGAAGAACGAGATCATGCGCAGGGTCGACTCTGTGCCGCTCTCCACGCCGTCGATGCCGTCGATGGAGTTGGCATTGGTGAGGTTGTACCACTTCTGGTCGTCGGTGTAGAAGTTCTTCACGGTGAGTCCGAAGCCGTCGTTACTGTTGGTCTCTTCCCAAGAGTATCCGAGCATGGCGCCGAGGTGGTGGGCACCAAAGGTCTTGTCGTAGTTGCCGTAGAGTTCGAAGACGCTCTTGTTGTTGAGATATGTGTTGCGGCGGGCCTGTCCGTTGCTGTTGACGATCTGCGACTGGGTTGAGTGGTACTGGCTGTACGTGTTCTGGTCGGTCATGTACGAGTAGTTGGCACTCAGCATCAGTTCGGGCAGAATCTTGAGGTCGGCCTTGCCAGTGAACTGCAGACGCTTGTAGACGGTCTTCTCAGTATCCTCGTTGAGCATCGACACGGGGTTGTAGTAGTTGGTGACCGAGGTCGAACCGTACCACGAACCGTCCTCATTGCGCACGGGCTGCAGCGGTGAGTAGTAAACCATGGCATCGGTTATGCTCATGCCCTTCACTTCAGACACCACGCCCTCTGCTGTGGTTTGGTTGGCGTTTACTCCAACCGACAGTGTGAGGTGGTCTTTCAGCACCGTCGACTGTCCGAAGGCGCGTGCACCGAAGGTCTTGTTGTCGGTGTTGCGTATCACGCCCTGGCGGTCGATATAGTTGAGGCTGACGTTATAGTTTGACTTGCCGTTGCCGCCGTTGACCGCAAGGTTGTGGCTGTGGGAGACGCCGGTGCGCTCTACCTGACTCTGCCAGTCGGTGTCGGCACCCTCGTCGCTGGGCAGGGTGAAGTTGTTCTGCTTGGCGTACTCGCGCAGTTGCGAGGCAGTGGCCAGCTTGAGGTCGCGTGCAACATTGTCGAAGGCCACATATCCGTTGTAGCTCACATGGGCCGATCCCTCGCGGCCGTGCTTGGTGGTGACGATTATCACACCGTTGGCGGCTTTAGAGCCGTAGATGGCGGTGGCGGTGGCGTCGCGCAGCACGTCGATCGACTCGATGTCGTCGGGGGCTACGAGTGAGAGGTCGACGCCGGGTATGCCGTCGACGATATAGTAAGGCTCCATGGCGTCGCCCTCACGCAGGGTGGAGGCACCGCGCAGAATGACAGACGTGTTGGGCGAGTTGGGGTCGCTGCTGTTGGTTATGGAGAGTCCGGGTACCTTGCCCTGAAGCATCTCGGCGGGAGTGGTATAGACACCGCGGCCCAGTTCGTCGGCTTGCAGCGTGGTGATACTGCTGGTGATATCCTTACGGCGCATCTTGCCGTAGCCCACCACTACCACCTCGTTGAGCTGGTGGTTGTCTTCCTGCAGGGTGAGGGTGGCACCGTCGGTGAGTGCGGCGCGCATCTGGCGGTAGCCTATGTACGACACCTCGACGGTGGCGCCCTGTGCTACGCCGGAGAAGGAGAAGTGGCCGTCGATGTCGGTCACGGTCTTGGCCGTGCCGCCTACCACGCTAACCGTGGCACCGATGATGGGTTCTCCGTTTTGGTCGACCACTATGCCGCGCATGGCGTTGGGCGTGGGGTCGGCAGTGAGGTACTCGCTCGGAACTGTTACAGGCACGTTGGGGGCAGCTGTTGCAGCGGATGTGTATGCGCTTCCGCCTGCAATCAACAGTGTCATGGCAACGTTTGTCCTAAACTTCATCATGGAATTCTGTTTGGATCTGTTGTTTTGCATGTTATCCGTTTGGTGTAAAAACATATTTCGGCGGCAAAATTATGCTTTGTTTGTTACAAACGCATATCGGCTCTGTTAAGCTGTCGTTACAAATGGGTGTAACGCATGATGGAGCGTAACATTTTGGTAACAAGTGTTTTTATGTTGTGCGGTTAACATATTTTTTTACATCTGATATACTGTATTTAACAATTTAGTCGTACCTTTGTATCTAAATTGGTGTCAACTGCTGACGGCAATTAGCGGACGATGATTCCGTATTAAGCCATGTCAGCTTCTAACCGAATACAAGGCGTGGACAAGCCTTTGCCGGGTAATCAGACAATAAAATACGCTGTTATTATAAAGCAACAAAAATGAAAATGAAAAATTGTTTTGACAAGATTTTCACAAAAGCCAAACGCGCTGCCGTTGCGGCTCTTGTCGCAGTTGGTGTCGGCGGTGTGCCGACAGTGGAAGCAGAAACCACAGTGAAGACTACCTTCACCGTGTGTCCGCTCAATGTTGACGGACTGCCAACCGCGATTCTCGGAATCCAAATAAATCCTGACGGCAAAGGCGCAGACGGCGCTACAGCCATCGGCAACTATCTGAAGGCCAAAGGTATCGACGTGCTCGCATTCAGTGAGGATTTCAACTATCATTCGAATCTTATTGCACCACTCTCTGACGACTATACTATAGGCACTTACCGTGGCGGCCTCTCTACAGACAACCTCCAGACGAGCGTTCGTTTCAATACCGACGGTCTGGAGTTCCTGACCAAGAAGGCTACCGCATCTTTCCGTGGCGAGACATGGACAGAATGGAACAAGAGCAACGGCTTGTTTACCAACGGTGCCGACGAACTCATCCGCAAGGGCTACCGCTACTATACGGTGGATCTTGGCAACGGTGTGCTCGTGGATGTCTACACCATGCACATGGATGCCGAAACCGATGCTGCTGACAATGAAGCCCGCGCTTCGCAGTGGACCCAGCTCTGCACCGCCATCCAGACGGCCAACACCGGTCGCCCCGTCATCGTGATGGGTGACACCAACAGCCGCTATACGCGCGACGACATACAAGGCCTCTTCATCACTCCGCTCTCTTCATCCTATGACATCAAAGACGTGTGGGTGGAGAAGTGCAAGAACGGTACCTATCCCACGCTTGGCAGCGATGCCCTCTTGGTAAGCACCCTTGGTTATACCGAGGGAGAGATTGTGGACAAGGTTATCTACCTCAATCCGAAAGATGCTAAACTGACGTTGACAGCCAACTCCATCACCTTCGACAACACAGGTTATGTTGGCTCCGACGGTTCTCTGCTCGGTGACCATGTACCCGTTATCGTGAGCTTCACGGCAGAGGGTACGGTTGATACACAAACGTCTGCCGCTTCAACTGACTTCTGGTGCGGAGAAACTTGGACAGGTAATGGCCAGCAGGCGTATCTATACAATGTGGGTATGAATTATTTCATTTCCAATAATTTCAGCCCTACGGTGAAAGATATCTCGCAGGCACCAATTTGGACAATAAATGGCAGTTCCAGTTCGTACACAATCACCAATACGGATGGTTATGGCGTGCGTATGGAATCTACCAATAAGGAAGATCAGGGTATTGTATCGAGTTCGAATGCATCGAGCTTCACAACCTGTGAGGCCGGTGAAACCGAAGGCAGCTATCGTTTCGGTAAAAAGAAATATTGGACAGCTTTTACTAATCGTACCCGCTTCTTTGGTATCGATAACGACGAAACTGTTTATACAGCTGCTCAAACCAAGGATAAATACAACGAATGGCTTCTCATCTCAGAGGCTCAGAAGGAAGCCTACTACAACTACGTGAAGCTCTACAACGAGGCCAAGAGTCTGCTTGATGAGCGCGAAGACCTCAATGACGAACTTAAGAGCGTTCTCGACGAGACAGCGAAGACCAACTACTCTACATACGAATCAGCCAAGGAGAAGCTGGAGAGCATCATCGCCAAGTACCAGAAGCTCGACGTGAAGATTACCGCTGCCAAGTTTGCTACTACATGTCTGCCTTGGAACGGTAATGTACCCGAGGGTGTCACCGTGTATATCGCAGCCAAGTACAACGATGATCCTGTTCAAAGTACCGTGCACCTCGTGAAGTATAATGGCACCGTGTTGCCAAAGGGCGTAGGCTTCCTGCTCTACTCCGAAACGGTCGGCACATACACCTTCACCCAAAACACTACCGACACTCCCGAGAATCCAGCGACAAACATTCTCAGTGGTACCTACAAGAAGATAGGCAACGGTAACCTCAATTTCACGGACTATGACTACATGCTGCTCGGCAACAAGAGTAATGGTGTCGGCTTCTATCGTCTTGACGAAACATCCTATATTCCTGCCTACCGTGCGTACCTCCTGCACTTAAAACAGGACAACACCTCAGAAGGCAAAAGATTTATGGCGTTTGTCTTCGACACGGAGACGTCTGTCAGCAACATCCAGACCGACGCCAATGCCACTGTCGTTGCTATCTATGGTCTGTCCGGTGAACGCCGCAATACTCTTGGCCTCGGTGTCAACGTGGTGAAAATGAGCGACGGAAGCGTGAGAAAAGTGCTGGTGAAATAACCTGCGACAGAAACAGTTCGAAAAAAAGAACAACAGAATATGAAAATTACAGAAAATACGAAAAAGACATATGTCGCTCCCAGTATCGAAGTGCTGGGTGTCGTTATGTGCAATCTCCTCAGTGGTAGTGATTCGGACTCGTCGGACTCTTCAGACTTTAAAGCCTTCGACAAACCAGGTGATCAGACGATGACCGGTGAAGAGTCACTCGGTAAACGCAACACGCCCTGGGGAAATTCCGGGATGTGGGATGACGGCAAATAATATTATTGATATGGGTGTCCTAAGTGATCATTCGATAACGGGCCCCAATGCCTACTAACGCTGCAGCGACTGTAATTGCTTTATGCAAATACAGTCGCTGCATCATTTTAACAGGAATATTTATGTAATATTTTAGTCTGTTTATTATCAAACTCAAGTTTCGGATTGGTCATTTAGCAAGTGTCCCCGAAGGGGGCAAACTCTGCATAACCGCAGGTTCCGCTCGCTCTACCAGCGCTTATGCAATGTTTGCCGTCTTCGACGACTTATTTCTTTCGATTTTATCCGACACCAATATTATCCAGTGTTTTTGGGAATGCGTGCCTGTTTTATTTCGTTATGATTCCTGCTTTCAAACACATGTCTACGAACAGCTGCGCATCGTTCATGGCAACGTCGCGTGGAAGGGGATCGTGTCCCTCCATCTCGTAGTTGTCCATGAGAATGTCGGCGAGGTCGTCGATGGTGAAGTCCTTGCCTTCAACGCTGTTCCAAAGCAACAAGGCTGGGTCGTTAAGATTGATGACAGAGGTGAAGTCTATGTTCTCTTTGCCCTCTGCCACGATGACGTGAGATCCGCAAATATCGTTTATTCTGAAACCTTTCTTTGTTCTCATAAATGTATAGTTGTTTATAGATTTTCTATTGTTTCTTGTAGAATATGGGAATCCACACGTGGCTGTGAAAAGCCAACAGCCACCGTCTCGCTGGCCGTAGCCTCATCCAAATCCACGAATATGCCTTCCATTTGATGCCCGTAACTGCGTCGAGCCGGCTCCTTTCCTTTCTGTAGAACCCCTGTACCGACGCTACTATGTCGCTTGTTGTGCAAAGTTCCGGTGTGAGGTTGCCGTCGCCGAGCAGCGTCACCTTGTCGCCGTCAATGCCGACAATGCGATGAAGCACGTAGTAATGTTTGTCTATAATGGCAAGCACCGGATCGCCTACATGCGGAACCGTAGCTTTGACGAGCAATGCCTTGTCGCGACCGTCTTCAAGGAAGGGGCGCATGGAGTTGCCTTTTAGCGGCAATGTCACGGTATGGCCATCGTTGACGAGCTTCAACACCTTAGGCAAGAATTCCGAGTTATTGAATGTAACGGTCTGCTTCATGTTGTTGGTTCTGCACGTTGTCTTTTCTCGCAATGGTCTCGTGGCACACTTCAGCCGAATTTCTGTCGGGCAGGCAGTGAAGAATGTATATTGGTGTGCGTTCCACGATACGGGTTATCGTCTGACATATTCTATGGAACAGGTCAACGTCCCATTTCATGCACGACACCGAAGGCAATAGAAACACGAAAGCTTGAACTGCGCTGACTCGTTCGACAGAGTTGGAAGATTGCCTGTCGATTCGTGTCACGGCACCCAACGGAGCCTTGACGTTACGGTAACATGGCGTCTTTCCGCTCCACGGACTGCCATAGATGAAGCATTTGTCCCCTACGATTCTTACCACGGGGTTGTCGTCGTTCATCATGTCGCATCCGGGGATATATTTCAACCAGTTGCTCACCTGCGTCGACTTCCCCGTGCCGCTTTGGGCAATGAAGGCATAGCCATAGCCGCCTTGCCTTACTACCGAGGCGTGCATTAGAACCGTGTCTTTATAGGCTCCGGCAAAAGCATACATAAGCATCAAAGCATTGTTAAGCCCATACGAGCGCGTGATGGCGTTGCCCTTTAGGGCACATCTGCATTGTGCGAAGCCTTTGTCTGTAATGAGCAGTGCGCATTCCTCCGCATTGACATCCTTGATAATAAATTGGTAGCCACCATTCTGGATTTGGTCTACAATGGTCACGCCGTTGCCTGTGTCGACCTCCTTTATCCGCTCACGCTGCGTTCTGGATACAGGACGTATGCTGTTGTCTACCGTCATTGAGAACAAGACCGGGCTGTCGTCGCAAGTCCCCCTCTCAAAAGGAAGGAACGACGGAAGAAAGCGAAAGCCATCGTCGTAACCAACAAAGGTTATCGCAAAAACAAGGTCCGCGACTTGAAAGAATCGAGTCTCCTTAGCACTGTCGTGTGGGTTGCTGTTCCCTGTCGGTGACATCATTATTCCTCGTCCCTGATAGCCTCGTAGCGGAATCCGGGTTGCTTGACCTCTTTGACAATGAAATTGCCGTTAGCGGCATATTTCTTTCTCAGGCGCGCATATTTCTTATCAATGTCTTTTCTTTTCAGTGCATAGCAAGTGACGCAAGTGGGAGCTTTGACACCTTCCTGCTGAAGATGCTCGCGAAGCTGGCCCGAATAGTTTTCGCGACTGTACAAGAACTTAGTCTTTGAATCGATATATACCGAGTCGAGTTCCTGTATCTCCGTGAAATACACGGTAGAGTCGTTGAAAGACGACGCGAAGCCGAAGATATAAGCCTTTGCCGGACGGTTGGCACCCCAAACGCAAAGACAGGCAAACGCCATGAAAAAGGATAAGATATATTTCCTCATGATAATGTTTATTGACTTTTTTGACGATTTCGGTACAAAATTATAAAAATAATGCCGCTTTTCGAGCATAATGTTTATTTTTAACGTCAATGTTTCAAAAAAAAACATACTTTTGCAGCATACCGTTATTTTTTTAGTAAATTTGCATGATAAAAGAACGCATGCCGTAAATATGAGTGTAGCTATCGTAAAATATAATGCCGGTAACATTTACTCGGTTGTCAACGCCTTGAGGCGCTTGGGAGTGGAACCGGTTATCACCGATTCTTCCGAGGAGTTGGCAGAGGCAAGTCATGTCATATTCCCGGGTCAGGGTAGCGCCAAGACCACTATGGAATATCTCCGTTCGCACGGTCTCGACGACGTGATAAGGTCGTTGCGCCAGCCGGTTCTCGGCATTTGTGTGGGCCAGCAGCTGCTTTGCGCACATTCGGAGGAGGGTGATGTGGACTGCATCGGCATATTTCCCGAGAGCGTAAGGAAGTTCACCCCGACAGACCGTGAACTGAAAGTGCCGGAGATGGGATGGAACAGACTGCACGACTTATCGTCGCCACTGTTCAAGGATGTCAAGGAAGGCGATTATGTTTATTTTGTCCATAGCTTCTATGTTCCGAAGTGTGAGTTCACGATAGCCACGGCAGATTACTCCGTGCCTTATTCCGCAGCATTGCACCGCGACAACTTTTGGTCGGTGCAGTTCCATCCGGAGAAGAGCGGAAAGGTGGGTGAACGGATACTCGGTAATTTCCTTGAAATGGACTCAGCAAAAGAGAAGAAAGCATGAAGATAGAACTTATCCCGGCAATAGACATTATAGAAGGCAAGTGCGTGAGGCTTACCAAAGGCGACTATGGCCAGAAGAAAGTGTACAACGACGACCCGGTGGCCCAGGCCAAAGAGTTTGAGAAGCTCGGAATGACGCGTCTGCATGTCGTAGACCTCGACGGAGCCAAAGCCAAGCATGTTGTCAATGTCGACGTGCTTAGAAGCATAACGAATGCCACAGACCTGAAGGTTGACTTCGGTGGCGGCATAAAAAGCGACGAGGATATAGAAAAAGCTTTTGCGGCAGGTGCGTCGCTGGTTACAATAGGAAGCATAGCCGTCAGCCAGCCCGACACATTCTTGAAGTGGCTCGACCGGTACGGCGCTGACCGCATAATACTGGGTGCAGACGTCAGAAACGGCTTGGTCAGCATAAACGGATGGAAGGAAGACTCCAAGGAAGAACTTCTGCCATTCCTCACCAGATATGTAGAGGCAGGTGTCAAAAACGTGCTGTGCACAGAGATATCAAGAGACGGCACGCTGTCGGGACCTTCAACCGGACTTTATAGCAAAGTGATGGAGGCGTTCCCGGACATCCATCTCATAGCAAGCGGTGGGGTAGGGTGCAACGAGGACATAATAGAACTCGAAGAGGCCGGTATCCCTGCAGTAGTCTTCGGCAAGGCATGGTATGAGGGCAAGATCAACATAGAGCAACTGAAAGCATGACATACAACGGATTGGCAAAACGCATTGTGCCATGTCTGGACGTGAAGGACGGACAGACCGTGAAAGGCACTCATTTCGTCAACCTACGTGAGGCTGGCGACCCTGTGGAACTGGGCAAGGCTTATAGCGATGCCGGAGCCGACGAGCTCGTGTTTCTCGACATCACGGCGACCGTGGACGGACGCAAGACCTTTGCCGACATGGTGAGCCGGGTGGCACAGAATATCAACATCCCATTCACTGTCGGCGGAGGCATCAACGCCATAGAAGACGTGGACCGCCTGCTTGGAGCCGGTGCCGACAAGATAAGCATCAACTCTGCTGCCATAAGGCATCCAGAGCTCATCGATGAGATTTCGTCGAAATACGGATCGCAGGTCTGCGTATGTGCCATCGACGCACGCAACGACGCAGACGGATGGCACTGCTATGTGAAAGGAGGGCGTGAACGGACAGAGCTCCGCCTGATGGATTGGGCCCGTGAAGTGGCCGACCGCGGCGCAGGAGAGATACTCTTCACGAGCATGGACCATGATGGTGTGAAGCAAGGCTTTGCCTATGAGGCGCTTGCCGAAATGGCCGATATGGTGCCCATACCGGTGATAGCAAGCGGCGGAGCCGGCAAGATGGAAGACTTCTACGACGCATTCACGCTGGGAAAGGCCGATGCAGCTCTGGCAGCAAGCGTGTTCCACTTTGGTGAGATAACTATTCCGGAGCTCAAGCTCTACCTTAACAACAAAGGTATAAACGTAAGATTATGAATATAGATTTCGAGAAGATGGGTGGGCTTGTGCCTGCTATTGTTCAGGATGCCGTGACGGCCAAGGTGCTTATGCTGGGCTTCATGAACAAGGAAGCCTATGAAAAGACCATGGCCACAGGGCTCGTTACTTTCTGGAGCAGGTCAAGGAAATGTCTTTGGACAAAAGGCGAGACATCCGGTAACCTTTTGCATCTTGTGAGTGTGAAAGAAGACTGCGACCACGACACCCTTCTCATAGAGGTTCATCCCGACGGTCCTGTATGCCATCTCGGCACCGACACCTGCTGGGGCGAAACCAATGACCTGAATCCGGTAACATTCTTCACAGAGCTGCAGGACTTCATTGACAAGCGCCACGAAGAGATGCCGGAAGGCAGTTACACGACGAGCCTTTTCAGAAAAGGAGTGAACAAAATGGCGCAGAAAGTTGGAGAAGAAGCCGTGGAGACCGTCATAGAAGCCACCAACGGCACCAACGACAAGCTCGTTTACGAGGCTTCAGACCTTCTGTATCATCTCATAGTGCTGCTTACGTCGAAGGGACTGCGCATAGAAGACCTTGCGCAGGAACTTGCAAAACGCCACAACCCAGATTGGGACAAGGCGCGGAGAATAAAGAAGAGTAAAGAATAATCGGAATATCCAGTTAACCTATTCCAGTTTATGCTTATAGATTACGACAAAGTAAAGGTTTATCAACAGGACAGGCTGATTCTCGACGACGTGTGTCTTCACGCCGACGAGGGAGAGTTTATCTATTTGATAGGTAAGGTAGGGTCGGGAAAGAGCAGTCTGCTCAAGACCTTATATTGCGAGTTGGACCTCTATCCGGAGGAATCGGAGAAAGCCGAAGTGCTTGGCAGGAACCTCCTGACGCTGAAACGCCGTGACATTCCGGCACTGAGGCGCGAAATGGGAATCATCTTCCAAGATTTCCAGCTCCTCCGTGACCGCGACATCTGGAACAACCTGCGTTTCGTGTTGCGTGCCACGGGATGGAAAGACAACAAGAAGATAGAAGAGCGCATCAAAAAGGTGCTTGCGGCTGTGGAGATGGAGGAGAAAATACATTCTATGCCACATGAGCTGTCAGGCGGCGAGCAGCAACGTATCTCCATAGCAAGGGCGTTGCTCAACAACCCGAAGGTTATTGTCGCCGATGAGCCGACAGGCAACCTCGACCCCGAAACAGCCGACAATATCGTGAGACTGCTCAAAGGCATAACCCGACTGGGAACGACCGTGATTATGTCAACACACAACATATCCATGATTGACCGCTATCCCGGCATTATATATAAATGTGAGGATGGCAAGGTGATTGAGATTAGAAACAACGACTAAAACAAAAAGATATACCGTCTTATGAATGTAATGAAATTTGGAGGCACTTCTGTCGGAAGTCCTGAACGTATGAAGAGTGTGGCCCAACTCATAACAAGATCGGGCGAACCAACCGTTGTTGTGCTGTCGGCCATGAGCGGTACGACAAACAGCCTTGTGGAAATAAGCAATTATCTCTACAAAAAGAATCCCGAGGGGGCTCAGGAGGAGATAAACAAGCTTGAGGCAAAATACATGGGGCACGTAGAGGAGCTGTATTCTGATGCCGCATTCAAGAACAAAACCCGTGAGTTTCTTCATGACAGGTTCAACTATATGCGCTCCTTCACCAAAGGAATCTTTACAAGCTTTGAGGAGAAAATCATTGTGTCTCAAGGTGAGATAATGTCTACCAACATGATGAACAACCTCCTTCTGGAGAATGGTATCGCGAGCGTGCTTATCGATGCTCTGAGCTTCATGAGGACAAACAAGAACTCAGAGCCCGACCTACCATACATAAAAGAGCATTTTGCAGAAGTGATGAACAACAATCCGGGCAAGCAGATTTACCTTACCCAGGGCTTTATCTGCAGGAATGCCTATGGAGAGGTGGACAACCTCCTTCGCGGTGGCTCAGATTATACGGCATCGTTGATTGGTGCCGCCCTTCCCGCTGACGAGATTCAGATCTGGACCGACATCGACGGCATGCACAACAACGACCCCCGCTTTGTAGAAAACACCAAGGCCGTGAGGCAACTCAACTTCGAGGAGGCTGCCGAGCTTGCCTATTTTGGTGCTAAAATCCTGCATCCGACATGCGTACAGCCAGCCAAGTTCGCAGGCATACCGGTGAGACTGAAAAACACTATGGAGCCTGACGCTGAAGGAACAATCATCAACAACGAACTCGGAAAAGGAACCATTAAAGCAGTGGCGGCAAAAGACAATATCACGGCCATAAAGATCAAATCGTCGCGCATGTTGCTGGCTACAGGCTTCCTCCGCAAGGTGTTTGAGATTTTCGAGAGCTACGAGACCCCGATAGACATGATAGCCACGTCGGAGGTGGGTGTGTCGATGAGTATCGACAACGACGCACATCTTGACCAGATTGTCGACGAGTTGAGGAAATACGGCTCGGTAACGGTTGACCCTGACATGTGTATCATCTGTGTCGTTGGCGACCTCGACTGGAACAATGTAGGCTTTGAGACCATAGCCACTGATGCCATGAAGAACATACCTGTGAGAATGGTGAGCTATGGAGGCTCCAACTATAACATCTCTTTCCTTATTAAGGAATCGGACAAGAAGCAGGCCCTAAAGAACCTCAGCGACACATTATTTAAATATTAACAAAACGGCTCATTGCCAATCTGACATATATGACAATTTTTCCAATTGAGAAGTTTCGCGAAACGCGAACCCCTTTCTACTATTACGATACAACTCTTCTTCGGAAAACGATAGAGGAAGTTAAAAACGAAGCTGCAAAATATGACAACTTTGTTGTCCATTATGCCGTCAAAGCAAACGCCAACCCAAAGATACTGAAGATAATATCTGAGGGCGGTCTCGGTGTTGACTGTGTGAGTGGAGGCGAGATAGAGGCCGCCATACAGGCAGGCTTCCCAAGCAATGGCATTGTTTTTGCTGGTGTAGGAAAGGCTGATTGGGAAATAAACACGGCTCTCGATGCAAACATTTTCTGCTTTAATGTGGAGAGTGTGCCAGAACTTGAGGTGATTAACGAACTTGCCCAAGCCAAGGACAAGATAGCCAACGTATGCTTCAGAATCAATCCTGAGGTTGGCGCACACACACATGCTAACATCACTACCGGACTTGCCGAAAACAAGTTTGGAATTGCCATGAACGACATGGTGCAGGTAATAGAGAGGGCGTTGAGCCTGAAAAACATCAAGTTCTCGGGCTTGCACTTCCATATTGGCAGTCAGATTCTCGAAATGAACGACTTTGAGCAGTTGTGTGTCCGTATTAACGAGCTTCAGGAAGTCTTGAAGTCGAAAGGCATCAAGGTTGAAAACATAAACGTGGGCGGGGGGCTCGGCATCAACTACGACGATCCGGAGAAAGATCCCGTTCCTGACTTCAAGTCATATTTCGAAACTTTCGCCAAAGGTCTTCGCTTGGAGCCAGGACAAAAGGTTCACTTTGAGCTTGGACGCTCGATTGTTGCCCAGATGGGTAGCCTGATAACAAAGGTGTTGTACGTGAAGAAAGGCGTCAACAAGCTGTTCTGCATCGTTGATGCCGGTATGACAGACCTCATACGTCCAGCCCTTTATCAAGCTTCTCACAAGATAGAGAATATCACGACCAGCAACGCAACTGAGACCTATGATGTCGTTGGCCCTATCTGCGAGTCGAGTGATGTCTTTGCCAAAGGTATACAAGTGGGCGAATGTACACGCGGTGACCTTTTAGCCATGCGTTCAGCCGGTGCCTATGGTGAGATCATGGCAAGCCAATACAATTGTCGCAAACTGCCAGTGGGCTATATAAGCGAAGACTTTAAGTAAAGAAAAAGCTCAAACAGAGCTTTCATGATAAATGATATCAGTTATAAACATAGATAACTTCACCATCATCAGCAGTGCCATATTGCTGTTGGTGGCAATAGTTTCCTCTTTCATCTGCCCTTATCTTAGGTTCAAGAAAGGCAAATGGGAAAGACAGGTGAAGGCATGCGGTGATTCACTGCCTCCGCTTTCCGTCATCCTTACCCCACACGACCAGCCCGAGGCATTGGAGAGAAATCTGCCGAGCTTGATGGAACAAAAATATGATCCGGGTTTTCAGATCATAGTTGTAGTTGAGGAAGGCGAGGGTGAGACTGAGGAAGTGCTGAAACGTTTTCAGCGCTCGCTTGGAGAAACACCATCCAACTGCAGCATTTATGTTACTTATATCCCGAAGTCGTCGCGCTATGTGAGCCGGAAGAAGCTTGCCATGACATTGGGCGTCAAAGCCGCTAAGACTGAATGGCTTTTGCTGACTGAACCAACAGTAAGGCCTGCCAGCGACACATGGCTTCAGACTATGGCAGAGAACTGTACCGACGACAACAGCCTTGTCGTCGGCTATGGAGCGTTTAACAACGAAGCGTCAGTGTTTAAGAGGTTCGAACGTCTTAATGCGTCATATTATCTTATGCGCGATGCAGCCAAGGGCAATGCCTATGCTGCCATTGCCCCAAACATAATGATCCGCAAGTCGGAGTTTATGGAGCAAGACGGCTTTCGTGGCAACCTTAACCTCATCCACGGCGAATACGACTTCCTGGTAAACAAATATTCAGAGCAAGGCCGTGTGGCCTTGGAAACGAGAGACGAGGCTTGGACCATAGAGGACGCTCCTTCGCAATCAACGTGGAAGGCTCATCGCATAATCTACGCTGAAACCCGCAAGTGGCTTGCCCGCAGCTTCAGCCATCGTTTCTGGTTCAATATGGACCAAGTGGCATTGCACATATCGTTTCTCATGACCATTGTCGGCATGGTGTGGGGAGGAGTGACGACAAACATAATTCTGCTAGCGGCTTCTGTCTTGGCTTTCATAGTCGGATATGTCCTTCGTACGGTGTTTGCGAGAATGGCTATGTCGGCTTTTGACGAGCCCATACCCTTGCTTCTGTTGTATCCGTTCCAGATTTCGGTAATATGGAAGAATCTCGGTTATCTGCTTCGTCATAAGTTCTCAAACAAACTTGATTTTACCACTCATAAACAATAGGTTGCACTACAATAAGTTGCCATGTTGAAGGTCCTTCTTTTTGTACCTCACCATATTGATGCTGTTGCCATAAATCATGACCTCGTCAGCAGGTTAGCAGAAAGCTATCCTGAAGGTGTTGACGTGCAGTATTTCGTGAGTGGAGAGAACCATAAGACATTGCAACTTGATGAATATGATCTCATCCATTTCTTTGGGTGTTGGAGTCATGCCGCATGCGCCTTGGCAACAAGAGCATATGCGCATGGACTGCCTTATATCGTTACCCCGCTCGGAGGACTGCAACCATGGGAAACATCGAAACGCAAGCGTACTATATTATCGAGAAGACAGCGCCAATTAGTTGAGCGTGCTGCCGCAGTACACGTTTGCGGAAAACTGGAGCATGACAATTTCGTAAGCCTTGGATGGAACAAGCGCATTGCCATAGTCAAGAACCCAGTGCTTACAAGTCTGATATCATTTGAGGAAGCTGCCAATCAAATTGAAAGACTTTACCGAAAGGTCATAGACTCAAATTGCCAGCTTTGCCTGAAGCCTGAAATACAAGGTATCATTGGCACCTTGTTGCAGATTGGTACAGACCCCAATGCAATTAGCCTAAATCCTGCTTTTCAGGAGGATTCGGTAGAAGAATTTGTAAACAAATTCACGCAATTCTCAACAGAAGATTGGCGGCGTCTGTTGATATATTCTGACCAAGAACATATCACAGACTGCATGTTGCAGGCTTTCGATGCCCTGGAAATAAGCCATCCCATGCTGGATGTTTCAAAGATAGACCGTTTCGAGCCCATGTCGAAATACGTGGAAGGAAAACTCGTGATGGATTCCTTGCTGTCAAAGAACATTCTTTTAAAAAATAAGGTAAAGGACGTATTTGACAATAACGCCAAGAATGAATGCCAGCTTTGTCTGGCAATACTCAACATTCATTTTGAATTGAATCATCATTCGTTGCCATTGTCGCATTTTGTTGATTTATATTCTCTGACGAGGTTCCGAGATGTTGACGAGGACCTGGTCAGGGATATGGTTTCAAGGCTCAATATCGAAGACTTGGCAGAACGCCTGACATCAGCAATGTCAACATTTCTTGGTTTGCCCGACGGTTTCTGGATATTCGAGCCATTGGAAGGCAAAAAGACAAAGAGAATGATCAGACAGATGACCAAATTCGGCTTATACAACTATTAAATAATAAACGCGAATCTAATAAACCGCTGTATCTAAATATTGAAAACTATGAGCAAGAATAATTACGATATAGTAAGTGACATGAGATATATCGGGTTGCTGTCCAACATATTCCCGACAATAGCAGCCGCGAGTACCGAGATTATCAATCTTCAGGCTATTCTTAATCTGCCCAAGGCAACAGAACATTTTGTTGCCGACATCCACGGTGAATACGAGGCATTCCAGCATATTCTTAAGAATGCTTCCGGAAACATCAAACGCAAGGTGAACGAATTGTTCGGCAATACGCTGCGTGAAGTTGAGAAACGTGAATTGTGCACCTTGATCTATTATCCTGAGCAGAAGTTGGAATTGGTCAAGGCATCAGAGCCTGACATCAATGACTGGTATCACATAACCCTTCATCATCTCGTTGCTGTGTGCAGGGATGTGTCAAGCAAATACACACGCTCTAAAGTGCGCAAGTCTTTGCCAAAGGACTTTTCATACATTATCCAGGAGTTGCTGCACGAGCGTCCTGAAGACAAGAATAAGGCAGATTACGTAAATGTGATTGTAGACACAATCATTTCGACGGGGCGCGCCGATGATTTCATTGTGGCCATCTCTAACGTCATTCAGCGTCTTGCCATCGACCAATTGCATATACTGGGCGATATCTATGACCGTGGTCCGGGTGCACACCGCATAATGGACTTGCTTGAGACTTATCACTCATGGGACATCACCTGGGGAAATCACGACATATTATGGATGGGTGCCACGGCAGGCAACGATGCTTGCATGTGTTCTGTGATTCGTCTTTCTTTACGATATGCGAACCTCGCTACTCTTGAGGATGGCTATGGTATCAACCTTGTGCCGTTGGCTACATTTGCCATGGAAGCCTACGGGGATGATCCTTGCACGGAGTTCTTGCCAAAAACTGACGGTGGC
Organism: uncultured Prevotella sp.; assembly: GCA_964640415.1. Lineage (GTDB taxonomy): Bacteria > Bacteroidota > Bacteroidia > Bacteroidales > Bacteroidaceae > Prevotella. Next base: position 20,973 of record CAZXGQ010000040.1, read on the forward strand.
ATAGGAGCCATCGATGAAAAGACTCGTCAGCTGATAGCCAAGGAGCATAAGGCCATAGCCGTTTTGCAGTTCAAACTCGAAGGACAGCTCTACAAGAAACATCCGGAATGGAAGATGCAGGACAGAGCCATGCTCGAACGCATCAACTATGAGAAGGGTACCATTGATATTGGCGGAAAAGAGTATAAGTTGACAAGTTGCAACTTCCCTACGGTTGATCCGAAAAATCCAAACGAGCTCACCCAGGAAGAAGCTAATCTTGTGGCAAAGCTTCACCACAGTTTCGGAGTAAGCGAAAAACTTCACAAACATGTAAAACTGATGCTGTCGCACGGTTGCATGTACTCCATTTGGAACAACAACCTCCTCTTTCATGCGTCTATTCCTCTTTGCGAGGACGGCTCAATGAAAAATGTAGAGATTTATCCTGGGCACTACGCAAGCGGGCAACAGCTAATGATTGATGTCGGCATGCTCATAAGATGTGCGTTCCAGAACGACACAACACAGGAAATGATGGACTATGCCATTGATTATTTCATGTATCTTTGGAGTGGTTCAGACAGCCCGCTGTTCGACAAGGCGAAAATGGCAGCGTTCGAGCGCTACTTCATCAAAGAAAAAGAGACTCATGAAGAGAAGAAAGGCTATTATTTCATCTTGCGCAACAACGAAGACGTTTGCGACAACATCCTTAAGGCTTTTGGCATAACCGACCCTAACCGTCATATAATCAACGGCCATGTACCGGTAAAGGCAGTGAAAGGCGAGAGTCCAATCAAGGCAAATGGCAAGCTCATGGTTATTGACGGCGGCTTCTCGCAGCCCTACCATCATGAGACCGGCATTGCCGGATACACGCTTGTGTACCATAGTCGGGGATTTCAACTCGTTCAGCACGAACCATTTACATGCACTGAGGATGCCATACTCCGAGGTTCTGACATTAAGTCTACGATTCAAATCGTGGAAATGTCGTCACGCCGCATGCTTGTGGCAGACACAGACAAGGGCAAGGAACTGAATGCTCAAATTGACGACCTTCAAGAGTTGCTCTACGCTTATAGGCACGGATTCATCAGCGAGCGCGATGACAACGGCAAACGAACCCTAACTGTTGGTTGACAGTGTTAATAGCAGTTAAACATTCGTGTATGGGTCATTCATTTAGTAACTTTGCATTCAGTTTGCATTGATAGTGATAATTCTATAATGAAGAAAAAACATATAAAGAGCACCGGACGCTCGGGCCGCTTACAAAAGGTAACGCTGTGCATCAGTACGGCAATGGTGCTTGTTCTCTTAGGATTGGTTGTGTTTTCCACGCTGACGGGGCGTAATCTATCGTCCTATGTCAAGGAAAATCTTACCGTGACCATGATGCTTGAGCAAGACATGGCCGACAACGAGGCTCAGACAATAATCCAAAGCCTCACTGCAAGACCATATATCAAGACCATTCATTTCATTAGTAAGAAATCTGCGCTTCGTGACGCAGCAAAACAGATGGGAACCGACCCTTCCAGCTTTACTGATGGTGTGAATCCATTTTCGTCATCCATAGAATTGACCCTGAAGAGTGATTATGCCAACAATGACTCGTTAAGCTGGATCTCAAAGGAACTGAAGAAATATCCCAAAGTCTCTGATATAACCTATCAGAAGGATTTGGTCGATGCGGTGAACCGCAACTTAGCCAAGATCGGCATGGCATTGATGGTCCTCGCCCTTCTGCTCACTTTTGTTTCATTCTCACTTATCAACAATACAGTGCGCCTGGGCATCTATGCGCGACGCTTCTCTATCCATACCATGAAACTTGTAGGAGCCTCATGGGGCTTTATCCGCAGACCTTTTGTGTTGAATGCCGTTTTAATAGGTATTGTGGCGGCGGTTATTGCTTGCATAGTTTTGGGGTTGGGAATGTATGCGCTGTATTGCTATGAGCCCGAAATCCTCACCATCGTTACTTGGCGCGAAATGGTTGTAACCGGTGCGGCTGTAATGCTGTTTGGCATTATAATAACGATGATTTGCGCAAACATATCAGTCAATAGATTCCTGCGCATGAAAGCCGGGGACTTATATAAGATTTAAAAATAACATTAAACATTTTTGTCGTATGTCAGACAATAATAATACTAAGCAGATGCCCGTTTCATCAAATGAACATCAGGGTGGTGGGCGCAACTATGCGTTCGACCGTACTAATTTCTTGCTTATGGCAATTGGTTTCGCGATTGTAGTAATAGGCTTCATTCTTATGAGTGGTGCAAGCTCCAGTGAACAAGCTTACAATCCCGATATCTTCAGCGCTCGTCGTATAAAAGTAGCTCCAGTTGTATGTTTCATTGGCTTTATCTCATTGATATATGCCATCATCCGTAAGCCAAAGCACTAATGACCCTTCTTCAGACCATTATAATATCAATAGTTGAAGGCCTTACAGAATTCTTGCCAGTGTCTTCGACGGGGCACATGCTTATTGCAGAAAACCTGTTGGGTGTCGAGAACTCTGACTTTGTAAGAGCGTTTACCATTATAATCCAGTTTGGTGCCATTCTTTCAGTAGTGGTACTATATTGGAACAGATTCTTCCGCCTTGATCATACTCCCGCACCGGCTGGCAGCAATGGTTGGCAGAAGTTCATCCACAAGTGGCGCTTCTATTGGCTGTTGCTTGTTGCTTTTGTTCCAACAGGTATCGTAGGTTTAGTTGTTAAGAAGTCTGGCATGATAGACTTCATGCTCACACCTTCCAACGCTATTTGGATAGTACCCGTCATGCTCGTACTTGGCGGCATTTTCATGCTTTTCTGCGACAATATCTTCAACAAAGGAACAGAGCAAAACAAGGTCACTGAGAGACGTGCTTTTTGGATTGGTCTCATACAGTGTTTGTCAATGATTCCTGGCACAAGCCGATCAATGGCAACTATTGTCGGTGGTATGAGTCAGAAACTCACGCGCCGTCGTGCCGCAGAGTTCTCTTTCTTTCTTGCCGTTCCTACTATGGCTGCAGCCACAGGACTAGATGTTCTTGAGTTGTTTGTCGGCAGTGACGCTGTAGGTACAAACTGGGCAACGTCTGAGAATCTTGTGATGCTCCTTATCGGATGTGTTGTGGCATTCATTGTTGCCCTGCTTGCTATGAAATGGTTTGTGGACTTCCTTTCCAAATACGGTTTCAAACCATTTGGATGGTATAGAATTGTTATTGGTGCGTTCATCCTGATTTGGATGCTTACGGGCCATAGCATGATCATGTTTGAATAAAAGGTTCTCCTATGGATTTTATAAAAGGGGAGATAATCGCTATAGATAAGCCGTACCACATGAGTAGCTTTGGCGCGTTGGCTCACTGCAGATACTTGTTGTCTCAGGCTGTGGGTCAAAAAGTCAAGGTTGGTCATGCCGGAACGCTTGATCCATTGGCAACAGGTGTCCTTATTCTTTGTACCGGTAAATGCACAAAGCAGATCGAAGAGTTGCAGAGCCATACTAAAGAGTATACGGCAACGTTGCAGCTCGGAGCAACAACTGTCAGCTATGACATGGAACATGAGGTTAATAACACGTACCCGTATGATCACATCACACGGGAGTTGGTGTTGGAGACACTCAATAAGTTTGTTGGAGACATTGAACAAGTGCCTCCAACGTACAGTGCGGTAAAGGTGGATGGAGACAGGGCATACAAGCTTCGCCGTAAAGGCGAGGAGGTCACACTCAAACCAAAACACATTCGCATTGATGAGATAGAGTTGACCGACTTCGACAAAGAAAACGCGCGCATTTCCATAAGAGTCGTCTGCGGTAAAGGCACATATATTCGCGCGCTTGCCCGTGACATAGGCAGAGAGCTTAATAGCGGAGCATACCTTACCGCTCTCAGACGAACAAGGGTAGGAGACATTAACGTAAACGATTGTATAAACTTCGATCACTTCAACGAGTGGCTAACTGATAAACTATGAAATTATCCCAATTTAATTTCAATTTGCCGCAGGAACTTGTGGCTTTATATCCTCATAGCGTCGAGCGTGAGTTTGTTAATGATAAAGGAGAAAAAGAGTCATTCCGTGTGTACCGACGTGATGAGTCGCGCTTGATGGTGCTTCATCGCAAAAGCGGTGAGATAGAACTTTTCAAGAAAGATAGCGAAGGTAAACCAATAGAAGGACAGTATCTTGATTTTCGTAATGTTCTCGACTACTTTGACGAGGGAGACACGTTTGTCTTGAATGACACTAAGGTGTTTCCTGCTCGCTTGTATGGTACAAAGGAGAAGACTGATGCGAAGATAGAAGTCTTCGTGCTCCGTGAACTAAATGAAGAGACTCATCTTTGGGATGTACTTGTAGAACCAGCCCGAAAGATAAGAATAGGCAACAAACTCTTCTTCGACGACGCCGGTGTCATGGTGGCTGAGGTTTACGACAATACAACAAGCCGTGGTCGGTCTTTGCGTTTCTTGTACGATTGTCCTCACGATCAGTTCGTTAAGGATTTGTATGATCTTGGAGAATGTCCATTGCCAACTTATGTCTTGAATAATCGTCCGACTGAGGCTGGCATGGAGAATATGCACGTCCATTCTCATGCCACTAAGGAAGATATGGATAATTTCCAGACTATATATGCTGACAAGATTGGTGCTGTAACAGCTCCTGCCACAGGTCTACATTTTAGCCGTGAGCTGATGAAACGTATGGAAATTAAAGGCATTAACACAGCGTTCCTTACGTTGCATTGCAGTTTGAGCAACTTCTCGCAGATTGAGGTTGAAGACTTGTCAAAGCACAAGATGGACTCTGAGGCAATGGTGGTTACCAAGGAATGTTGCGAAATTGTGAACAAAACAAAGAATGCCGGACATCACATTTGCGCTGTAGGATGCAGTGTGGCCAAGGCAACGGAGACTGCTACAGGAACAGACGGTTATCTGAAAGAATATGATGGCTGGACATCAAAGTTCATTTTCCCGCCTTATGACTATCAGTTGGCTGACTCAATGATTTCAAACTTCTATCATCCAGAGTCAACACTTGTCATGTCAACCGCTGCATTTGGAGGTTACGATAAAGTGATGGAATGTTACAAGCTCGCTGTTGAACACGGATATAAGTTCGGCTGCTTTGGTGACAGTCTTCTGATTGTTGATTAATACTAAGTTTTGATGCATAACGTTTATCTTAGCCTGGGTTCTAACATAGGCAATAGAAAACGACTGATTAGAACAGCAATAGACATGATCGACCAAAAGGTCGGTCATGTCATTAAACAGTCAGGTCTCTACGAAACGGAACCTTGGGGATTCTATTCTCCAAATATGTTTATCAATGCGTGCGTTTGTTGTGAAACAAAGCTATCGCCAAGAGGTGTGCTCTTGATAACCCAAGGTATAGAAAAGACCCTTGGCAGGACAGGTAAAAGCGTAGACGGCAACTACAGCGACAGAGTCATAGATATTGACATTCTACTTTACGATGATCTCCGAGTCGATGAGCCCGATTTAAAGATTCCACATCCGCTAATGCATGAAAGAGACTTTGTTATGAACCCTTTGAAAGAGATATGCGGCGCAGAAATGAATTTATAAGTTCATTTCTGCGCCGCATTCGTTTATTTATCATAAGCATACTAATATCTAAACTTTCTGCAATGGCATAATGATTTTAATATTGCCATGTTGTGTACAAACTCTTTTAGCTTTGCGATTCTTGTAA